>NZ_JBGOOM010000005.1:156-220226 GCF_041439575.1 Vibrio sp. 5S239 | reverse complement strand
TATAGCGGTTTCCGACGTCTCGGAAAACCAAGTAGTTCTCTCAAAGTTACTTTTAGTAACGGCTCGAATGGTGAAACCTTTAGAAAAAAAACAATAAAATTAAAGAAATAGCATTAAAAGAGAAGAAAGCGTGACTGGTAGTAAAATTATCAAAAAAAGAGAAGGAAAACGCTAAAGTTACGGAAAAGTTGGACGAGTAAAAAGTTGAGCTGCTACTAGCTAAAATGACTGGTGTCCATCCGAAATTTCTTTATAAGATTAGAACGAATTTATTAACCTAATAACGTTAAGGCAAGGTTCGGCGCCTGCTTTGCTTGAGCCAGTATTGTGGTGCTCACCTGCTGCAGTATTTGCTGCTTAAGCATTTGAGTAGTTTCTTTAGCGTAGTCGGTATCTTTAATTCGACTGTTTGATGTCGCCAAGTTCTCATGGACATTTTCAAGGTTATTAATGGCATGATCAAAGCGGTTTTGCATTGCGCCGAGTTCGGAGCGATGACTGTCGACATACTTCATTGCTGTATCTAAGATAGAAACAGCGCGTTGAGCACCACCCACATCTGTTACATTGATGTCATCGACTGATTCATAATAACCCGCCGACATCGAAAGCTCACTTGCGAGCGAACCGGAAAAAGAAATCGTGCCTGCGGTATCTTCACCAGACATATAAATCTGAAGCTGCCCATCATCATTAACCGAAGCTGATACGAGATCCGTTTGACCATTGATGTAAGTAGCCAACTCTTCGATATCATCGCCCGTTTTCGCGTTAATGGTGATCTCCTGAGGCTGACCAAAACGATCGGTAAACGACATCGTCATATCATTCTGATTGGATTTCACTTCCCACGAGTCATTGGCCATGCCATTGGCGACATAACTAAAACCGCCCATGTTGATGTCATCCGTACGCATGCTTTTCAGGCCAATTTGCACTGCTTCACCAGAACTGCCACCAATCTGAAACGAAGAACTACCAAAGCTACCGTTAAGGAGTTTTTTACCACCAAATGAAGTGGTCTCTGCGATACGATTCAGCTCATCGTTTAAGGCAGTAATTTCTTCTTGAATCGCCGTTCTTTCCGATTGGCTATTCGAGCCGTTACTCGCTTGTAATGACAAATCTCGCATGCGTTGCATGATATTGGTGGTTTCATTCATCGCCCCTTCTGCGGTCTGCATAATGGAGATTCCGTCGTTAGCGTTTCGAACCGCGACATCAATACCGCTCATCTGCGCTTCCAATCGATTCGAGATTTGTAAGCCGGCCGCATCGTCTTTTGCGCTATTAATACGGCTCCCTGAAGCTAAGCGCTCCAAAGATTGGTTCAGCATGTTGTTGGCATTAGAGAGGTTTCTCTGGGCCACCAGCGCTGAGACATTTGTATTAACAGTTATAGCCATAGACCTTTACTTACAAAAAGATGAATAAAACTAACGATTGGTATTATATCGACCAGTTCATATAAAGCTTTAATAAAAAAGGAGCCCTGAGGCTCCTTTTGCTGACTATCTTTAAGACGATTTACTTAATCGTTAATGCACTCAACATGTCTGCTGAAGGAGCAAAATAGTAAGCGCCTGTCACTGCTTTAGTAAAGCGAAGTAGTTGGTCTGTTTTACCATCTGTCGCGCCGTACATGCTCTCCAGCATCGCATCAAAATTATGACGGATATTACAGTAAGCAATAAACAGTAAACCGTGGTCGCCCGTTGCTGTGCCGTAAGGCAGGCTATGACGAACAATTTTAAGGCCTTTGCCTTCTTCTTTGATATCCACACGACCAACGTGAGATGCAGCTGGAACATCATCTAACTCTATTGAATCTGGCTTAGTACGACCAATCACTTTCTCTTGTGCCGATACATTCAATCGATTCCAAGCTGGCAGGTTGTGCACAAAACGCTGCACCATCACATAACTACCACCAGCAAATACACCCTCAGGAACAATCGCGACTTCAGCTCGTTGTGCATCTTTCGGGTTTTCAGTGCCATCCACGAAATCAGTCATGTCACGAGAATCAAGGAAGCGGTAACCGTAAGTTTCATCCACAACTTCCACGTCCGCTGCCACTTCAGATAACAATTTACGTAGGATGAAGAAATGCAGATCATGTCGGTTTGAATGACAGTGAATCAGAACATCAGACAATGTGCTCGGAGCCGTGATATCACCCTCACCAAGCGCAGGAAAATCAATTAAGTCAGAAGGCGCTGCTTGCTCGAACTTATCCCAAAAAGCTTTTGAGAACGCAACCGACGCCGTTAGGTTTGCATCAGGTTGAGTTTGGTTTAGCTCATCGATTAGAGTCGGAAGCTTTTGAATTTCTGCTAGTACATTAGCAGTATTAGCGTTCACTTTAAGTTGAACGTAAAGCGCGAAAGGCCCAGCTTCAGGCAAAATAGCACTTTGAACGTTAGGCTGCTCATTTGAAACATTAAGCATAGATTATTCCTTCCAGTTTTAGCTTCTAAGTATAATTGTGAATGGGACAAATGTTTTGATGAGAATCAGTCTTCGAGCTCAACCACTTTAAAGCAATCCCTTGCAGCATGGCTATTGGTTAGATAAAGCGCTAACCACAGCAGCAACAATAGGGTGATGCCATTTGACCAACGGAACCATCCGTTATCCAAATAGATTAAATAAATCGTATGGGAGCCCTGTGCCAAGATAGCTATCATGGTAACCCAACGTCCCCATGACACGACTTTGTTAAGGCGCTTTCTATCTGGCGATCTTAGCCCAAATAACCACATCAGCAGCAAACTAGGCACACTCAACGCGATCCCGACATAAAACATCTGATGGTCTGGGTAGATTATCTCAAGAATATCGGTTCCCGATTCTCGGCTTGCGCCGGCAACGATGAAAACGACCAAAGCTTTCGCCAGAAACAGCCAACCTAACCATAATAGGATTGGGGCTCTTAAAAAGCCGTGCTTATCGTATTGTTCTATGGAGTACCGCACAAATCTCACTTTCACTTATTTTCAAACCAACACTTTAACGCAAATCATTCATACTTAACTAGCTTTGCGTTATCTTAGTAGCCAATCCGTTTAATTATCGAACTCAGTATGAAAAAGAAGACTAATACGCCGTCTGTTGAATCTCAACAAGAGGCCATGAAGATAGCCAAAGCGACTCAAAAGCCAGCTCAAACCAAAGAACAAACCAAGTTGATTGCTCAAGGTATCGAGAAAGGCATCGCACTTTACAAGAAACAGCAGAAAGAGCGCAGTCGCCAAGCCGACAAAGCAAAAAAGCGTGTCCAGAAAGAGAAGCAAACTCAACAGGCGAATCAAGACCAAGCACAGAATGTCGACACGAGTGTTGAAACCACATCAAATCTCGGCAGCAAATTACCGTGGCTACTACTGATCGCTAGCTGGATAGGCTTCGCGATTTATTTGATGAAATAACAAGGTAATCGTATGAAAAAGGAATTAATCGCTTTAGCTATGAGTGGTGCATTGCTAGGTTGCACGACACCAACATCACTACCTCATAGCGACGCTGACAAAGTGCAAATGGATTACCACGGTGTGATTAATATCGAGCAATGCGAGTACAAAGGGGAAGTCACAGGCAGCGAAGGGCATTGGTATAGTTACCTATTCTTCCAAAATGATACTCTGATTCAAGGCGCAATGAATGAGCTCAAGTCTAATGCTATTGAGTTAGGCGCAGACACCATCATATTTACCCTTCCCCAACACTTTAGTACTTCCGTCACTATGCTTGGCACAGCCTATCTGTGTCAGTAAGCAAAAAATCGCATATCGTTATGCTTTGATTTTATGATGCCCAAAAGAAAGCACCCAAACCTTGACTAAATCAATTTAACAGCTTGAATCAATGATATACATGGAGTTATTGGAACTCCTTATTTCAAATGGAAATGAAAATGGGTTCAACCAATCTACTAACTAAAGTTTGTGCTAAACCATCTAGACGAGTTTTGCTGAAGGCGATTCATTTTGCACATGCCTCTACTCAATCCTTAAACATATACGCAGAAGATTATCGTCGTAGTGAAGAGCACACTTTCTTAGAATACCTAATCACACCCAAAGAAAGCGGCGCCCGATACAATGACTTTTTCATGCAATGGTGTCGTTCAATATTAGAAACAATAGAAGAGATTCACTCTGAACTAGAACTACCTATGATAGAAGTTAACTTTAACCTACTAGCGGGCAATAGTTGGGAACATGAATTGACTAAAGAACATCAGAATAACACTGGTTTCTTTCTTATTGATTATTCTAAAGGAATTGTTGCACTCCAACTGCTTAGGGAGTTATCTCGTCAAGGCCGCGATATATTATTACTCACAGATATAAAATGGCCACAACCACTGAAAGTGGCTTCCGCCATCGATCCGCTTCACCGTAGCGATAAAAACGCAGAAATAGATAAGGAAATTATTGTTCGAAGCTTAGAGCTAAGTAAACGATTAAAAGCCAATATGTCACTCGTTTACTGTCAGTACGTTGCCCCATACTTATATCGATACTCTAAGGACATTCTGAAACACCAAAAACAATCGATGACCGTTTTTCTTGAGACTAACAAATTTAATCACCTACCACTTCGATTAATAAAAGCGAACCCAGAAGAAGGTCTGCCAGACATTGTTAAATCAATGGGAGCTTCGATTCTAGTGCTAGGAGCTTGCAAGCGGACGGCTCTATCTCGTTACTGGTCAGGAAGTACCGTAGATGTGCTATTAGCAAACCCACCTTGTGACCTCCTACTGGTTAGTAAGTAAACACACCAAAAATTTCAATACAGTTAACCTCTCGGCGTTAATTGTATTGAAGCTAGCGATGAAAACCTCAAACAACTTCTGGTTTGATCAGAGTTAGGAAGTCGACCAAATAACTCTCATTTTTATATTTATCATTGGCTCTCGTAATGCCCGCTTATTTGATTCGCGTATTATATTTATGGCTCCGCCAAAGTGCATATCAGTAACTCCCTACAAACTTGGACCGCAGAACACACCCAACTGCCATTAACTTTTATCGTCGTCACCACCATCACAAGTCATCTTTAATTTCTCTCGAGGCCACATCCTCAGATAACTTATCCATCTGCTGGGCTATCATTTCTTCATCTTCATCAAAATAAGCGATGTGGTACATAGCTTCGCCCTCCTGAATCAAAGGAATGTTTTGCTTCCCGATAATGACACCGGTACGAGGTGCTATAATCACAGCTAACTCTTCTCCATAAGCACTACTAATGGTGGCCAGTTGATCACCTTTCTTTACATAATCCCCCAGGTGATACTTATGTTTGACAATACCGCTGGCGCTTCCTCGCACCCATTGACTACCGCGGGCGATCACAGGTTCAGGCGCGTCCCGTCTCGGGCGGCGGCCTTTACTAATCATATTAAGATGACGCAAGACACGTATGACTCCTCTCGTGCCCATTCGAATGGATGCCTCATCAAAACGCAGCGCCTCACCTCCCTCGTACACAAGTACTTTCGTATTAGAGCTCGCTGCACAATCACGCAATGATCCATCAATCTCTTTCGAATGCAGTACCAAAGGTGCGCCAAAAGCCTTGGCCAGTTCTGCGGTTGCCTCATCCTCCACATTAGCCCGAATTTGAGGCAAGTTGGTTCGATGAATCGCTCCCGTATGCAAATCAATTCCGTACTGGCACTTTTCGATAATTTCGGTTCTAAAAATGTTAGCGACTCTTGCCGCCAGAGAGCCTTTAGGAGACCCTGGAAAACTGCGATTTAAGTCTCGGCGGTCTGGCAAATATCGACTTTGATGTATAACGCCATGAACGTTTACCATAGGAGCAAAGATAATTGACCCGCGAAGTACTTTAAAACGTTTCATGTTGATGATTCTGTGAACAATTTCGATACCATTCAGTTCATCGCCATGCACCGCGGCACTAATAAATATTGTAGGCCCATCTAGCTTCGCTCTCATAATGTAAACAGGCAGAGAAACCTCTCCATCTGTATATAACTTAGCTACAGGAAGCGCTATTTTCATTCGTTGACCAGGCAGTACACTGTAAGTGCCAATACACAAAGCTGACATCGTCGTTAACCCTTACCGCGCGTTTTATTTGCGTGTAACTTTGCATTTTTTTCAATAAAATCATAAACCTTACCAGCAATATCTAAGTTAGTAGCCATCTCTATACCTTCAAGGCCTGGGGAGGAGTTCACTTCCATCACCATTGGCCCACTGTTGGCTCGAAGTAAATCTACCCCACAGAAGTTTAATCCCATGATTTTTGCGGCACTTACGGCGGTTTCTCTTTCTTCTTTAGTTAAACGAATAATTTCAGCTGAACCTCCACGATGTAAATTAGAACGGAACTCTCCATCTGCCGCTTGTCGCTTCATAGCCGCAACAACTCGACCTCCAATAACAAGGCAACGAATGTCTGCTCCCCCTGATTCTTTTATGTATTCTTGAACCAATATGTTCGCTTGAAGCCCCATGAAAGCTTCAATGATGCTCTCTGCAGCTTTCGAAGTGTCAGCCAAAACAACACCAATACCTTGCGTACCTTCTAACAACTTAATAACGAGAGGAGCTCCCCCTACATTCTTGATTAAATCTTTAATGTTGTCCGGTTTACTTGCGAAGCCTGTTCTCGGTAGACCAATACCTTTGCGAGAAAGAAGCTGCAAAGAACGTAGCTTATCTCGGGATCGGCTAATCGCTACAGACTCATTGACGTTAAAAGTTCCCATCATTTCGAATTGTCTCGCTACTGCCGTACCGTAAAAAGTAATAGAGGAACCAATACGTGGTATCACAGCGTCGTAAAGAGGGAGCTCATTGCCTTTATAACGAACCGTAGGTCGACTACTCGTAATATCCATATAACAATGCAGCGTATCAATCACATCAACTTCATGTCCTCGTTCAACCCCTGCCTCCACTAAGCGAGTGGTTGAGTATAATTTTGAATTTCTCGATAAGATGGCGATTTTCATTCTTATTTACCTTGTAAAAAAAATGTAGTGCTCGTTATATAATAGATAGGATTCATCTTTTTCTTACACTTTGTTCGAGATAATTTGTAAAGCTAATGCATATTCAACTATTCAAAACCTTTGTCGTGTCTACCATATAAACGGCTCTCTGCACGTCGAATCGCCAATACTTGCACCTATCGCGCATGCGATACACTAGAATAGACAGGTAATAACCTCTCAAGTGGTTTCTATTTGAAGTTGAATGACCGAGCCTTACTGGTACACCTGTTCGATTATTTATTAATATTTCTAGCTACAAATACGGACCACTTATGGGGGCCTATCGTTGTTGCTAAGGTAAACCTACAAAGTATCATCCTACCTCGACGTTCCACCCAATAAAAAAAGCCAGCTTTCGCTGGCTTATGCACTAAATCCAAGGCTTATTTCTATATCGCCTTTACGCTCTAAAACCCACTGACTATCAAATGGTCCCCAGTCGGATAACTGGTAATAGCCATCATTATGACGTCGCCCATCTTGAACAAACATAAGTTCGATACCGATCCCCGGTAACGCCTTGAGTACATCTTGAATCGTACGACGAGGCCACCCCGTTTTTTCGATGAGTTTAGGCACATTTGGCCTATCAAGGCTTTCCACTAACAATGCTAAATATAGCCGCCTTGCAAAAACAGGACTCAACTCCATTGACACCTCCTATATATGTGCAACTCAATTATTTCTTTTTTTGCTGACAACATGTTGAGGTTGATCAATAACTCTCCAATAGTGACATTTTCTTACCGTTTTTTTTTACTCTGTGAAATATTCATCACTCTATTTTGTCTGAGTTGTCGCTTCCTGATAGGATTCAATTCATAACAATGAAATAAAATCACCCAAAGGAAGAATAATGACTATCACTATGTTTGGTATCCCAAATTGCGACACCATCAAAAAAGCAAAGAAATGGCTTGAAGCTGAAGGTATCGAGTTCGAATTTCACGATTATCGCAAACAAGGCGTCACCGAAGAGTTAGTAGCAAACTTCTGTTCAGAGCTTGGTTGGGAGCTTGTGCTAAACAAACGTGGTACGACTTATCGCCAACTTTCTCAAGAGCAAAAAGACACATTAACGGAAGAAAAAGCCGTCACTCTGCTTGTTGAACAACCAGCAATGATTAAGCGCCCGATCTTAAAAGTCGATGGCAAGCTTCATATTGCCTTCAAAGCTGACCAATACGCTGCTATTTTTGCGTAATCAGCAATTAGCGTAATAAGCAATTATTAGAACAGATAACAAAGCGTTGAACTTCCCCTGTTCAACGCCCGAAATTAATAACTAGACGTTTTATTTAAACAAGGAATTCAAGGATGACAGATAGCCCAACTTTGGCTCTGGCAAAAGACCTCATTAGCCGTCAATCGGTAACCCCTGAAGACGCAGGCTGCCAAGACTTAATGATTGAACGCTTAAAAGCGCTCGGCTTTGAAATCGAAGTGATGGTATTTGAAGATACGACGAACTTCTGGGCTCGTCGTGGTACCGAAGCGCCTCTGTTTGCCTTTGCTGGCCACACTGATGTGGTTCCTGCTGGCCCAATTGAACAGTGGAGCACTAAGCCATTCGAACCGACTATCGTCGACGGTTTCCTTCACGGCCGTGGCGCAGCAGACATGAAAGGTTCTCTGGCTTCAATGATCGTTGCCGTAGAACAATTCATAGCTAAGCACCCAGATCACACAGGCTCAATCGGGTTCCTGATCACTTCAGATGAAGAAGGTCCGTTCATCAACGGTACGGTACGAGTTGTTGAAGCGCTGATGGCGCGTGGTGAGAACATCGACATGTGTATTGTGGGTGAACCATCGAGCACAGAGTATGTGGGTGATGTTGTGAAGAACGGCCGCCGTGGCTCTATTACAGGCGACCTAACGATTAAAGGGACACAAGGGCATGTTGCCTACCCTCACCTAGCAAACAACCCAGTACACAGCTCTCTGCTTGCTATCAATGAGCTGGCAACAACTGAGTGGGACAAAGGTAACGATTACTTCCCGCCAACCAGTTTCCAAATTCCAAATGTAAGTGCAGGTACTGGCGCGTCAAACGTGATCCCTGGTGAGTTTAATGTTCAGTTTAACCTGCGTTTTAGTACCGAGTTAAGCAACGACATCATCGTTGAACGAATCACAACAACACTCGACAAGTATGATTTCGAATACGACCTTAAGTGGACATTCAATGGCGACCCGTTCTTAACAGACGCAGGTTCACTGCTTGATGCTATTGTCGATGCAGTAGGTCACGTCAATGATGTGAAACCAGCTCTTCTAACGACTGGTGGTACATCTGATGGTCGCTTTATTGCGCGCATGGGTGGACAAGTGGTAGAGCTAGGGCCAGTGAATGCAACGATTCACAAGGTTAATGAATGTGTGAAAGTGGCTGATTTAGAGAAACTAACCGACATGTACGAAAGAACATTAGTGAACCTGTTCGCTAAATAGTCTTTCATCAGCGATTCATAGCATCTAATTATTGAGAGGCACGTTATGACACCAGAGCAGCTTACCGGACAATCAGATTCTCATCTGGAACCCAACCTGATTGGCACCAAGACCTTCTTGGTTCACCGTAAGGTTAAGGATGATCTGAACAATTTGATTGAAGCTGCTCAGCTCGCTGGTTTTAAAATGGAGATTGCCAGTGGCTTTCGCGACTATGAAAGGCAATCTCTGATTTGGAACCGTAAGTTTTCTGGCGAAGCTCCGATATTAGATTCAGAAAGCCAACCTCTTGATGCTTCAACACTGACTGAACATCAAAAACTATCGGCTATCCTGAGGTGGTCTGCACTTCCCGGTGCGAGTCGTCATCATTGGGGTTGTGACTTCGATGTCTTTGCTCGCAACCACTTACCTGAAGACATACAGCTGCAATTAGAACCATGGGAATACCTTACTGGCCACCAGCAAGCGTTTTACCAATGGTTATCTGTTCATGCTGCGCAATTTGGGTTCTTCTTTCCTTACAGTAAAGACCTTGGTGGTGTGGCGATAGAGCCTTGGCATATTAGCCACCGTGAGGTTTCGGAGTCGTGTTTATCACAGTTATCTCCCACTTTACTTGGCAAGCAACTCCAATCTAAGCCAATATTAGGGTATAGGATTATTATGGAGCAGCTAGACGAGATCTACGCACGCTTCGTAACGAACATCAGCCATTAGGAGCGCTTATGTTGGAATGGCTTACAAACCCTTGGGTTATCATCATCATCGTGATTAGCGTCGTGGTGGGTAATATCGCAGCTCTAAAACAGACCGCCAATATGGACCTGACAGGTCGTGGTAAAACAGAGCGAGATTTAGATAAGCTCAATCACTTAGAAAAGCAGAATCAAGAGAAGGATCAAAAAGAAGAGTCATCGGATAACAAAGACGCTTAACCTGTGGCTCTGATGGCTTGATAATTTCGATAGCTTTGTGATTTGGGTGGCTTTGCCTGATTTTAGAATAAGCCGCTGACTTATAAACGAACATAAAAAAAGAGGACACAATGTGTCCTCTTTTTTATTAGCTAATCATTCAGCATTCGTCTCATTGTCATCTTTGGTTTGGTCAGCAACGTGTGCTAGTACCGGTACCATTGATTTAAGTAGCTCTTCTTCTACTGGCTTACCTGATGTATCCGTTACGTTGATCGACGTACGGTTACCAAGATCACCAAATAAGAAGGTGTAAGTACCTGGCGCTAAATCGACAGGTTGTAGGCCAATCTCTTCCCAGAATTCATCATCTGGCGCGGCGTACTTCGCCTTCACCGTACCTTGAGATTGGTTACGCTCTTCAAGCTCAAAGCCCATCGTAGGCAACAAACTAGGCAAACGCTGCCACAATACATTGTATGGTGTACGAGCAATGATCACAGGGAAGCCACTGCGGTCAGCACCCATTGAGATTGGAATACGCTTCACCAACTCTTGTGCTTTCAGCGCTGCTTCTGCACGAAGATTTTCATCGTATTTAGCCATGACCAAGTTGGTCAGGAACGCGTTATAGCGCTCTTTATTGGTTGCTGTTACCGGCTTCTCTTCAGTACCTTCACGCCAATCAATGAGGTTAATCTTGAAGCCATGGCGGTTGTTTGCTTGGAAACGAGAGATAGAGTAACGGCTGCCAATCTCTACTTCTTCATCTTCAGAAACCCAAGTTACCCAATCGGTCTCAATCTCATTCTCTGACTGCTCACGAATGCCAATCCCACGCTGAGCTAGCATGTCTACTGCCGTTTGCCACACTCGGTCTGCTTCTTCAGCACGAAGGAGCCATAGTGTTACTTCACCATTTTGACGCTCAGTACGAGCACCAGGTATCAGCTCAAGTACTTGTTGCGGTGGACGAATATCCACTTCACGACCTGTACCACCACTAAATTCGCCGCTTGGAATGTCAAAATTTGGGTAGAACTGAGGCTGAGCATCTTCTGGCAATTGCCATTGTGAAAACTCAGGTGTTTCTAAGTATTCGAAATCATCTTTGGCCTGCCGACGTTGAGTCGGACTGCCAGAACATGCTGTAAGAACAAAAACAGCCAGTGACCCAATCACTAGCTGGTGAGAATACTTCATTTATACTCCTAAATGCCGAAGGTTCGCTTCGGCATCACTTCATACGTTTTAGTAAATACACGCTTCAGTCATTGCTTGAGCAACAACAGGTTGAGCTGGTTCTGACAGTTCAGTCAGCGGTAGACGTAAGCCACCTTCAGCAATCAGACCCATTTTATGAACCGCCCATTTTACGGGAATAGGGTTAGACTCAACGAACAAATTCTTATGTAGAGGCATCAAACGTTCATTGATCGCTTCTGCTTCTTCAAACTTACCTTGTTTCGCTAGTTTGAACATGGTTGCCATATCAGCGGCTGCAACATTGTTGGTTACAGAGATCACGCCGTCGCCACCACGCTTCACAAATTCTAAACCTGTTAAGTCATCACCACTTAGTAAGATAAAGTCTTCGCCACAAAGTTCACGGTGAATTGCAATTCTGTCGAGATCACCCGTCGCATCTTTAAGTGCAACGATATTTTCGATCTCAGCGAGGCGAGCAACCGTTTCTGGTAACAAGTCAACGGCAGTTCGGCCTGGTACATTGTAAAGAATCTGAGGAACGTCACTGACTTCAGCAATCGCTTTGTAGTGCTGGTACAAACCTTCTTGAGTCGGTTTGTTGTAGTAAGGCGTCACACTCAAACAACCAGCAATGCCAGAACCATTTAATAAACGGCTGAATAGCACTGACTCGTGAGTTGCGTTTGCACCCGTACCAGCAATAACAGGAATACGACCATCAGCAAATTCAACGATCTTATTGACGACTTTGACATGCTCTTCAATTGTGAGTGTTGAAGACTCACCAGTTGTGCCAACCGCAACCAGACCATCACTACCTGCAGCAACATGGTGTTCAACTAACTTTTTAAGGCTGTCGAAATCCACTTCACCATCTGTATTAAATGGCGTAACTAGCGCAACGATACTTCCTGAAAACATGTCTATCTCCCTTAATTTATTCTTTTTGCATGTTACTGTAAGCCAATCAATAAACACAAGACATTAAAGTGGCTTAGCGGCAACATCTGCAGTAAATATTGTCGTATGTTTGAGGTAAAACGACTTCTAACGGCGTTATACCTGAAATTTGGGCAACCTGCGCTCAATCTATCGGAAAGCCTATCGCCGGATGTCAGTAGCAAGTAAGCTGTGCTCTCACTCTGCCATCTCAATTTTAACGCTCTCGATATTCCAATCATTTGTTGCCAGTAAGACACAAGATGCCTCATAAAAAGCCCCGCCCATACGCTTATTCCTCAGGCTAACTGTGCTAACATGCAAACATCAATGGAATATTTAGAGACGTGATTTTATGACTCAACATCTAGTAATCACAGCTGTGGGCACTGATCGCCCAGGTGTATGCAACCAAGTGGTTCATTTAGTCACCCAATCAGGCTGTAACATTATTGATAGCCGTATCGCTATGTTTGGCGAAGAATTTACGCTTATCATGCTACTGTCTGGAAAGGCAAACAACATTACCCGCGTTGAAACGACCCTGCCCTTGCTTGGCCAAGAGCACGACTTAATTACGATTATGAAGCGCACTTCTCCTCATGATATTATTGAGAACTCATACACGCTAGAGGTGTTCGTTGAGTCAGACGACAAGCTTGGACTTACCGAGCAGTTCACTCAATTCTTCGCGGACCGAAACATCGGCCTCGACTCGCTTAGCGCACAAACCATCAATAAATCCAAGGTTCAGTTCGATAGCGACCAGTTCCATATCTCAATTACTGCTTCTGTGCAGTCTGAATGTAATTTGATGCAGCTACAAGAAGAATTCAATTCGCTGTGTCAGAGCCTATCCGTACAAGGCTCGCTCAACTTTATCAAAAACAGTCTTTAAAAAGGAAATATCATGAATACGCTAACGGCTGGTGTTCCAGCACCTGCTTTTTCTCTTCCAGATCAAGATGGCAATATCGTATCTCTTGGTGACTTCAAAGGTAAAAAAGTACTTTTCTACTTTTACCCAAAAGCAATGACTCCAGGTTGTATTGTGCAAGCAGAAGGTCTGCGTGATATCAAAGCACAGCTTGATGACCTCAATGTCGTGGTTTTGGGTGTGAGTGTTGATCCAGTCAAACGCCTACCAAACTTCGTTGAGAAGAAATCTCTGAACTTCACTCTATTATCAGATGAAGACCACAGCGTTGCTGAACAGTTTGGCGTTTGGGGTGAGAAGAAATTCATGGGCAAAGTATACGATGGTCTGCACCGTATTAGCTTCCTAATTGATGAAGAAGGTCAAATTGAACATGTCTTCAACAAGTTCAAAACGAAGACTCACCACGAAGTGGTTTTAGATTACTTCAATCAAGAAGCTTAATGGCTGTTTCGGTTAAAAGCGCTAAGTTCAAATGAGCTTCTTAACCCAATGCACCGTAGCAAAAGAATAGATCAAAAAGGCCAAATCTCATTAAGATTTGGCTTTTTTTGTAATGGGTATTTGTAGTGTTTACACTAAGAACTTAGTTAGTGTGAGTGCTCAGGATCATCGTCCAACGCATGACTCGGTAAGGCATTCCAAACCGCTTTCACTAACGTTGCCAATGGAATAGCAAAGAACACACCCCAGAATCCCCATAAACCACCAAACACCAATACAGCAACAATAATCGCAACAGGGTGTAGGTTCACCGCTTCAGAGAACAGAACGGGTACTAACACGTTGCCATCTAGTGCCTGAATAATGCCGTAAGCCAGCAACAACCAGTAGAATTGAGGCTCAAGCCCCCATTGGAACAGGCCAACAATTGCTACGGGCACGGTTACCGCTGCCGCACCGATATACGGGATCAATACTGATAAGCCAACCGCTACGGCCAGCAGTGTTGAATAACGTAAATCTAGGATCGCAAAGGTGACGTAACTGACACCGCCGACGATTAAAATTTCAACTACTTTGCCACGAATATAGTTCGAAATCTGTTGGTTCATTTCTACCCAAACCTTGGTCGCTAAACGACGGTTTTTAGGTAGTACACCACTCGCCATACTAACCATCTCTTCTTTATCTTTTAGTAAGAAGAAGATAAGCAAAGGCACAAGAATCAAGTAAACCGCAAGCGTGGCTAGACTAACAAGAGAAGCAACAGAACCTTTAACAACGCTTTCCCCAAAGCCTAGTGCTTTATTCTTCGCATTCGACATGACGGATTCAACAATCTGCAAGTTTGCCAACTCAGGGTAACGTTCAGGAATCGTCGAGATGAACTTTTGTAAGCCGCCATACATACTTGGGATATCATTAATAAGGTTACCAACTTGCCCCCAAATGGTTGGCACTAGGCCAAATAGCGCAAGCAACATTAAACTAAAGAACATCAAGATCACCAGCATCACAGAAGGCGTTCGGGGAACCCCTAGTCTCTGAAGCTGAGTTACTGGCCACTCTAACAAGTAAGCCAACACAATCGCGACCAATAACGGAGCGATTAAATGACCAAAGAAGTAGATCGTAATAAAGCCGAATAGAATGATGGCAACCAAACTGACGGCATGGGGATCAGAGAAACGTCGTTTATACCAACGATTAACCATTTCAAGCATTTGATTGCAATTCCTTTTTAGTAACGAGGAGGTGATGGTAGCTAGAGCAAGCCTCAGTAATTACAACGTAGGTGTGCTGAGATAAAAACCTCACAATATCTTTCATCGAGCTGTTATCAGAGACGTAAATTGACAATGATTGTCCTACTTCTAACTTTACACTGTGACGCTTGGCTAATAATAACGCCATTGGACAGCGCTCTTGGCGTAAATCTAGAATATTAGGTGTCATTCTTGGACTCGATGCTTATTATAAGAGGCATATTGTAATCTGTTTTTAAAAACGTGCCATCATTGATTTATCTTCCTTCATGATAGCGCACGCGCTTGGTAAAGGTTAAATCGGATACAGAACCAATTTGCATTGCACTTGTCTTACTGTCAGAAGAAACGGAGTATTACTGACTAATATGTTTAAACGCGCTCGCTCAATTGCTTGCTTATGCATCGCAGCAACATTAGGTACCCCAACGTTGGCAAATACCAATAGTTTAGAGCTACCGGATATCGGCACTGCTGCTGGCGGTACACTCACAATCGATCAAGAACTTATCTATGGTGATGCCTACATGCGCATCATCAGAAGCAGCCAGCCTATCGTCAATGACCCTGTTCTAAACCAATACATTGATACACTGGGCCATCGCCTGGTCGCGAACGCTAATGATGTAAAAACACCTTTTCAATTCTTTATGATCCGTGATCGCAATATCAATGCCTTCGCATTCTTTGGTGGTTACGTTGCATTGCACTCTGGGTTATTCCTGCATGCACAGTCAGAAAGCGAACTTGCTTCGGTATTAGCGCACGAGATCGCACACGTTACCCAGCGCCACTTAGCACGCAGCATGGAAGGCCAAGCTCGTCGTACTCCAGCGACCATCGCAGCACTTGCCGCGTCTGTATTACTGGCTATTGCAGCACCCGAAGCAGGAATTGCTGCGTTAACCGCAACGACTGCGGGCAACATGCAAAGCCAAATCAACTACACCCGTAGCAATGAAAAAGAAGCCGATCGCTTTGGTATCAACACGCTAGCAAAAGCTGGTTTCGATGTGAATGCTATGCCACGTTTCTTTGGCCGTTTGGCTGATGAATACCGCTATGCCAGCACACCACCACCCATGTTGCTGACTCACCCATTACCTCAAGACCGAATTACAGATTCTCGTGCCCGAGCTCGCAGTTATCCACCGCTAAAACTGGCTCCATCATTAGATTACCATCTAGCGAGATCTCGCATTGTCGCGCGTTATGCGGGTATCAATAATGATGCGGCTCTAGATTGGTTTGAGCGCCAACTGAAAAAAGCACCTAAAGCTATAGTGCCGTCACTAGAGTATGGCCAAGCACTGGTTTACCTAGATTCGAAAAAGCTAGATAAAGCCGAGCCTATTCTGACAAAGCTAATGAATAGCGATCCGACTAACCTATTTTATTTAGATGCGATCTCGGATCTGCATATTGAACAGATGCAACCTGAGACTGCGATTAAAGAACTTAAATCTGCACTGGTTCGTCAGCCAAACAACCCAGTTCTAACCATTAACTACGCCAATGCATTGCTCGAGAATGAAGATCTACAAGAAGCTGTTCGTGTATTACAGCGTTACACACACGATAACCCGAACGACGCCAATGGCTGGCATCTGCTTTCAAAAGTAAGTACTAGCCTGGGTAATAGCGACGAAGAGCTCGCCGCTCGTGCAGAGATTTTGGCACTACGAGCCAACTGGAACAAAGCGATTCAGTACTATACGCAAGCAAGCCAAATCGCAGAACTCGGAAGTTTAAAGCAAGCACGTTACGATGCTCGAATTGACCAACTGATGATTCAGCGGGAACGCTTCTTGTCGCTGCAGTAAATTTTGATTTGCTAGCAAAGACTCGCTACCGAAATAAAAAGAAAGCTCAACAAATACAATGAAGCCGCTCGAGTGGCTTGTATCGACGAATTAAATCAAAAATAATAGTGAGGAAGAACAATGTCTGTCGTGATTTATCATAATCCACGTTGCTCAAAGAGCCGTCAAACTCTCGAACTGCTTGAAGCAAAAGGCGTACAGCCAGAGGTTATCAAGTACCTAGACACACCTTTAACTGTCGAGCAACTAAAAGTGCTTTTCACTCAGCTTGGTTTTGACAATGTTCGCGAGATGATGCGCACCAAAGAAGCGGATTACAAAGAAGCAAATCTTGGCGATGCATCGGTTACTGATGAAAACCTTTTCTCAGCAATGGCGACAAATCCAAAGCTATTTGAACGCCCAGTCGTTGTCGCGAACAACAAAGCAAAAATTGGTCGTCCACCAGAGCAAGTGCTAGAGATCCTGTAATCCAATATGAGCATTAATATTCTTGTTCTCTACTACAGTCGCCACGGCAACACACAAGCTCTAGCCAGGCAGATTGCGCGAGGGGTTGAATCTATCCCGAACTGCGAAGCCATGTTAAGAACGGTGAACGACGTGTACACGGTAGAAGAGCAGGCTGATTCGCGTTATCAACCAACCGATCCTATCGCAACGTTGCAAGAACTCCGTTCTTGTAATGGTTTAGCGCTAGGTAGTCCAGTTTGGTTTGGTAATATGGCCGGGCCTATGAAGCACTTTTGGGATAGCACCACATCATTATGGGTCAATGGTGACCTTATCGATAAGCCTGCTTGTGTGTTTACTTCGTCTTCGTCACTGCATGGCGGTCAAGAAACCACACAGCAAAGTATGATGTTGCCACTGCTTCACCATGGCATGCTGGTGGTGGGAATCCCCTACTCTGAACCTGCGCTGCATAACACTCGAACCGGTGGCACACCTTACGGTGCAAGCAGTACAGGAGAAGCGCCATCGTTAAGCAAAGAAGAGATTGAACTGGCTCAAAACCTAGGCAAGCGCTTAGCTCGCATCGCTGAAAACCAAAAGGGAATCTCTCAATGATGTATATGTCAGAGAAAGCTATGTCTCCCAAAACAAAGTTATGTCGTTACCTCGCTTTATCAGGCAACCTATTGCTTCTACTTTGGGTGGTGGCTTGGCAGATGACACTTTCACCTTACCCTCACCTAAGCAATATCACACTGGCTATTGCCTGGGCTATCCCGCTTTTATTACCTTTACCGGGTATTTTAGCAGGCAAACCTTATACGCATGCTTGGGCTAACTTTGTCTTAATGCTCTATTTCCTACATGCGTTAACCATACTGTATGTAGACGGTGGTGAACGCCTGTTAGCCGCGGTAGAACTGCTGCTAACGACGTTAGGTTTCGTGGGGAATATCTTATTTACTCGTTTTCGTGCCAAAGAGTTAGGCATCAAACTTAAGCGTCTTTCGGAAGTAGAAAAGAAAGAAAAAGCTAAGTTCGAGCAGTAATATTGATTGGATTTTATAAAATTGAAAACCCAATAAACAAAAAGCCCTGCGAGATTTCTCTCGCAGGGCTTTTTTCATGTTTTCACTTCAATCTGTCATGCGGTAGATGATTACGAGTGAGTCCATTCGTATACCAAGCTTGGCTTAGTGTGCACTGGAGCCATGATGATGAGTTCTTCTTCACCAGATTCGTCTAGCGTCGCATCAGTCGTGCTTGTTAGCTCAGCATCCGTAGAGAGCTCGCTGCCTTTAATCACTTGAACGCTTGAGTCAATCTCACTTCCCTCGCCTTCAGTATCAACAGCGCTTGCTGAATCATCACCTACAGACATAGAGTTGTCTTGCGTTTCAAATTCAGGGCTCACTTCAGGTTCAATATAAGACTCTTCAACCTTAGCGACTTGGCGAATGCTTTCCACTTCTTGTTCAAACTCTTGTTGAGTTGATAGTAAGTGTATTTGGAAAGTGACTTCATTGTTTTGAATTTTCAGGATATCTAGACTTGCCACTGAGTTTAGACGCTTAAGCGCATTCTCCAAATGGAAAAAATCCTGGGCGTTATTCAGGCTAATAAACTGCGTGAGAATAGACTCTGAAGATTCACTTGCTACGGTAACAGCACTTTTACCTACGTAGTAGTTACTAATTTGATCAACCAGCGTCTTAGAACCCGTAGCACTGTTACCCGATATCGAACCTGTCACAGGTGAAGCTGGCGCACTCGTCAACTGGCTTGGCTTTTGATCATACAAAGTCCAACGTAATCCAGAAGGTTGAGCCTTTACAACAAGCACAGCATCAACAGGGTAACGTTGACTCGCTTTACTGATTGGCGTAACAAAATTTCCCCATAGATCAGAGATCTCAATGCCCGTGATATCGTCAAAATCGCCAACAGGTAGCGTCAGGGGTAATCCACGTTCTTTTGCGTTTACTTGTAAGCCTGCAGCTAACTGTGAATTAGTATGCTCCCATACTATATTCTTGTCGTAGTTATCTTCTTCTATCAACCAAACTAGGATGTTTGAACGAGTATCAGGCCAATACGGCAATTGCGCTTGAGTTAGTAATGAACGGATTTGAGCAGCATTAAAACGCATGCGTAATGTTGATTGACCATTACTTTCGCCAAAACTCATTTGAGACATATACTGCGCACTCTTACGCATCGCCTTTTGAATAGTATCATTCGAAGCGACATCGGTTTGGCCAGTAGCACGTATCAATACCTGCTCCATGCCAGTATTTCTTGCCACTTGCTCTGACTGTTTACCTCTAGCGTCAATCGCAACCTCAACACTAAAGATATCTACTTGAGTTAAGGCATAGCTCGGAGAGGCTAATAATGCCATGAACAACAATGCTATGTAGCGCATACTGATCCTAATATTCAAATCTTGTGCCTTGATGATAAGCAACTATGGATTGAGGGGCAAGGTCGATAACCCCCACTGTGTTTAATAACTATAAAATATCACCTAACCATGATAAATCGTTCACTTGTAAAGCGAATTTTCCTTATTTGGATCGAGGTAAATATCACTAAGGTAAATAAATTTGATCTATCTAGTGTAGCAATCGTTTGCCAAGTGATAGAATCCTGCGAATTTTATTTTTCGACTTTCATATAACGACCATTTTTAAGGATTTAACATGAAAAATGCTTTGCAAGGTGCGCAAATGCTGTTTGTAGCTTTTGGTGCACTTGTATTAGTGCCGCTACTGACAGGGCTTGATCCTAACGTTGCACTTTTTGGCGCGGGTATCGGTACCCTTATATTCCAACTTATTACACGCCGTTCAGTGCCAATCTTCTTAGCGTCTTCTTTCGCCTTCATCGCACCTATCATGTTCGGAATTCAGACTTGGGGTGTAGGAGCAACCATGGGTGGCCTTATGGCGGCAGGAGTTGTGTATGTATTAATGGGAGCTTTGATAAAAGTACGAGGCGTTGCCTTCATTCATAAACTACTTCCACCCGTCGTTGTTGGCCCTGTCATCATGGTTATCGGTTTAGGTCTTGCGCCTGTTGCGGTAAACATGGCGCTAGGTAAAACAGGCGACGGTGCGGTTCAGCTTGTCGATGCAGATGCTGCACTGTGGATCTCTTCGATTTCACTGTTAGTGACGATTATCATCAGTGTGTTTTCAAAAGGCTTCCTTAAACTGCTGCCTATCTTCGGCGGTATTGTTGCGGGTTATATCACCAGCCTGATATATGGTGCAGTAGACTTCACACCCGTGGCTCAAGCGTCTTGGTTGGCACTACCAAACTTTACAACACCTGAGTTCAACATCAACGCTATCTTCTTTATGGTATTTGTCGCCATTGCACCGGCCGTTGAGCACGTTGGCGACATGCTTGCCATCTCTAACGTAACTGGCAAAGACTACCTTAAAAAACCAGGTTTACACCGCACTATCACTGGCGACGGTGTCGCTACGATTGCGGCTTCTATGCTGGGCGCACCACCAAATACAACGTACAGTGAAGTAACTGGTGCGGTAATGCTAACGAAAGCATTTAACCCAGTGATCATGACTTGGGCAGCCGTTACGGCCATTGTTTTAGCCTTGGTTGGTAAGCTAGGCGCACTACTTCAAACGATTCCAGTTCCAGTGATGGGCGGCATCATGATTCTGCTGTTTGGTTCAATCGCAACAGTTGGGCTCAATACCCTCATCAAGAACAATGTAGACCTGCATAAATCACGTAACCTTGTGATTGTGGGTATTACTTTAGTCTTTGGTATTGGCGGCATGGCCTTTGGTATCGGTGACTTCAGCCTACAAGGCGTAAGCTTGTGTGGTATCGTGGCGATTCTACTGAACCTAGTTCTTCCTGAAGAGCTAGGCGACAACACAGTAGTAGACAAAGCTCAAATCGATTAAGCAATCGGTAAAGCTAGATTTAAAAGAATCACAAGCCAACAAGATCAAGAAGGGAGAGCACCGAATGCTCTCCCTTCTTATTAATACGGCTAAATTCAGCGAGTTAAGAAACGGTATAGAGTAACTTAAGCTGAAACCGAATTACTTAGTACCGAAGATCTTATCACCAGCATCGCCAAGACCTGGAACGATGTAGCCCTTGTCGTTTAGCTTCTCATCAATTGCAGCAGTGTAAAGCTCTACGTCTGGGTGCGCTTTTTCTAGAGCTGCAATACCTTCAGGAGCCGCTACAAGTACAAGAATCTTAAAGTGCTTACAACCTTTCTCTTTCATTAAGTCAATCGTTGCGATCATAGAACCACCTGTCGCAAGCATTGGGTCTACCACAAGAGCAATACGCTCCTCGATATTAGATGCAAGCTTATTGAAGTATGGTACTGGTTCAAGTGTTTCTTCGTCACGGTAAACACCAACAACGCTAATACGAGCACTTGGAATGTGCTCTAGAACGCCGTCCATCATGCCTAGACCAGCACGTAGGATTGGCACTACTGTTACTTTTTTACCTTTAACTTGGTCAACTTCAACTGGACCGTTCCAACCATTAATAGTTACACGCTCAGTCTCAAAGTCTGATGTCGCTTCGTATGTTAGAAGGCTACCCACTTCTGTCGCTAGCTCACGAAAACGCTTAGTGCTAATCTCACCTTCACGCATCAGGCCAATTTTATGTTTTACTAGCGGGTGTTTCACTTCAACAACTTTCATTTCCAACTCCGGCAATATTTAAACAAACCTGTAGATTGTACACGAACTTTGTGGTTATTTCAGAATCTTTATTCTAATAAAAAAAACCGCGCAAACGTTTGCTCTTCATAAACAAGCCCTGTTAGAATAACGCCGTTTTCACATCCAACTTAAGTTCGAGGACTATCCCGTGAGTGGTAATACTTCTTCTCTAAGCTACAAAGACGCAGGCGTTGATATCGACGCAGGTAATGCACTAGTAGACCGTATTAAAGGTGCAGTTAAACGCACTCGTCGCCCTGAAGTAATGGGCGGTATTGGTGGCTTTGGCGCCCTATGTGAACTTCCAACGAAATACAAAGAGCCGGTACTTGTTTCAGGTACTGATGGTGTTGGTACTAAACTTCGCCTTGCTTTGGATCTGAAAAAACACGACACCATTGGTATCGACCTAGTGGCAATGTGTGTGAACGATCTAATCGTTCAAGGTGGTGAGCCGCTATTTTTCCTAGACTACTACGCAACAGGTAAGCTAGATGTAGATACAGCAGCAGACGTTGTTTCTGGTATTGCTGAAGGCTGTGTTCAAGCTGGTTGTGCACTAATCGGTGGTGAAACGGCTGAAATGCCAGGCATGTATGAGGGCGACGACTACGACGTAGCGGGCTTTTGTGTTGGTGTTGTAGAAAAAGCTGACATCATTGATGGCACTAAAGTAGCAGCAGGCGACGCACTTATCGCTGTTGGATCAAGTGGTCCACACTCAAACGGCTACTCTTTAATTCGTAAAGTTCTAGAAGTTTCTGGTGCTGATAAGAATGAAGAGCTAGAAGGTCGCACTATCGGTGAACACCTACTAGAACCCACTAAGATTTACATCAAATCAGCGCTTAAGATGATTGCCGAGCATGACATTCATGCTATCTCGCACATCACAGGTGGTGGTTTCTGGGAGAACATCCCACGCGTACTTCCTGAAGGTACTAAAGCAGTGATTGATGGTAAGAGCTGGGAATGGCCTGCTATCTTCAACTGGCTACAAGAGAAAGGTAATGTGGAGACATTCGAAATGTACCGCACTTTCAACTGTGGTGTTGGCCTAGTTGTTGCCCTACCTAAAGAGCAAGCAGACGCTGCTGTTGAACTACTGAAAACTGAAGGCGAAAACGCCTGGGTTATCGGTGAGATCGCAAACGCGGAAGCTGGTGAAGAGCAAGTTGAAATCAAATAAGTGATACGCTCACTTACTTAGTTAAGCAATGAGGACCAATGGTCCTCATTTTGCTATTTAGCCCGCAGAAAACCTTAGTTTATGTAGGTACATTGTAAACAGTTCCGTTAATCAATCGCATGACCCACTCTATGAAAAACAATCACTCAAATAAAACCAGCCACTCTCAGAAAAACATCGTTGTGTTAGTTTCAGGAAGCGGAAGTAACTTGCAAGCCATTTTGGATGCCTGTGATAACCATACGATTGACGCCTCCGTTAAGGCAGTTTTCTCAAACAAAGCAGAGGCTTTTGGTTTAGAGCGAGCGAAAACCGCGGGTGTTGACGCCCATTCAGTGAATCCAAAAGACTTTGGTTCACGTGAAGAGTTTGACCATGAATTGATGGTTCAGATCGATGCTTACCAGCCAGATTTAATCGTACTCGCTGGCTACATGCGAATCCTAAGTTCAGAGTTTGTTCGTCACTATGCTGGGAAGATGGTCAACATCCACCCTTCTCTGTTACCTAAATACCCGGGCTTACACACCCACCAGCGTGCCATTGACGCCCAAGACAAAGAACACGGTACCAGCGTTCACTTTGTTACTGAGGAACTTGATGGTGGCCCGGTGATCTTACAAGCTAAGGTTCCGGTATTTGAAGATGATGATGCTGACATGTTAGCTAGCCGTGTGCTTACTCAAGAACACAACATTTACCCTATGGCCTGCAAGTGGTTCATCGAAGATCGTTTATCAATGGTAAACGGACAAGCAGTCTTAGACGGCAAAGTGTTGGGCAAGCACGGTTACGCAGAAGAGTAATTCATCAGACGACTCTCACAAGTCAATGACTTAGAAACAAAAAGGCCGCTTACTGACTTATGAGTACAGTAAACGGCCTTTCTTTTGTGCGGATCAAATAACGCTATTAGGGACGGTTAGCTCAATGGTTCAGTTGGCGCTTGGCTCGCGACCTTTTTCGGTGCATAAGCAACATTTTCCAACACGTGATGATTGTTGCCAATCAGCTCACCAAAATGAAACAGTGCGTACTCGCCCGGCTTCATCCTAAACCACTCTTCGTTATCCGTAAGAGGTTGAGTTGCGACGACAGTCACCACATCATTCGGCGTGGTCTCTTCTTGGAAGTTAATCTCAACGTCTTCATCAATTAAGCTCGCTTTACCAAAAGGCGCACGTCTTGTTATCCAATACAAATGATTGGTACAGTAAGTCATGACGTACTCGCCATCACTTAACAGCATATTGAAAACGCCTTTCTCGCGTAACTTATCACAGCACTCAGCAAAGAAGCGGAACATACCTTCCATGTCTTGAGGCGGCTCAGGGAAACGCTCTTCAAGTTGTTTGAGTAGCCAACAGAAAGAGAGTTCACTGTCCGTTTCACCGACGGGTCTGAAACGCCCACTCACCAGATCATCGTAGTCCGTTAATTGGCCATTATGAGCAAAGGTCCAGTATCGTCCCCAAAGCTCACGGGTAAAAGGGTGAGTGTTCTCTAAATTGACACCACCGCGATTGGCTTGACGGATATGACTGACAACAGCTTGGCTTTTAATTGGGTAGTTTTGAACCAACTCAGCGATTTTGGATTCACAGCTTGGATTAGGATCTTTAAATGTACGAAAACCCTTTCCTTCATAGAAAGTAATACCCCAGCCATCACGGTGTGGGCCAGTATTGCCTCCACGTTGCATTAGACCAGTAAAGCTAAAACAAATATCTGTTGGTACATTCGCGCTCATGCCGAGCAATTCACACATGGTCTAATCTACTCCCTATTAAAACCAGCGAAGCCTATGCTAGGCTCCAATGTCTGTAAACTGTTATTCCATTTCTTTTTCAACAAGTTGAATCACAATGTGGATGATCTTAATGTGAACCTCTTGAATTCGGTCAGCATAACCAAAATGTGGCACTCGGATTTCGATATCGGCACAACCAGCCATTTTTCCGCCATCTTTACCGGTTAGCGCGATGGTTTTCATACCTTTCGCTTGAGCAGCTTCAATCGCTTTTAAAATATTGCTGGAATTACCCGAAGTCGACAAACCAAACAACACATCGCCTTTACGACCTACCGCCTCTACGTAACGAGAAAACACGTGATCGTAGCCAAAATCGTTACTCACACAAGATAAATGGCTAGGATCTGAAATCGCAATACCAGCGAAACCTGGGCGATTTTCACGGTATCTACCAGTAAGCTCTTCCGCGAAGTGCATCGCATCACAGTGTGAACCACCGTTCCCACAGGAAAGCACTTTCCCTTCTTGCTTGAATGAGTCAGCAATCATTTTTGCCGCAGCTTCAATTTGAGCGATGTTATGGTCATCACTCAAGAACTTGTTCAGAACGTCTGCCGCTTCGTTCAATTCACTTTTGATTAGGTCTTGGTACATAAGGCTTATCTCTTATATTTATTTACGCAGCTTAAAGTACGTGAAATGAGATCTGAGGGGGGTTTTCCCTCTTTTACCTGAGTTTACCCACAAACATGAAATTGTGTCGACACTTAAGCCCAAAGATTGCCACCTTTATTAACTTGTCTCTGTCAATTCGTCCAAACATTCACCACCGACCTCTCACAATTAGAATTTTAGCTCTATTAAGATCACTTTTTATCCACTTTGGAGTTTTACAAATATTTAATATTCTGTTTACACTTGACTGGTTAGACCTCTTACCTAAACTTAATAACAATAAGTGATCTCTGAAAAGGAAATCGTTCATGAACATATTGCTCTCCCTACTCGGCTTTACAGCCATCTTAGGTGTCTGCCTTTACCATAGAGTTAGTCTGGTACGTGCATTAATCGTCTTAACTGGCGCAATGATAGCATTAACATTGCTTGGTGGCGTCGCTGTCACTGGCTGGCTTTGCTATCTCTTAGCGGTTGCGATTTTTGCTGTCCCAACAATTCGCCAAACTCTAATCAGTCAAAAAGCGCTTTCTCTATTTAAGACCGTTCTACCAGCGATGTCTCAAACAGAAAAAGAAGCTCTAGAAGCTGGGACGGTATGGTGGGAAGCAGAGCTGTTCAAAGGCAAGCCTGAGTGGAAGAAACTTCAAAACATCGCCGATCCGAAACTCTCTGAAGCTGAGCAAGCATTTTTAGATGGCCCAGTAAATACCGTGTGTGAAATGGTCAACGATTACCAAGTGACACATGAACTCGCAGATTTGCCACCAGAAGTTTGGCAGTATCTGAAAGATCACAAATTCTTCGCCATGATCATTAAGAAAAAATACGGCGGCTTAGAGTTTTCAGCTTACGCTCAATCTCTGGTTCTACAAAAGCTCACGGGCGTTTCTAGTGTATTGTCATCAACCGTTGGCGTACCTAACTCATTAGGCCCTGGTGAACTATTGCAACACTATGGTACAGAAGAACAAAGAAACCACTACCTGCCGCGCCTAGCGGAAGGTAAAGAGATCCCTTGTTTTGCCCTAACTAGTCCAGAAGCCGGCTCAGATGCAGGTTCAATCCCTGATTACGGCGTGGTATGTAAAGGTGAATGGCAAGGCGAAGAAGTATTGGGCATGCGCCTAACTTGGAACAAGCGTTATATCACTCTCGCACCGGTTGCGACTGTGTTAGGTTTAGCTTTTAAATTGCGTGACCCGGATGGCCTGCTGGGTGACCAAAAAGATCTTGGTATCACGTGTGCACTTATCCCAACCGATTTAAAGGGTGTTGAGATTGGCAACCGCCACTTCCCACTAAACGTGCCTTTCCAAAATGGCCCTACTCAAGGCGACGATCTCTTCGTCCCTATCGATTTCATCATCGGTGGCCAGAAAATGGCAGGCCAAGGTTGGCGTATGCTGGTTGAATGCCTGTCGGTGGGTCGTGGAATCACACTGCCTTCAAACTCAACAGGTGGCATCAAGTCTGCAGCACTAGCAACCGGCGCTTACGCTCGTATTCGTCGTCAATTCAAACAGCCTATAGGTCGTATGGAAGGGGTTGAAGAGCCACTTGCACGCCTAGCGGGTAATGCTTACGTAATGGATGCAGCGAGTAACCTAACCGTTGCGGGTATCGACCTTGGCGAAAAGCCTTCTGTTGTATCAGCCATCGTGAAGTACCACTGTACGCACCGTGGCCAACGCAGCATCATCGACGCGATGGATATCGTCGGTGGTAAAGGTATTTGCTTAGGTCCGTCGAACTTCTTAGCTCGTGGTTACCAAGGTTCACCCATCGCAATAACGGTCGAAGGCGCAAACATTCTGACTCGTTCAATGATCATCTACGGTCAGGGAGCGATTCGTTGTCACCCTTATGTTCTAAGCGAAATGGAAGCGGCTTATTCTGAAAGCAGCGATGCACTGGATAAGTTTGATTCTGCGTTAGCTGGACACGTTAGCTTTACGCTCAGTAACCTCGTTCGCAGTTTGTGGTTTGGTTTAACCGATGGTCGTGGTTCTGATACGCCAACACCAGCGAATATAACCGACAAACAAACACAACGCTATTACCAAAAATTAAACCGCTACAGCGCTAACCTAGCACTACTGTCTGATATTTCAATGGCAGTACTAGGGGGCTCTTTGAAACGCAGAGAGCGTCTATCTGCAAGACTGGGCGACATCCTGAGTCAACTGTACTTAGGGTCTGCAACACTAAAGCGTTTTGAAAGTGAAGGCAGCCACGCCGAAGATCTACCGTTAGTACATTGGGGAATGCAAGATAGCTTACGTCAGACTGAAGTGGCGATTGATGAGTTCTTGGCGAACTTCCCTAACCCTGTGATTGGTCGTCTACTTCGTGTTGTGTTAATGCCATTTGGCCGTATCCGTCGCGCACCAAACGACAAACTGGATAGCCAAGTCGCGCACATCCTACAAACACCAAGCGAAACACGTTCACGCATCGGTCGTGGTCAATACTTGGCGGACACTCAATACAACCCTGTTGGTAAAATAGAGAAAGCACTAGAAGTGATTCTTCAAGCTGAGCCTCTG
Organism: Vibrio sp. 5S239; assembly: GCF_041439575.1. Taxonomy (NCBI): domain Bacteria; kingdom Pseudomonadati; phylum Pseudomonadota; class Gammaproteobacteria; order Vibrionales; family Vibrionaceae; genus Vibrio; species Vibrio sp. 5S239. Next base: position 191,847 of record NZ_JBGOOM010000005.1, on the reverse strand, counting down.
TTTGACAAAGTTTGTAAAGAGACGCATCAAAAACGTGCTTTCTTAAAACTCGACCTTGTCGCTCAACTAGGGCTTGAGAAAGGCATCTTAACGGAGAAAGAAGCTGCATTACTTGTCAGTGCGGAGGAACACAGACTGTACACGATTAATGTTGATGACTTCTCTCCAGAGGACCTTGCAGCAAAGCCACAATATCCAGGCCAATCGATTGATAACGTAGCCTAGGTTCTGCAATAGAAACGAAAACGGGACTCCTAGGAGTCCCGTTTTTTGTTCATAACATCGTTGTCACAAATTCTAATGCTTTATCTCTAGAGGCTTCTTCTCTCCAGACAACCTAATCATCTAAGCGAGTTACTTTGGCGCTTTAAGCTGCATCTCTGGTAACGCTTTTTTCTTTGCTTTGACCTTACGAACCACAAACCAAATCAATAAACCCAATAAAATTACGACCACATTACCCACCGCGATAATGATCATACTACGCTGCTTATCAGCTTCGCGCTTCTTCAATATCATTAATTCATTGGCGATACGCTTCTGTTCAGCGAGAGCTTCTTCTTGAAGGCGCCGAGACTCCGCTAAATCAAGATCTTCGACAACACTATAAGACTGCTCAGAGATTGGAAAGACGAGTGGACGTTGACTAGATGCGTCGGTGGCGTAAACCATTCCCGACCACTTATAAATCCCCAAGTCACTGTTGTATGGCATCTCTAAAGACACTTTCATCGCATCGATTTCAGATCGGCCTTGTCGGTAGATCACGTACTCATCAGGAGCCTTGTGCTCAACATGAGCCGCTAATGAACTCGGCGCAATCATGCCCTGTTCGCCAGACACCACGACAGTGTGAGGTAAACCCTCTTTACGGGACTGTATAAAGGTTGTGATGATTGGCGTTGGGTACACTAATACCTCTTGTTCTTGCGCTCTCAAAAACACACCATTGCCCGAGGTAATGCGAGCTCGATATTTACCAGGCTCAATATCAATCGGTAACGACACAGTGAACACGCCATCTCCGGATTTTTCGTCAAATTCATCCCCATCGTCAGAAAATTCGCCCATCACAACAGGCACAGGGCGTGCTTCTCTGACTAACGATTCTTCATTTTCGACAAACTTGGTAAAGGTCACCTTGAGTTTGACGCGATCGAGAAAATCACGCAGCACAAGAGGCTTGCCGTCTGAAGTCAAACGAGCAGTAAATTTGATGTGTTCGGTTTGATACAACTTGTCTGGAAACTCGTTAGCATCCAAAACAAGATGAGATAGGAGCTTGATGTTATTCTTCGGTGATACTTTACCTATCGCTTGCCAAGGGCCCGGCATCGGTTTGTCGATAGAGATAATGTCCATAGACGACTCTTCGTACCAACGGACATTATCAGCATTGCGCCACGAGTAGTATTTCTTGCCGTCAGGGCGAACCAACACGACAGGTTTAGAGTTATCGGCTCGATAAATCACAAAAGTGACTTGTTCAATACTGGGATCAACGCGAAAACGGTTGTCCAATAAACTCATTACGGATTCCGTTGCTGCATGCAAGCTAAAGCTTAACAGCAATAAGTAACCGATAGCCAATACCCTTAACATACTTTCTCCCTACTGACGCCAAAGGCAGCTTCCGCTTTTCTCGACGAGGTCTAAACGATTTTGATGCGCTTCTATTTCATCGGCCGTAGCTCGTAAAACCTTTAGGGATTTTCGACCACTTTCTACTCTTCGTATACTTTCCGCTTCGCCTTCTTGTTGACCAGCGTTAAATTGCAGCGACGTTTGGCCACCCGTCATCAATAAGTAGACGTCGGCTAGGATCTCCGCATCGAGTAATGCGCCATGGAGGGTACGGTGCGAGTTATCAATACCGTAACGGTCACATAAGATATCTAGGTTGTTTCTTTTACCCGGAAATATCTTTTTCGCCATCGCCAAGGTATCGATAACTTTACAGTAATCAGCCGTTTTACCTATCGCAGGGTTGAGCTTCTCAAACTCATAATCCATAAAGCCTGTATCGAAGGGCGCGTTATGAGCCACCAGCTCGGCGCCTTTGATAAAGTCGAGAAATTCTTTATGTATGTCTTGGTATTCTGGCTTATCAACCAAGAATTCATCGGTAATGCCGTGAACGCCAATCGCTTCTTCTTGAATCGCACGATCTGGCTTGATATAGACATGGAAGTGACGTCCTGTCGGCTTACGGTTGATGATTTCTACCGCACCGATTTCGACAATACGATGCCCTAAGTAGTGAGGGCCGCCTTCTGTATTCATACCGGTTGTTTCGGTATCGAGTACAATAATTCGCTTATTTTGTGCGTTCACGTCATTTTCTGTCATGGCGTTCGCTTCTGCGTCAACGCTTTGTTCTGGGGTGCTACTGGTATTCATAAGGATAACTGTGTCAGACTATGCCGATAATGTGCTTGAGGTAATAGTATCAAATCATGACGAAACAAGTTGAAATTTTCACTGATGGTTCTTGTTTAGGCAACCCCGGTCCTGGCGGCTACGGCATCGTACTTCGTTACAAAAAAGTCGAAAAGACACTAGCGGAAGGTTTTACCCTAACAACCAATAACCGGATGGAAATGCTCGCCGCTGTCGTGGCTCTACAAACCCTCAAGGAGCCTTGCTCTGTGATTTTAACGACAGACAGCCAGTACGTGCGTCAAGGCATTACACAGTGGATTCATAACTGGAAAAAACGAGATTGGAAAACTGCCGATAAGAAACCAGTTAAAAACGCCGATCTTTGGCAAAGGCTTGATAAAGAAACAGCTCGTCACACCGTGGATTGGCGCTGGGTAAAAGGACATGCGGGACACAGAGAAAACGAAATGTGTGATGATTTAGCACGGACCGCAGCTGAAAGTCCAACTCAAGAAGATACGGGGTATCAGCCAAGCTAACGACCTGCTTTAGTTAGTACACTGAGTTAGACACTCGCTTCAGAGCCATATTTAAAATGAGAAGCCGACTGCTAATCGGCTTTTTCTGTTTTTATCGGGTATGAAGTCTTAGCTGAACTCAACGTACGGCGACTGTGTGTTCTGAAGCTTGCTCCAACCGGAGAGAAACGTCGCTTGAGGTGCCAATGTGGCTTAATCGGTTTGAGTGGATAAGTACGCTTACGAGCGACAATAAAATATTGGCTTCCCGCAAATGATGCACAACCACCCAAACCGTTCTCCAACCACGTCCATATTGCTCGATATTTACTCATAGGAAACAGTGCGTAAGTATCACAATGAATCACTTCATAATTAAGTACACCTAGCCAGTCTTTTACTCGACTTGGTGTGTACATACGGCCACTCCAAGGCAAGCTTTTCTTACGCCAAGGCATCAAACTAGCAAGGCCTATTAGGCTGAACGGGTTAAAACCTGTGATGATGATATAGCCATCATCCATCATCACTCGGTCAACTTCTCTCAATAATCTATGTGGGTCATTGCTATAATCTAATTGATGACTAAACACCACAACGTCGAAGCTTTTCTCTAAAAAGGGCAAATTATAGCCATCCGCTATCACATTATGTAATGGGTTCTGGATATCTAGGTTTACTTGATGTTGAATGTTGCATGTGCAGCTAGAAATCTCACTGCTGAGGCCTCCAAGTTTGAGCATATGGTAACCAAATAACTTAGGGCACCACTCATCCAGTCGAGTTTGAATTGATTCTCTCGACCAGTCTCCATTGTGCAACTGTGCCCAAGTGTAGGGACGCTCAAACTTCTTTCTGCTACGCGCTGGCTTCATCAATAATCTGTCTCACTTATTCTGTCTCACTAAAAGTGACTGGAGAACCAATAATGTTATATATCAAAAGCATACCTGCATTTAATGACAATTACATCTGGCTGATTGAAAATAGCGATCGCCGTTGTGCTGTCGTCGACCCTGGTGATGCATCTCCAGTATTAGAGTACTTAGCACACCATGAGCTAACTTTAGATGCAATCTTGATTACACACCACCACCACGATCACATTGGTGGCGTTCCAGAACTGGTAAGACAATTTCCAGATGTGGATGTCGTTGGCCCAAGAAATGAACCGATTCCGACATTGACCCACCCTGTTGATGACGGTGACCAGTTAGAGCTGTTTGATGAAATCTTCCTTGTGCTTGGACTGAGTGGGCATACTGCTGGCCACATAGGGTACGTAGGTGACGCCAAGTTATTTTGTGGCGATGTGTTGTTTTCAGCAGGCTGTGGCCGAATCATGGAAGGCACACCACAGCAAATGTTTGATGCACTCAATAAGGTAACCGCTCTTCCTCAAGAAACAGAGGTTTACTGTGCACATGAGTACACAGCGGCCAATATCGCATTCGCGCTTGCGGTTGAGCCTGATAACCAACACCTTCAGCAATATCGAGATCAAGTTAACCGACTGCGAGCACAAAATAAACCGACCATCCCCACAAATTTACGCCAAGAGAAATTAGTTAACCCTTTCTTGCGCTATACCGAGCCAAGTGTCGTGAAATCAGTGTCTAATCGCACCGAACAGACTGATGCTTTATCAGTTTTTACCGCTTTACGTACATGGAAGAACGAATTTTAACAAATACAGACTTGTCACTTATAGGGAGTGACAAGTATTATCAGCAGCCGTTTATTAAAAAGGCTGTAACATGCGAGTTAAGTACAGCTGGGCTTTGGTATTACTACTTTCTGGTTGCCAATTAACTCAGTCAGAGAATCCAGACCAAGCTCCCGAGCAAACCAACACATCACAGACTAAAGAAGCTTCGCAAACGAACGTTTCATCAGAAGCGACCAAAGAAGAACCAAAAGTTGAAGCACCTGTTGTTACTCCAAAAACACAAGAAGATGTTTGGAAACGTATTGCGATGCAACTTGAAATGGAAGTACCCGACCAAAAGAAGGTCAATTACTACCGAACTTGGTATCTAAAGCACCCTAGTCACCTCAAAACCGTCTCACAACGTGCTGAACCTTTTCTTTATCTGATCACGACTAAAATTGAAGAAAAAGGCTTACCACTAGAATTAGCACTATTACCCGTTGTAGAGAGTTCTTTCGATGCGTTTGCCTACTCACATGGTAGCGCTGCAGGTCTATGGCAATTCATTTCTGGCACAGGTAAAGACTACGGGCTAGAACAGAACTTCTGGTACGACGGCCGTCGTGATGTCGCCGCTTCTACCGATGCTGCATTAAATTTCCTATCAGATCTCAACAGACGTTTCGATGGCGATTGGAACCATGCCATTGCTGCCTATAACAGTGGCGGTGGTCGAGTGAACAGAGCAATCCGTAAGAACAAGAAACTTGGCAAGCCAATCGACTTTTTCTCTTTGGATCTACCAAAAGAGACCAGTAGCTATGTACCTAAACTGCTTGCCTTGGCTGATGTCATTGCTAACCAAGAAAAGTATGGCATCGACATTCCAGCAATTCCTAACAAGCCAGTATTGACTCTAGTTAACCCAGATGAACAACTTGATTTAGCTATTGCGGCTAATTACGCAGGCATTCCGGTAAAAGAACTGCAAGGTTACAACCCGGCTTACAACCAATGGGCCACAGCACCAGAGAAACACCAACAGCTATTACTTCCTTTAACTACCATTGATAAATTCAATAAAGAATTGGCAGCCAACAAAGGTAAGGGTATGAAGTTGGTGCGCTACAAGGTTCAGTCTGGTGACAGCATCAGCGTACTGGCAAGCAAATATAACACCACCAGCAAAGTTATCCGCACTGCAAATGGTTTGAGCAACAACAATATTCGTATTGGCCAGCACCTGCTTATCCCAACATCAACCAAAGACGACAAGACCTACGCATTAAGCGCATCAAATCGCCTAGCAAGCACACAGTCGAAGAGTCGGGGCCAATATAAGCTCAGCCATACAGTAAAAAGTGGTGACAACTTATGGACAATTGCACGCGCGAATAAGGTATCACACCAATCACTGGCTAAGTGGAATGGCATGGGGCCACGTGACACACTTAGAGTTGGCCAAGAATTGGTCATCTGGAAAAATAGCTCAGACGGCTCAATTATTCGCACTATCTTCTATAAAGTAAGATCTGGTGACACAGTCAGCGGTATTGCATCAAAGTTCAAAGTAAAAAGTGCAGATGTTGTAAAATGGAACACTTTACAGAACAAAAAATACCTACAGCCAGGACAAAAACTGAAGCTGTATGTTGATGTAACTAAGGTAAGTGTATGAACCCGTCAAGTAACCCACTCGTGATGCTGCTGGATATATTCCGATCACCAACAGCTTGTTTCTTAGCGCTTTATCAGCGAAGTGCTTGGGGATGGCAACCCTACGTCGTATTAATACTCAGTCCCTTTTTATTTTGGGGTGCCTATTTTTCGAATGTAGATTTTGCATGGTTAAGCGCAGAGTTGTCACAGCAACTCGCTCAAACTAACCCTGACCAATTGGCGTTACTTGATAGCAACACCCTGCTTGCAAGCGAGATCATCAGCGACGTGTTTGGCCGAACGTTAACCATCGTTTTGTTAGCGTTCTGGTTTAACCTAGCAACCAAACCAAGCCAACATCAGCATAGCTTTTGGCGATGGTTTGCAGCGGCATCGGTAGTGATATTCCCTGCGGTTTTAGGTGACGTAGCGAGCTACGCAAGCCTAATCCTAAAGCACGGTCAGGTGATGAACTACGCGGCAGACTTGAACAGCTTAAACGGCTTGATCAAGTTACCGCTGACCAATGACTGGTCTCAATTTGCTAGCTCATTACCACTGCTGCTTCCATGGTACATTGTACTAGGTTATGCAGCTGTACTGACTTGGACTGAATTTGAACGTGGGCAAGCACTAGTGATTTCAGGCTTGCCATGGGTTGGCTATTACCTAATCTGGGCTATCTACATTCTAGTTTCGTAGATAACCCATTCAATCTAATTTCTTAGATAACCAAGTTAGTAAGAGCTCGCGGCTATTTCACCTTAAAGGTGACTAACATTGAATTATGATCAGAAGCGTTCGTAAAGGGCGCTTTTGCTTTTTCTACCTCTAACCCTCGATAGAACACGTGGTCAAGTACCAATCCTGTCATAAACTGCGTGCGGTTATCGGGGTCAAAATCCACCTCAGTCAAACCGACCTTTTCCAGCGCATCCTTCAACACCGTAAAGCGAGATTTACTCCAACTGTTAAAATCGCCCGCAAAAAGCACGGGCCCGCGATACTGCTGCAGTTTGTCAGTTAAACTATTGAGTTGCGATGCGTAATCTACGGTGCCAAACGTAAAGTTCACGGCATGGATATTGATAACTGCCAACTCTTCCCCATTACTCAGTAGGTAACGAGACCACAGTGCTGATTTTGGCAGTTGAAGCCAAGGCTCTTCATGAGTATAGGCACAAGCTTCGATCGGTAAGTGAGTCGCTAAATTGAGTACACCCGAACTTTGCTTAAATGCTTCAAAAGCGTTAACGCGAATACTGCCCCACTGGCTACTTGTGACCCACAATCGAAAATCATTAGTCACACGTGCTTCTTGCAGTAATACTAAATCACTTCCTGCCGAAAGTTTGTTCAATTCGCTCTGCCAATTACTGCGGTTCTGCTTGTAGATGTTCCACACAGTGATGCTCAATCCATCAGACACATCAATCGCTTTCGGTGTTGAATTCTGGTAGCAGCTATAGATATCGCTGCTGATACTTTGAGAGGAAGTGATCAGGTTAGGCTGACTCGGGATCACGAAGATAAGATGAAAACTAGCAACAGCAAATGTCACCAATAATGTGATGACAATGGTGATTTTCTTAAACATACAACACCCTACCTAAAATGAAAAAGGAGCGATAAACGCTCCTTTTAGGGTAATCGCTTTTTTATACGGCGTCTTCGTCTTCTTCGCCAGTACGAATACGTACCACACGTTCAACGTCAGTAATGAAGATCTTACCGTCGCCAATTTTACCCGTTTGCGCCGTTTCGATAATGGTATCAACACATTGGTCAGCCACTTCGTCGGTCACAACAATTTCTAACTTCACTTTAGGTAAAAAGTCGACCATGTACTCGGCGCCACGGTATAACTCAGTATGGCCCTTCTGGCGTCCAAAGCCTTTCACTTCAGATACTGTCATGCCCGTAATACCCACTTCTGCAAGTGCTTCACGTACATCATCAAGTTTGAATGGCTTGATAATGGCTTCAATCTTTTTCATGTTCATCCCTTAAACTGTATGAATGACTCATTATCGGTTAGCTATAGTAAACATTCAATGAAAAAAGCCAGAGCTTTAAAGCTCTGGCTCGAAATTTATCATCTTGTTTGATCAGCGCTTTTAGAACACTTTACTTAAGACTTGCGTAGTAAGCCGCTAGATTCGCGATATCTTCATCATTCAGCATTGATGCTTGAGCCTGCATAACAGCAGCCAAACCACCGTTACGCTGCTTTGTTTTGTACGCATTAATCGATGAAACAAGGTACTGCTCGTTTTGTCCTTTCAGGTTGGGATAACCTGGGATCACTGCGATACCATCTGCGCCATGACATGCCGCACAGATTGCTGCTTTAGCCTGACCCGCAGCAACATCCCCCGCCAGGGCGTTACCACTCAATAGTCCAAATCCAAGAACTAATCCTAGTGTAATTTTCTTCATTGCATATTCCATTAATTATTTTTATTAAAGTAACGTCGAATTGTGACACAAACTTTTTCTACTTGCTCCAAAGTGCTTCACAATCTTGACCTTGGTAATTTTTATCTACGAATAAGCCTAAAACAGCGATCACTCGATCACCATCCATTAATATTGGCGTTCTGCGCCGTAACCAGCTGGGAACTTGGTATTCCTGAAAGAGTTTTTTGAGCTTTCTACTGTGCCCACGCCCAATTGGATGAGCCGATAATCCTTCCGGGTTAAAGGTAATTCGTAGTACTCCACTTGTATCCTTCAAGCTGAAGTTTTGCGAATTACGACCATTCGATACTGCATCATTCGGTGACGACATTAACTGTAGCTTTCCTAAACTATCGGGCAACTCCAAGTTATCACCAAGCACAACATCAGCTTGCCAACACGACAAGTCTTTAGTCTCCTTCACTATGTACAGGTGATGATTAAAGCGTCTCACTTCGACATCGTTCAGTACTAGCTTAGGATTGGCATCCGCTTGAGCACATGCCACTTCATCCCAGATAAGCTTAAGCTGTTTTTTACTGGGCATCGATTGATTGCAATGGCTGAACCACATCCTTAACAAGCGTGCGCGTAATAGTTCGGAGTGCTGAGATAACGCCTCAATGCTTAATCTCTGGCTATCCCCTAAAGCTTGCTGGAAGTGTGACTCAAGCAACTCATCGAGCAATAACTCTTGCTCTGCACAGAGTTGGGCACTGCGACTGACCGACTCACGAAAGCTTGGCCAACGCTCGGTAAGAACTGGTGTCACTTGATGACGAATAAAGTTACGATCAAAGCGCACGTCCTGATTACTCTCATCTTCGACCCAAGTTAAGCCCATATAATGAGCAAACATTTCAATATCCGTTCGGGTCACTGACAACATAGGTCGAACAATAAAAGCGCCTGCAAACGGGCTCACTTGAGCCATAGAAGAGAGCCCTTTGGGGCCACTGCCTCGCTTTAACGCTAACAAGAACGTCTCCACTTGGTCGTCAATGTGCTGACCAGTAACAAGTAAGTCCCCCTGCCGAAGGTGCTTTTTAAAGACTTGGTATCTAGCATCTCGAGCGAGCTTTTCTACACTTTCTCCGCTGTTGAGATCCAACGACACTCGTTCTATAGCCAATGGAATAGACAAAGCATCACACCATGTTTGGCATTGTTCAGCCCAGAGATCAGCGTTCTTACTCAGACCATGATGTACATGTACCGCACAGCACTCAATGTGATGGGACCTAGCGTATTGCGCAGCCAACTCCAGCAAAACTCGTGAATCGACACCCCCACTGAAAGCGACGATCAATCGACAAGGCTTGAGCGCGCTTTCATTGAGTACAGATGTGAAGGTATCAATTAAGTGTGTCATGAGGCTAATAAACCAGAGATCGTGTGTGAAGGGATAATGTTTTAATAATAAAAAAGGGTTGGCACTGAGTCCAACCCTTTGATCAACTTGTTCGTATGGCTAGCTTTATCGCTAAGGTAATTTATCAGCAGTAGCCGTAGCTCATTAGACGCTGGTAACGACGCTCAAGCAACGTTTCATTATCAAACTGCTCTAGCTCTTCTAGCTGTTTAACTAACATGTCTTTCATGTTCTGAGCGGTTTGTGCAGGGTCGCGGTGCGCGCCACCTAGAGGCTCAGGAATGATTTCGTCGATAAGCTCAAGCTCTTTAAGACGAGGAGCAATCAGGCCCATCGCTTCAGCGGCTTGTGGTGCTTTATCCGAATCGCGCCATAGGATTGAAGCACAACCTTCTGGAGAGATTACTGAGTACGTAGAGTACTGAAGCATGTTCACGTAGTCACCAACACCAATCGCTAGTGCACCACCAGAACCGCCTTCACCCACAACGTTACAGATAACAGGAACTGAAAGTCCTGCCATCACTTTTAGGTTTTTAGCGATAGCTTCAGATTGACCACGCTCTTCAGCACCAACACCTGGATATGCGCCCGCTGTGTCGATGAAAGTAATAATAGGCATGTTGAAACGCTCAGCGGTTTCCATTAGACGTAGCGCCTTACGGTAACCTTCTGGCTTTGGCATACCAAAGTTACGGATCACTTTTTCTTTCGTCTCGCGACCTTTCTGATGACCAATAACCATAACAGGACGGCCATTTAGACGAGCCATACCACCCACAATAGCTTTGTCGTCAGCGTAAGCGCGATCGCCCGCCATCTCTTCAAACTCTGTGAATGCATGCTCCAGGTAATCTTTGGTATAAGGACGTTGAGGGTGGCGAGCAAGTTGAGCTACCTGCCACGCACCTAAGTCACTAAAGATTTTCTGTTTAAGCTCTAAGCTTTTTTTCTCTAGTTGTTCGATTTCTTTGTCTAGATCTACCGCTGCGTCACCACCGTGACGTGAAACGTCACGTAGCGCTTCGATTTTTGCTTCAAGTTCAGCGATAGGCTTTTCAAATTCTAGAAAGTTCAGGCTCATCTATGAATCCTTGTTGATTCAGCTTCATATGCACGAAGCTAAATTTTAGTTAAATTCGAGTTCTACTTGGCTATTTCCAAGCAGCTGTTTTAATTCGTCTAGCAATGTGTCACTTGGCGTCACACGCCATTCTGTGCCCAATGTTAACCGCGCTCTAGCGTCGGCACGTTGGTAGTATACATTGACTGGGACCGTTCCGGCTCTATAAGGTTCTAAGATTTGACCAAAGCGTTCAAAAAATTGATCATTAATCTGGGATTGGTCGATAGATATCGAGACCCCTCGAGCATATTTTTCACGGGCGCTTCCTAAGTCCATGACCTCGCGCGCGGACATTTTAAGCCCACCATTGAAGTCATCAAAGCTGACCTGTCCAGAAACGACCACAATTTTGTCTTTTTCGAGCAATTCAGCATAGCGATCGAGTGCATCAGAGAATAACATCACTTCCATTCGGCCCGATCGATCATCAAGTGTCATCAAACCAATTCGTGTACCACGTTTTGTGGTCATTACTCTCGCCGCAATCACCAAACCAGCAATCGTTAATGACTGGTCACGACGCGTTGGCGTGGCATCCTTCAAACGACAGCTGGTGTATTTCGCTAACTCTTTGATATAAGCATTAACGGGGTGACCCGTTAAATACAAACCAAGCGTTTCACGTTCACCCTCAAGCCAAACCTTCTCTGGCCACTTAGGCACTTGGGTATACTTATGTTCAACCTCTTCTGGAGCATCAGTCAACACACCAAACATATCAGATTGACCAAAAGACTCGGCGTGGTGATGTTGGCTCGCCGCTTTAACTGCATCTTTCAAAGATGCCATCATTGCTGCACGGTGAGGGCCTAATCTATCTAACGCACCGGATAGAATCAACTTTTCGATAACACGCTTGTTGACCTTTTTCAGATCAAGACGCGCGCAGAAGTCGAATAAATCTTTAAAATAACCGCCCTTATTGCGCGCTTCTATGATCGCTTCAATAGGGCCTTCACCTACCCCTTTAATCGCGCCAATGCCATAAACAATCGCGCCATCTTCATCAACATTAAAGCGATATAGGCCAGAGTTGATATCAGGCGGCAGCAGCTTGAGCTTCATACGGAAACACTCATCAACAAGGCCAATAACCTTCTCGGTGTTATCCATATCCGCCGTCATTACCGCCGCCATAAACTCAGCAGGATAATGTGTTTTCAGCCATAGCGTTTGATAGGAAACCAGTGCGTATGCCGCTGAATGAGATTTGTTAAATCCGTAACCTGCAAACTTCTCTACCAAGTCGAAGATTTTCATGGCCAGTTCGCCATCAATACCGTTAGCTTCCGCACCTTCTTTGAAAATACTACGCTGCTTTGCCATCTCTTCTGGCTTTTTCTTACCCATTGCACGACGCAACATGTCCGCTCCGCCAAGCGTATAGCCTGCGAGGATCTGTGCGATTTGCATAACCTGCTCTTGGTACAGGATGATGCCATACGTTGGTTCTAGCGTCTCTTTGAGTGAGTCATGTTGCCATGTTTCATCAGGGTACGATACCGCTTCTCGCCCGTGTTTACGGTCAATAAAGTTATCTACCATGCCCGATTGCAAAGGACCCGGACGGAACAGAGCTACCAATGCGATGATATCTTCAAAACAGTCGGGCTGTAGACGTTTGATCAAGTCTTTCATACCACGCGATTCCAGCTGGAATACCGCGGTAGTTTCAGAATTTTGTAATAGGTTAAACGACGCTTTATCATCAAGAGGTATCGACTCAATACGAACCGGCTCTTTGCCTTCTCTCTTCAAGCGAGGGTTGACTAGGCCTAACGCCCAATCAATGATGGTCAGTGTCCGTAAGCCCAAGAAGTCGAACTTAACCAAGCCAGCAGTTTCAACGTCATTCTTGTCGAACTGCGTTACTGGGAAGTGACCTTCCGCATCAGCATAAATGGGCGCAAAGTCGGTAATCGTGGTTGGTGAAATAACAACCCCCCCCGCGTGCTTACCGGCATTTCGCGTACAGCCTTCAAGGATACGACACTTATCAATCAGTTCGCGAACCTCTTCATCACCATCGTAAAGCTCTGGCAATGCAGGCTCAGCAAGGAAGGCTTTTTCTAGCGTCATGCCCGGATCTGGCGGCACAAGCTTAGAAATTCGGTCCACAAAACCAAACGGATGACCAAGCACACGGCCGACGTCACGGATTACCGCTTTTGCCGCCATGGTACCAAAAGTGATGATCTGAGAAACCGCATCACGACCGTACATTTCAGCAACGTGATCAATAACTTGGTCACGCTTATCCATACAGAAGTCAATATCGAAATCGGGCATGGATACACGTTCTGGGTTCAAGAAACGTTCGAACAGCAAGTCGTATTCGAGTGGATCGAGATCGGTGATATCCAATGCGTAAGCCACTAGAGAGCCGGCACCAGAACCACGACCCGGACCTACCGGCACATCGTTATCTTTTGACCACTGGATGAATTCCATTACGATCAAGAAGTAGCCAGGGAAACCCATGTTGTTGACAACTTCGAGCTCGATTTTGAGTCGTTCATCGTACTCAGGACGACGCTCTGCTCGAACCTTTTCATCTGGGAATAGGAACGCTAGACGTCGCTCAAGGCCTTCTTCAGATTTCTTGATCAGGAAATCTTCAATCGCCAAACCTTCCGTTGGGAAGTTAGGTAGGAAATATTCACCTAGACGAACGGTTACGTTACAGCGCTTAGCAATCTCAACACTGTTCTCAAGAGCTTCAGGAATATCAGAGAAAAGTTCACACATTTCCTCTTCGCTACGAAGATACTGTTGCGCGCTGTAGTTTTTAGGACGACGCGGATCGACCATGGTGTAGCCATCATGAATCGCAACTCGAATTTCATGAGCATCAAACAAGTCTTCAGTTAAGAACACAACTTCGTTGGTCGCTACAACGGGCAAGTCTGCTTGTTCAGCAAGTTCTAACGCAAAGTGTAAGTAAGACTCTTCGTCTGGACGTCCGGTACGAATCAGTTCCAGGTAAAAGCGGTCTGGGAAATACGTTTTGTAAAACTCGACATTACTTGCAACCAGTTCACGGTTACCTTTCAGTAGTGCCTTACCAATCTCGCCTTCTTTCGCGCCCGATAGGATGATCAGACCTTCAGCATGCTCAATTAACCACTCTTTATCAATAACAGGCTGATGCTGTATATGACCACGAAGGTAGGCTTTTGATATCAGCAGCGTTAGGTTGTTATAGCCTTTATTATCGGTTGCAATGACGGTGAGTTTCGTTAACTCATCACCGAAATCTGGAGACTGCATCAAGAAGTCAGCACCAATAATTGGCTTAACCCCGCATCCATGGGCAGTACCGTAGAACTTAACCAAACCACAAAGGTTGGTAAAGTCGGTAAGTGCTAGAGCAGGCATACCCATTTCAGCGACTTTTTTGACCAATGGCGGTACCTTAGATAGGCCATCCACCATCGAAAAGTCACTGTGTACGCGTAGGTGAACAAATTTTGGATCTGACATTATTTTCCCTGAATTCTAGGTTTTAGCCTAGGGTTACAACTGTGTGTATTCTATTTTTTTCTACCGCAAGTAAGCAACTTTAATCGATGCCAAGGATCCGCTTTACTGGCTTAAAGCTCTTACGGTAATGCTCGGTTACACCATGTTTTTCAATCGCTTCAAAGTGTGCTTTGGTCGGGTAACCTTTGTGCTTAGCAAAACCAAACTCTGGATGTAGCTTGTCGAGCTCTTCCATCTCTTGGTCACGAACCACTTTAGCGATAATAGACGCCGCACTGATCTCTGCCACTCGCAAGTCACCCTTCACAATAGCAAGACCGTCCATTGGCAAATCAGGAACGCGGTTACCATCGATCAGGGCCATATCAGGCTGGACGCTTAACCCTGCAATGGCACGCTGCATTGCGACCATGGTTGCTTGTAGAATATTTAACTCATCAATTTCTTTCGGAGAGCAACGACCAACCGACCATGCCAGTGCTTTCTCTTTTATCTCAGGAAGCAGTGCAAGACGTTTCTTCTCAGACAATTTTTTTGAGTCGTTTAAGCCTTCAATTGGGTTGTTTGGATCCAGAATAACCGCAGCTGTCACAACATCTCCCACTAACGGTCCACGCCCAACTTCATCCACGCCAGCAAACAACTGGTACCCTTGTGGGTACTCAAACGGAGGAAGCTCTTTTTTCTCTTTTACTGCCATGAAAATTCTCTTTGTAACCAATAAGTCAGTGCTTTATGGATCTGCACTTTATGATTAAATAAACTCTCGACCGATCAATTTCATCACCGCGTTAGCAGCTTGCTTATCAGCGCCTTTACGGATCCAATGATGCATCTCGGTAAAACGTTCGATCAAGCCATTGTTATCGGCAGACAGCATTTTATCGACAGATGGGAACAAGAAATCTGGATGGCACTCTTCAAGAATATGTTCTTTCACGATCTCTTCGCCCGCCAGAATATTCGGCAGTGATACAAACTCAGTGATAGCGAGCTTCTTGACAATGTAGCCCGTCAACTTATTCACTTTATAGCCAACAACCATTGGACGCTTTAGCAGCATACACTCAAGAGCAACAGTACCTGAAGCCAAAAGTACAGAATCAGCAGCAGTAATTACGTTTCTTGCAGTATCTTCCACTAACGTAAATTCAAGCTCTGGCGCTGTCGATTGCCAGATCTCAGTAAACTGTTCTTTACGCTGTTCATTAACGAGCGCAACAACAAAATTAATATCAGGGTATTTTTGCTTAATGCGCTGACAAGTCTCGATAAATGGTTGAGCAATCAACCCCATCTCACCACCACGACTGCCTGGTAATACAGCTAACCATTGCTTGTCTTGCTCTAAACCTAATAGCTCACGAGCGTCTTGTTTGCTTGGCTCCAAGGGAATTGCGTCTGCCAGTGTATGGCCAACAAACTCACAGGCAACGTTGTATTTATCGTAAAACGCTTTCTCGAATGGCAGAAACGCCAGTACCAAATCAGTTGCTTTATCGATTTTAAAGATACGCTTAGGACGCCATGCCCATACTGAAGGGCTCACGTAATGGACCGTTTTAATGCCTGCATTTTTAAGGTCTAGCTCAAGCCTCAGATTGAAATCGGGCGCATCGATACCAACAAATACATCGGGTGGGTTTTGAGTGAAATACTTCACCAGTTCCGCTTTCACTTTTAACAAGCGAGGTAAACGGCCAAGCACCTCAACTAAGCCCATAACAGCCAGCTCTTCCATCTCGAAAAGAGACTCACAGCCTAAAGCTTTCATTTTCGGCCCGCCTATGCCAACGAACTCAGCATTCGGGTATTGCAATTTAATCGCTTTGATAAAGCCTTCACCAAGCGTATCGCCAGACAGTTCGCCGACAACAATGCCTATGCGCAGTGGCTCATTCGAAATGAAGTCCGAACTATTAGTTGCTGCTTCTTGCTGTGCCATAGTTTTCCAATTCCCGTCTTGCCTAAAACAAAAAAGACCGCCTAACGAGTAGCGATCTTTTTTATACCAATCACACCAAGTATTAACGAATAATACCGCGCTCAGAGTTCTCTAGCATTTCTAGCATAGGGGCCACCGAAGTAAACTCTTTCGCCATTTCAACTAAAGCCGCTTTCGCTTCTTCAAGTGTTTTGCCTGAACGGTATAACTCTTTGTACGCTTTCTGTAGTGCTCGAATTTCTGGCTTCTCAAATCCGTTACGCTTCAAGCCCACTAGGTTAAGACCGAATGGAGCCGCGTGGTTACCCTGTGCAAGCACGTACGGCAGTACATCTTGAACAACTGCAGAACAGCCACCAATGTAAGCGTAAGAGCCAATCGAACAGAACGGGTGAATCGCAGAAAGTGCCATAACACCAGCGTAGTCGCCAACAGTCACGTGACCACCAAGGATAGCGTTGTTACCAATATGAGTATGATTACCAACAATAACATCGTGCGCTACGTGAGCATTAACACAAAGTAAGTTGTCATCACCAATCACTGTGGTTGCTTTGTCTTGAACCGTACCACGGTGGATTTGAACCGCTTCACGAATCACGTTACGATCACCGATCACAACGGTAGTCTCTTCGCCGCCGTATTTCTTGTCTTGGTTTTCTTCACCAATAACAGCGTGTGGGAAGATACGGTTTTCTTTACCAATGGTTGTGTGACCTTTGATCACAACATGCGACATCACTTCAGTGTCGTCACCAATAGTCACGTTACCAGCAATGTAAGTGAAAGGCCCAACCGTCACGTTAGCACCGATAGTTACATCACCTTCGATTACTGCTGCCGGGTGAATTTTCGCTGTTTCATGAATCATATTAAAACTCTCTACGAGCACATTTAAGTTCAGCTGAACATACAACTACGCCATCAACTTTAGCAACGCCGTTAAACGATGCGATACCACGACGCTCTTTTAAGAATTCAACTTCGATAACCAATTGATCACCTGGTACTACTGGCTTACGAAATTTAGCTTTATCTACGCTAGCAAAATAGTAAAGCTCATTACCTGAAGGTGAACCAAAAGATTTAAATGCAAGAAGACCTGTTGCTTGTGCCATTGCTTCTAAAATCAACACACCTGGGAATACTGGAAGCTTTGGAAAGTGGCCCGTAAACTGAGGTTCATTAACAGAAACATTCTTAATCGCGGTGAGTGTTTTTGCTTTTTCAAAGCTAGTCACACGATCAACCATTAAGAATGGGTAGCGATGAGGTAATAGTTCCTGAATTTCAGTAATGTTCATCGTTGTCTGTTCAGTAGTCAAAGTCGTATTCCTATGTATATTCTTTATTTAATTAGAAGGATTATAAACGAAAAAGACTCGCTGTACGCGAGCCTTTTATTAGAAATGCTGGAATTATGATTCCGCACTCTTCTCGATAAGTTTTTCAACGGTTTTCAGACGCTTGTTCATTTCATCAATACGATGTACACGCGTTGCCGTTTTACGCCAATCTTTATTTGGCTGTAAAGGAATACCCGAAGAGTACATGCCTTTCTCAGTGATGCTGCGCATTACCATCCCCATACCGGTGATTGTAACGCCGTCAACGATTTCAATATGACCATTAATCACACAACCGCCACCAATAATACAGTACTTACCTATCGTCGTGCTGCCAGCCACAATAGTACCACCAGCAAGAGCTGAACCATATCCGATGTGAACATTGTGAGCAATTTGAAGTTGGTTATCTAAGATAACGTTATCTTCAATCACTGTATCGTCCAAAGCACCACGGTCGATAGTAGTACACGCACCGATTTCTACTCGGTTACCAATACGAACTGAACCGACTTGCGGTATCTTAACCCACTCACCTTTCTCGTTCGCATAACCAAAGCCATCAGATCCGATGACCGTGCTTGATTGAATCAGACATGCTTCGCCAATCACAACTTCATGGTAAATGCTAACATTAGCCCACAGCTTAGTGCCGGTGCCAATTTTTGCGTTTTTACCAATGAAGCAGCCAGCACCGATGCTTACGTCATCACCAAGTACCACACCAGACTCAATCACAGCATTCGCACCAATAGACACATGTTGTCCAATGATCGCATCACCTGAAATTGAAGCTGAATCAGCAATAGCCGCAGCAGGTGCAGGAGTAGTATCAAGCGCTTGAGCCACTTTAGCAAAAGCAACATATGGGTCATTAACCACAATTACGTTAGTCTTACAAAGTTCACGCTCACTCTCTTTGACCATAATAGCGGATGCTTTACAGTCACCTAAGTGCTTGCTGTACTTCACGTTAGAAAGGAACGTAATGTTACCTTCTCGCGCTTTATCCATAGGAGCAACTGCTGAAACGGTAATAGTCCCGTCTCCATGTAGCTCTCCACCGGTAATTGTTGCCAATTCGGCTAAAGTCAGGTTCTTCATAAAAACTTATTTCAGTGCTTTAATTACTTTCTCAGAGATATTGTATTCTGGCTTGCCGTATTGCAAAGCTTGAATATCAACGATCATGTCGTAGCCTTCTTTCTCTGCAACTTTTGTTACAGCATCTTGAATCACTTTGAATAGCTTCTGTTTCTCTTGTGCTTCACGACGTTGGCTTGCTTTTTCTAGTGCTTGAGCTTTGATTTTGTACTTGCTGTCTAGTTGACCGACTTCGATACGAAGCTTCTCAACTTCGTCAGGACCTAGTAGCTCGCCATCACGCTTAAGCTTTTCAATCTTCGTTTTGGCTTCAGCTTGAATACTTTGTAGCTCAGCCGCTTTGTCTTTGAACTCTTCCTGCATTTTTTGAAGAACAACTTCGCGTTGAGGTAGAGCCTGGAATACTTGTGCAGTGTTTACATAACCCACTTTTTGCGCAGCTTCTGCCGCTGTTGCAAAGAAAGAAGAGCTAAGAACCACAAGGCCTAAACCTGCTGCTTTAATCATATTTTTCAAAATATTGTCCTTTAAATATTAGAAAGTTCTACCAATGGTGAATGAAAAGAATTCTTCGTCATCACCTTCGTAAATTTTAATTGGTTTCGCTAGAGAGAAAACCAGTGGGCCCATTGGTGACATCCATTGAAGCGCGGCACCATAAGATGAGCGGTAGTTTGTTGGATCAGAGTAGTCGTAGTAATACTGACGGCCACTATTAGGTGCGCCGCGATCTACGAATTCAGTATCCCATACACTTGCCATGTCAAAGAAGACACTGGTTCGGATCTGGCTACGAGCTTCGTCAGAAGCAAACGGTGTTGGTACGATTAACTCTAAACTTGCCAAAGCAACCGCGTTACCACCAACTGAATCATCGGTTGCAGAGCTATAAGTCGGGTTGTTCCCCGTACTGCTTCCGTAAACTGCTTTTGGGCCAGCTGAGTTAGAGCCAAAACCACGTAGGGTTGTAAAGCCACCCGCGTAGTAGTTCTCGTAGAATGGGAACAAATTATCGTTACCATCCGTTTGACCATAACCATTACCATAGCCTAATCGGCCGCGCATCAATAGTGTGAACTCATGCTTTTTGGTCAGCGGGATGTAATGTTTCACATCATACTGAGCTTTAAAGTACTTAGCATCAGAACCTGGTACTGTCATTTTAGCGAAAGCACGTTGGTGGTTACCCTCGGTAGGGAAGAAACCACGGTTAAGATTGTTACGAGTCCAAGAGATATTGATATCAAAGTCATCGGTTAAGATGTGTTCGTCACCATATTGATCAATACTTCGTGCAAACTGTTCAACCTGAATATAAGTCGGAACATTACCGATCTTGTTGTGCGTGTAGCCGACACCAAACTCAATACGGTTCAGCTCATCCATAGGGAAACCCCATGTTAGGCTTGTACCATAACTTTGGTTGGTATAATCGACAATACCCGCTTCAGATGCTTCAAATTCGTTATAGAAGACCTTACCACCTAAACTCACACCATCAAGGTTCCAGTATGGGTCACGGTAATCTAAGCTTATATTCTTTTGATAATCATTCATCATGGCGCTTACGCCAACGCGGTTACCTGAACCTGCAAAGTTGTCTTGTTGTAGGCCAACTTGGAAGCTCACACCTGACTCAGTACCATAACCGACACCAAAGTTAATACTGCCCGAGTTCGCTTCTTTAACGTTATAAACCAAATCGACTTGGTCTTCGCTGCCAGGAACACGAACCGTTTGTACATCTACGGTTTCAAAATAACCTAAACGGTTCAGGCGACTCTTACCGGTATCGATTGATTTCGAGTTGAGCCAGCTGCCTTCCATTTGACGCATTTCACGACGTAACACTTCATCTTTAGTTGAGTTGTTACCCGTAAAACGAATATCGCGCACGTAGATACGGCTACCCGCTTCTACATTGATAACGAGCGAAACTTCTTTCGTCTCGTCATTGAATTCTGGAATAGTACGAACTTGTGGGTAAGCATAACCAGACTCACCCAGAATACGCTTTACGCCTTCTTCTAGTGAAGTCACAGAGGAGCCGTTGTACGTATCGCCATCTTCAAATGGTACTAGAGCATCAAAATCCGCCTCGCGACCAATAAGCTCACCACGAAATGCGACATCTTTAACGGTGTAAGCTTCACCTTCATCAATACCCAGCGTGATATAAACGCCTTTCTTATCAGGGGAGATAGCAACCTGTGTTGAGTCCACTTTAAATTTAAGGTAACCACGATCAAGGTAGTACGACTTCAGCGCTTCTATATCGCCGGCTAAGACTTGCTTCTGGTACTTCTCATCCGCAAGGAAGTTCCACCATGAAACGTCTACATTGAGGTTGAAGCGGCTAAGCAAGTCAGCATCAGAGAAAACTTCATTACCGATAAAGTTGATTTGCTGAATCTTAGCGGACACACCTTCAGTAAACACAAACTTAAGGTCTGAACGGTTACGCGGCAAAGGCGTGACTACCGCTTTAACTGTCGCGTTATATTTACCAACACTGTAGTAAAAGTCTTCAAGACCTTTCTCTATATTACTCAGCGTTGTGCGGTCAAGCGCTTCACCTTCACGGACACCAGACGCATCAAGGTTCTGCTGAAGCTGCTCTTCTTTGATCGCTTTGTTACCAGAGAATGAAATACTTGCAATGGTTGGTCGTTCTTGAACTTGAACAATCAATACACCTTCATCACGAAGTACTTTAACGTCCTCAAAGTTACCTGATGCATACAATGCACGAATGATCTCAGATACGTCGCCTTCATCCACTTCATCGCCAATACGCACTGGCATTTTCAGTAGAGCAGCACCAAGTGCAACACGCTGTAAACCTTCGATCTTAATATCTTGAACTACAAAGTTTTGTGCTCCGTTCGCAGCCACACTAGTGGCCAATAGACTTGCGAACAGAATTTGCTTAATCGCCATACTTATTCTAATTATTCCTTGCTACTACCAATGCCTGTGAGAAACCATTCACAGACGAGTAAAATCGTTAAATATTGCCAGAGCCATCAAAGAGAAGAGGATCGCCCCTCCCACTCTGTATCCCATTTCCTGAACTCTCTCAGGTACCGGTTTACGAGTAACGGCCTCAATAGCGAAAAAGAGCAAATGTCCGCCATCAAGCATAGGCAGCGGAACTAAATTAATAATACCCAAGTTAACACTAATCAGAGCCAAAAAGCCTAAGAAGTAAACCAGACCGTAATCGGCGGTTGTACCTGCACCTTTAGCGATTGAAATAGGGCCACTCAAGTTATTTAAGCCAACATCGCCAACGATGAGCTTCTTAAGCATTGTCAGCGTCAAACCGATGATTTGACCTGTTTTATCAAATGCTTTTCCTACAGACTCAACTACACCAAATTGTAACTCAAAGCGATAATCTTCTGGCCATTCTGCGACTTCCGGAGCAATACCCGCATAGCCGATTGTAGAGCCGTCAGAAAGCTCTCGACTTTTTGGCGTCATAACTAATGACTTATCAATACCATTTCGCAACACCACCATGTCCAATGAGGTCACTGGGTTTGCACGAATAAGATCCACAACCGACTGCCACTGTTCAATAGATTGCCCGTTGATCTCAACAATTTTATCGCCGGCTTCTAGCCCTGCATTATATGCAGCACCATCATCAATTACTTGAGCAAGCACTGTCGATATCTCTGGAGAGTACGGTCTAAAACCAAGCGTTGTCATTGCAGATTCAGTTTCTGGGTTGAACGACCATTCTGAAATATCCAATGTCATTTGCTGTTCAAAGCCGATATCGTCTTGAGAAGCAACCGTTACTGTCATGGATTGATCACCTATATGAGATATCAACCCCATATTAACTGATTCCCAATCTGCGGTTTTGATTCCTGAAACAGATTTAAGTTCCATCCCAGTTTCAATTCCGGCTTGTGCGGCAATAGATTGTGGAGTCACTTCACCAATCACGGGCTTAACCGCTGGCACACCGATCAAAAATACCAACCAATATGCAAAAACAGCAAAGATAAAGTTAAATGCTGGACCTGCTCCTACAATCGCGGTTCGTTTCCAAAGTGGCTTTTTGTCAAAAGCGTACTGTTGTTGTCCTTCAGAGATATCATCAACACGGCCATCAAGCATTTTAACGTAGCCGCCCAGTGGGATCACTGACAGGCTATATTCAGTACCATCACGGCCAACTTTGCTCCAGATTGATTTACCAAAACCGATCGAGAATTTTTCAACTTTTACACCGCAACGACGAGCGACCCAGAAATGTCCAAATTCATGAACAGCAACCAGAATGCCAAGCGCTACAATAAAAGATGCGAAGTTCCACAGGATTCCACTCATGTTAGTTGCTCTTTAATAAATTGAATGGCTATTTGACGAGACATATTATCTAGCTCGAGAAGGCTTTCCAAGCTATCTAAGCTCTCAGAGTTATGTTGTTCACATACTTTGCTCATAACATGTTCGTTAATGACAGCAATATCGGTAAACTTCACTTGATTACTCAAGAAAGCGTCGACTGCAATTTCGTTTGCAGCGTTAATTGCCGTTGTTGCATGTTGCCCTAGATAGCAGGCTTCAATCGCTAACCTCAAACACGGATAACGACTAAAGTCTGGTTCTAAAAAGGTCAGCTCGCTCACTTTAGTGAAGTCCAAAGGCTTAACACCGGCTTCAGTTCGAGCAGGGTAAGACATCGTCAAGGCGATTGGTGTCGCCATATCGGGTTCGCCCATCTGAGCAAGCACAGAACCATCCTTATACTGGACCATAGAGTGAATCACAGACTGAGGATGAATGATGACCTTTAACTGCTCCTGAGAGGCATTGAATAACCATTTAGCTTCAATGTACTCTAAACCTTTGTTCATCATAGTCGCAGAGTCGACAGATATTTTAGGCCCCATAGACCAGTTGGGGTGTGCGATCGCTCTCTCTGGTGTCACAGACTCAAGCTCTTCAATATCGCTATAGCGGAAAGGACCGCCAGAGCCCGTCAAGAGAATATGGTTGATACCGTTCTCTTCCAAGTCACAACGACCTAGATTAGTTTGTACGTTTTGCGGCAGACATTGAAAGATAGCGTTGTGCTCACTATCGACAGGAAGAAGCTCAGCACCATACTTTTCTACAGCGTCAATGAACAGTTGCCCAGACATTACCAAGGCTTCTTTGTTAGCCAGTAAAATACGCTTACCCGCTTCAACCGCAGACATCGTAGGAAGTAATCCCGCCGCACCAACAATCGCAGCCATTACTGTATCCACTTCATCTAAGGAAGCGACCTTACACATGCCTTCAGCTCCTGAAAGCACTTGCACGTTCGGGTAATCCGCAGACAACATTTCAACCAACAGAGACGCTGCATCAGGGCAAGCCATAGCAACATAGCTTGGTTGCCACTTTTCAACTAGTGCCAGCATCTTTTTAACATTCGAGCCAGCAGCCAATGCCACAATCGAATAGAGGTCTGGGTTTTGCTCAACGACTTTTAGTGTACTTTCACCAATTGAGCCGGTAGCGCCAAGGATAGTTAGATTTCGCATCACATATGACCGTAGAAATGTAATAAAGGGCAGAATCACTGCCCTTTTTATTAGAATGCTAAATAAAGCAGAGCAAAGACAGGGAATGCAGCCGTTAAGCTATCTATTCTATCAAGTATACCACCATGACCAGGAATCAGATTACTGCTGTCTTTCACCCCAGAAACACGCTTAAACATGCTTTCAACAAGGTCACCAAGAACAGAGATAACGACGGTCACAAGAGTAATAACAATCATGTGGAAAGGGCTTGTAAACTGGATGTCAAACAAATCAGCAAAGATCCAAGCCACGATCACCGCAGTAATAATGCCACCAACCAGACCTTCAATCGTCTTATTCGGGCTTACCGCTGGCGCCATTTTACGCTTACCAAAACTCTTTCCTGCAAAATAAGCACCACTGTCTGCAGCCCACACCAGCAAGCAAACGAACATCACTAATTTTGCGCCATGGTAAGGATCAACATCGATACCGTTAGCACGCAAGATAACCACGCTCCAGAAGAAAGGAAGCAGAGTCAGGACACCAAACGCATGACGGAGTAGCAATGAATCTTTCCATGCAGGCATAGACTTAGGGTAAGTCACTGCCATACCACTCGCTATAACCCACCAAATCGATCCAATAGTTAGAATGGCGTAGTGAGCACTAGATAAGTTATTAAGGCTAAATGCATCAAAAGGAATAAAAGCAAAACTTGCAGCACTTATAACAACTGTTGGAATCAACGCTAAATAACGCGATTTACTTTCAACAAATTGAGTCCACTCCCAAAAACCCAACAGCGCAATGACTGATAGTGAAAGAATAAAAGTGGGAAGTGATAACTCAAAAATACCTAGAATAACTAGGGGAGCCAAAATCAACGCCGTAATAATTCGTTGTTTCAAACCAAAAAATCCTTATTAACTGTCCATCAGAGCTTTAATTTGCTCGCCGGTGCATCCAAAGCGACGCTCACGGTTTACAAACCAAGTCACAGCTTCAACTAAGCTGTCTTCATTAAAGTCTGGCCAGAATTGTTCAGTGAAATACATTTCAGCGTAAGCCAACTGCCAAAGCATAAAGTTGCTAATGCGGCACTCACCACTGGTGCGAATAAGTAGATCAACCTCAGGAATATCAGACATCGTAAGGTGTTGTGTAATCATAGCTTCATCAATGTCTTCTACATTAATATTGCCAGACTTTACCTTTTGAGCAATAGAGGTCATTGCTTGCTGAATATCCCACTTTCCGCCGTAGTTAGCCGCAATATTAATAACCATACCGGTATTAGTGCTAGTCAAAGCTTCCGCTTCTTCTATCTTCTTTTGTAGTCGATCATTAAAACGACTTTTATCACCAATAACACGAAGTTGTAGATTATTCTTATGAAGCTTTTTCACTTCGCTCGACAGCACTGAAATAAACAGTTCCATCAAGATTCCGACTTCTTCTTCAGGACGACGCCAGTTTTCACTACTAAATGCAAATAAAGTAACGGCTTTAATGCCAAGCCTGGCAGCAGAAGAGATGGTTTTACGAACAGCCTGAACGCCGTTTTTATGGCCAAAGACGCGAGGTTTGCCCTGAGCTTTTGCCCAGCGGCCATTGCCGTCCATGATGATAGCAATGTGTTTAGGAAGAGAGTCTGTGAACGCTTGAGAATTATGCATAAAAGAGTGAATCAAATTCTAATAGTCGAACAGAGTAGCATAAAAAAACGCTGAACAGTGAGTACAGCGTTTTTCCGGAAAGAAAAGAATATGGGAAGTTAAACTTCCATCAACTCTTTTTCTTTAGTGGCTAGAACTTCATCTACGTTCTTAACCGCAGCGTCAGTTAGCTTTTGAATTTCGTCTTGTGCTTTACGATCTTCGTCTTCAGAGATTTCTTTATCTTTAAGAAGCGCTTTTAGATCGCCATTCGCGTCACGACGGATATTACGGATAGCAACACGGCCACCTTCAGCTTCGCCACGAACAATTTTTACGAGGTCTTTACGACGCTCTTCCGTTAGCGGTGGAAGTGGAACACGAATAACTGTACCAGCTGACATAGGGTTTAAACCCAGGTCAGATGTCATGATCGCTTTTTCTACTAGAGGCGTCAGTGTTTTATCAAACACTGTAATTGCTAGTGTTCGCGCATCTTCAGCAATCACGTTCGCGACTTGAGTCAAAGGCGTTGGTGCACCGTAATACTCCACAGTAATGCCAGAAAGTAAGCTAGGGTGGGCACGACCCGTACGAATCTTTTGCAGGCTGTTTTTTAGTGCATCAACACTTTTTACCATGCGCTCTTGAGCGTCTTTTTTAATTTCGTTAATCACAATTTCACCTTGATTATGTTCTTTCTTCAAGAAAGCTTTTTATTTGGAGTGATAAGGATAAGCTTACTGAAGTAGAACACATCAGTAAGCCCGAAAAATTAGTCAGCGTCGCTGATTAATGTACCTTCAGTTTCACCCATAACCACGCGACGTAGTGCGCCTGGTTTATTCATGTTAAATACACGGATTGGCATTTTGTGATCACGTGCTAGCGTAAATGCAGCCAAATCCATTACTTTAAGTTCTTTATCAAGAACTGTATTGTAAGACAACGTATCATACAGCTCTGCTTCTGGGTTTGCTACAGGGTCAGCAGTAAATACACCATCTACCTTTGTCGCTTTTAGAACGACGTCAGCTTCGATTTCGATACCACGTAAACATGCAGCAGAATCCGTAGTAAAGAATGGGTTACCAGTACCAGCAGAGAAGATCACAACACGACCTTGACGTAGTTGACTGATTGCGTCTGCCCAATTGTAGTCGTCACACACACCTTTAAGAGGGATTGCTGACATTACACGTGCATTCACATAAGCACGGTGTAGAGCGTCACGCATTGCAAGGCCGTTCATTACCGTTGCAAGCATACCCATGTGGTCACCAACAACGCGATTCATACCGGCTTCAGCAAGACCAGCACCGCGGAAAAGGTTACCGCCACCGATAACAACACCGACTTGAACACCTAGTTCAACCAATTCTTTTACTTCTTGAGCCATACGATCCAAGATCGTCGGGTCAATACCAAAACCTTCTTCGCCTTGTAGTGCTTCACCGCTAAGTTTTAACAGAATACGTTGATACGCTGGTTTAGGGTTCGTAGTCATGGAGTTTACCTTCCAAAGAGTTGTGATTAACAGTCATGGATAAAAACTGAATAGCTCAGTTTGCATTCATAACAGCTAAAAAATAATTCACTATTCATAAAAAGACCGCAGCATTTGCCACGGTCTCTTTTCAAACAATACGCTAAGGATTAACCTTTTTGTACCGCTGCAACTTCGTCAGCAAAGCTCATTTCAGCTGCTTTCTCGATGCCTTCACCAACTTCTAGACGTACGAAGTTAGATACTGAAGCGCCTTTCTCTTTAAGGATAGCGCCAACAGTTTGCTTAGGCTCCATGATGAAAGCTTGACCAGTTAGAGAGATTTCGCCCGTGAATTTCTTCATGCGGCCAACAACCATTTTCTCTGCGATTTCAGCTGGCTTGCCTTCGTTCATAGCGATTTCAACTTGAACTGCTTTCTCTTTAGCAACTACGTCTGCAGGTACGTCTTCTGGGTTTAGGAACTCAGGACGTGATGCAGCAACGTGCATTGCAACGTGCTTAAGCGTTTCAGCTTCGCCTTCACCAGCAACAACAACACCGATTTTCTCGCCGTGACGGTAAGAAGCTAGAGCAACACCTTCAACGAATTGTACGCGACGGATGTTGATGTTTTCACCGATCTTAGTTACTAGTGCGATACGCGCTTCTTCAAATTTAGCTTGAAGATCAGCGATTTCTAGACGTTCTGCTAGAGCAACTTCAGCAACTTCGTTAGCGAATGCAAGGAAACCTGCATCTTTAGCTACGAAATCAGTTTGGCAGTTAACTTCAAGAAGAGCAGCTGCGCCGTTTGCTTCTTTGATGATGATTGCGCCTTCAGCAGCAACATTACCAGCTTTCTTAGCTGCTTTTGCTGCGCCAGATTTACGCATGTTTTCAATTGCTAGCTCGATGTCGCCTTCAGCAGCAACAAGCGCTTTTTTACATTCCATCATGCCCGCAGCTGTGCGTTCACGAAGTTCTTTAACTAGAGCTGCAGTTACAGTTGCCATTCTCTATTCCTCAGTAAATTCTAAAAAAGATAAAAAACAGGGGCCTCATTAATTGGCCCCTGATATTGACTGTATTCAGTTCCTCAAGCCATCTATTATGATTACTTAATGTGAACTAAATATGGCTCAGAGCCGCTATTATTCAGCTTCTACAAAACCGTCTTTTTCAGCAGCTACAGCAGCAACATCTTTGTTACGACCTTCTTTAACCGCGTCTGCAGCAGCATTTAGGTAAAGCTGTACTGCACGGATTGCATCATCGTTACCTGGGATAACGAAGTCAACGCCGTCTGGGTTAGAGTTAGTATCAACAATAGCGTAAACTGGGATACCTAGGTTGTTTGCTTCTTTAACTGCGATGTGTTCGTGATCAGCATCGATTACGAATAGAGCGTCTGGTAGGCCGCCCATGTTCTTGATACCACCAAGAGACTTCTCTAGCTTCTCCATTTCGCGAGTACGCATTAGAGCTTCTTTCTTAGTAAGCTTGTCGAAAGTACCGTCTTGAGCTTGCGCTTCAAGTTCTTTCAGACGCTTAATAGACTGACGAACAGTTTTGTAGTTCGTTAGCATACCGCCTAACCAGCGGTTGTTAACGTAGAACTGGTTGCTGTTGATAGCAGCTTCTTTAACAGCTTCAGATGCAGCGCGCTTAGTACCAACAAAAAGAACTTTACCTTTCTTCTCGCCAACTTTAGCGATTTCAGCTAGAGCGTCGTTGAACATTGGTACAGTTTTTTCTAGGTTGATGATATGTACTTTGTTACGAGCACCAAAGATGAATGGCTTCATTTTTGGGTTCCAGTAACGAGTTTGGTGACCGAAGTGAACACCAGCTTTAAGCATATCGCGCATTGATACAGTTGCCATTTTAAAATCCTCTATGGGGTTAGGCCTCCACATCCCCCATGAATCCGACCCCTAACAACTAACCACTTTTCAGCCGTTATCTGCGTTGTTGAGGCACCCCGGAACATGTGTCGGAATGTGTGTGATTTAAAGAAATAAGTTAGTGGACACAAGCTTGCTTCGCCAATTGGAGAAAACAGTCCTGACGTCCGGCGCGCTTTATACCATATTTTGTCTATCTGTGGCTAGCAAAAATTCTAAAAATGGCAACGACTATAATGAACGTTATCATCCGTTTTTACCTATAAATAGCGGCCTAAACCATTCACATCAACATCATCAAACAGAACGTTATTAACTTAGTTTGGAGTGTTTCCACCAGCATTGAATGGGTATGGGAATGTTGCGCTAAAATGCTGCACTGCTAGAATAGCCCAAATATGCACACTTAGGTGCTACCCAATTAAGAGATATGCAATGGCTGTAAAAATTAAAACTGCTGAAGAAATTCAAAAAATGCGCGTCGCTTGTAAGCTGGCTTCTGAAATTCTAGAGATGATCGAACCTCATATCCAAGTAGGTACAACGACAGAAGAGCTAAACCAAATCTGTCACGACTACGCAATGGAAAGAGGCGCATACTCAGCACCACTTGATTACCACGGTTTCCCTAAGTCAATCTGTACGTCCATCAACCACATTGTGTGTCACGGTATTCCAGCATCACAAGACGAGACGGGTAGCACGGGTCAATTCAAACCTGCGGTACTAAAAGATGGCGACATTCTGAACGTTGATATCACGGTAATCATACCTGATGACGAAAACGCAGACCTAAGCGTTCGTCCGCAAGGTTACCATGGTGACACATCTAAGATGTTCTTAGTTGGTGATGTATCACCGGCAAACAAACGCTTATGCATGGTTGCTCAAGAAGCCCTTTACGAAGGCATGCGTCAAGTTAAGCCTGGAGTTCAACTTGGTCAAATCGGTACTGCTATCGAGAAGTACATCAAAACAAACAATAAAAATAACCCACGCGCTAAGTTCTCGATCGTAAAAGATTACTGTGGCCACGGCATTGGTTCTGAGTTCCACGAAGATCCACAAGTGGTTCACTACAAAAACAACGACCGTACAGTACTAAGAGCGGGGATGTGTTTCACTATCGAGCCGATGATCAATGCGGGTAAGTTTGGTTGCCGCCTAGATGACGAAGACAGCTGGACAGTTTATACGGCAGACAGCAAGAACTCTGCTCAGTGGGAACACACTCTCGTTGTTACCGATACTGGCTGTGAAGTACTAACACTACGCAGCGATGATACCATTCCACGTATCATGAAAAACGCTTAGCTCATCAAACCGAGCGCACCAACCAGCCTTTTAAAAGTATCCTCGCGTTGTCGGGGATATTTTTTATCCGCTCAATTTCGATTTTCCATCAGCTTCTGTTAAATTGTTTACTATTCTCATTTGCTTGCACGGATAGCAGACTATGCCTTATCAATGCCCTCTTACGTTCAATGACGAACAAATTGAAATCTGCGAATTAAAAAATCAGCTCGAAATCTTCACGCAGTATCAAAAAAATGAATTTCTAAATCATCATCCAGTCACCGACTTAGTATTCTTACGATCCGAGTACATGGACTTGCTCCTTAATCGATTGTGGGAACATTTCGGATTCAATAAACTCCCACATATATCACTCGTAGCGGTAGGTGGCTATGGCCGTGGTGAACTACACCCTTTATCCGACATTGATATCTTAGTCGTTTCGCAAAAGACACTACCAAATGCATTTGGTGAAAAAGTCAGTCAATTCATCACCCTACTTTGGGATTTAAAACTCGAAGTCGGCCATGCAGTACGAACAGTTTCAGAGTGTATTGAGATTGGTATCGACGATTTAACGGTTGCAACCAATCTACAAGAGTCGCGTTTACTGTGTGGCAGTGAAGACACTTTTCAAGAACTGAAATTGAAGATTCATTCCGATTCTTTTTGGCCAAGTGAGAACTTTTATAAAGCCAAGATTCAAGAACAAAGAGAGCGCCATGCTCGCTACCATGACACCACTTACAATCTAGAACCTGATATTAAGTCGACCCCTGGAGGCTTGAGAGATATCCATACGCTAAGCTGGGTTGCGCGTCGACACTTTGGTGCAACTTCTTTATTAGAGATGAGTAAGTATGGCTTTCTTACCGATGCCGAATATCGTGAGTTAGTCGAGTGCCAAGATTTCTTGTGGCGCATTCGCTTTGCACTTCATATTGAATTACGCCGTTACGACAATCGCCTCACGTTTGCACATCAAGCTCAAGTCGCTGAACATCTAGGTTATACCGGTGAAGGAAACCGTGGTGTCGAGATGATGATGAAAGAGTTCTATCGAACCCTTCGCCGCGTAGCAGAGCTCAACAAGATGCTGCTTAAACTGTTCGATCAGGCAATAATCAATGGCGGTGAGACACAAGAAGCTGAGATTCTCGATAATGATTTCCAACGTCGAGGGACATTGATCGAAGCGCGCAAGCCCGCCCTATTCCAGGCTCGACCGGAAACGATTCTCGATATGTTCATCCATATCGCGAACGACTCTTCCATCGAAGGGGTTAGCCCACCGACATTGCGACAGCTACGTACTGCACGCCGTCGACTAAACCGTTTCTTGCACACCATTCCTGTAGCTCGTGAAAAGTTTATGTCGTTGGTTCGCCACCCTAACGCACTGCATAAAGCATTTAGCCTGATGCATAATTTAGGGGTGCTCTCGGCATACTTGCCGCAGTGGAGCCAAATCGTTGGTCAAATGCAGTTTGACCTTTTCCATGCTTACACCGTGGATGAACACAGTATTCGTCTTCTCAAGCACATCAACCGTTTCAGTCAAATTGAGAACCATGACAAACATCCTATTTGCTGCGAAGTGTATCCACGAGTTCAGAAGAAAGAGTTACTCATTCTTGCTGCTATCTTCCATGATATAGGTAAAGGGCGTGGCGGAGATCACTCAGAGATTGGTGCCGTCGAAGCTTACTCTTTCTGTATTGAGCATGGATTATCTAAACCAGAAGCCAAGCTAGTATCGTGGTTAGTACAAAACCACCTATTGATGTCTGTCACCGCTCAACGCCGTGATATTCAAGATCCTGACGTGATCACAGAGTTCGCCAAAAAAGTGCGCGATGAAGAGTCCTTAGAGCTGTTGGTTTGTCTAACCGTCGCAGACATTTGTGCAACGAATCCAGATCTATGGAACAGTTGGAAACGCACTT
This sequence comes from Vibrio sp. 5S239, assembly GCF_041439575.1. Taxonomy (NCBI): domain Bacteria; kingdom Pseudomonadati; phylum Pseudomonadota; class Gammaproteobacteria; order Vibrionales; family Vibrionaceae; genus Vibrio; species Vibrio sp. 5S239. The sequence goes on along the minus strand of NZ_JBGOOM010000005.1, from coordinate 158,974 downwards.
TATTGGCTGAATTATTTCATTCAACACAACGAGCACTACGCCGTGGTCTAGAAAACCCGGTCGATGTCAGAGACCGTATTCGTCACAATCAACAAATGGCTTCCGCATTGCTGCGTAAAGAAGGATTCACCGCTCGTGAAATTGAAGTACTTTGGCAGCGTTTCAAAGCCGACTACTTCTTACGTCATACGCACAATCAAATCGCTTGGCACTGTGAACACCTGCTTCGCCTCGAAGACCCAAGCCAACCCTTGGTGCTGATCAGCGAAAAAGCGACTCGTGGTGGTACTGAGGTGTTCGTTTACTGTAAAGACCAGGCAGCACTTTTTGCAACTGTGGTTACAGAACTCGATAGACGCAACTTTAATGTTCACGACGCGCAAGTCATGCTCAGCAAAGATGGTCACGTTTTGGATACCTTCGTTGTGTTAGATCAGCATGGTGAGGCCATTGATGAAGCAAGGCATAAAGCGGTCGCCAAACACTTAACCCATGTTCTATCTGATGGGCGTCCTACTAAGATAAAAACACGTCGTACACCACGTAACTTGCAGCACTTTGAGGTAAAAACTCGAGTTGAGTTCCTACCAACCAAAAGTAAAAAGCATTCCTTGATGGAACTGAAAGCATTAGACACTCCAGGGTTGTTGGCTCAAGTCGGTGCAACCTTTGCAGAATTAGACATTAACTTGCACGGTGCGAAAATCACCACGATAGGTGAGAGAGCAGAAGATTTGTTTATTCTAACCAGTGAAGCAGGAGGAAGACTTTCTGAAGAACAAGAACAAGCGCTAAGAGAAAGATTAACTGAACATGTTTCTGAACTCGCACCTTAGAAACTCAATTTAGCTCCAAAAATAAGCAATCCGAGAAATCAGATTCAATAACCTATTGAGTGTGGGTAAAGATAGAGAGCGATCTTGCCCACAACTTACAATCAATTCCCAGATATCAACTATCTAGCTTATCGTTAGGCTGCTACATTGATTAAGTCAATTACATAAAAGTACTACACTCATAAACTAGAGGTCACTTATGTATCCAAACCTCACTGGCTTAGGTATCCACGAACCTAAACAGATTGAACGTTACTCCCTTCGCCAAGAAGCTCATAAAGATATCCTGAAGATTTACTTTCGTAAGCAGAAAGGTGAACTGTTTGCGAAAAGCGTTAAGTTTAAGTACCCACGACAAGTAAAAAGTGTGCTTGTTAGCGGTGGCAATAATCAATACAAAGAAGTGACTGAGATTAACCGCAACCTCACTCTTGTGATTGATGAACTGAACAAGATCACCAAACCAACACCAACCACTGAGATGGATGTGAAGCAGAAAATTCTGACTGACTTACGCCACTTAGAGAAAGTGGTCTCGAGTAAGATCTCAGAGATCGAAGCCGATCTAGAAAAGCTAAAATGATCCCCGCAATGGCTGTTAGCCTATGACACTCAGGCTTCACCGTTCGATTGCACAGAAGTGAAAAAGGGTTGATATTCCTATCAACCCTTTATTTTTATTCGTCTTTGATTTGAACACTCAAGCTTGAGCATCTAATAACTTGATATCCCAATCAAAGGTTTCAAACAACCTTAGCCACGTTTCATCAAGGTTAGCCTTCATCACTAACTCTTCTTGGGTAAAAGGATGAATGAATCGCAACTCAGAAGCATGCAGTAACAAACGATGCGAATCGAGGTCATCACGAAACAGTCGGTTATGCTTACCATCACCATGGGAAGTATCACCAACAATTGGGTGCCTTAAGTGCGCCATATGACGGCGCAGTTGGTGCTTACGCCCTGTCTTTGGCAGCATCTTAACAAGACAATAGCGACTCGTTGGAAAACGCCCCGTTGAATATGGCACTTCTACTTTTGCTAACGGTTCATAGACCGTCACCGCCTCTTGCGCTTCTTTGTCTTCTTTCGCGAACTTATCCGCGATTTTATCCAATTCGACCTTGAGTGCATAATCGAGCGTGTCGCCTTCTTCTATCCAACCACGAACAATCGCATGATAGGTTTTTTGCATCTCATGGTTAGCGAACATCGGCATCACCTGTGAAGCAACCTCGCTCGACAACGCAAACACCAATACACCAGATGTTGGTCGGTCTAAACGGTGCAGAGGAAATACGTGCTGACCAATTTGATCACGCAGTGTTTGCATCACAAATTGAGTCTCATGCTTATCCAACCATGAACGATGCACTAGCATGCCCGCAGGTTTATTCACCGCGACAAAATACTCATCTTGATAAATGATCTCTAACATTACGCGCATACCTCATCAATTCTCTGAATCGTCACTAGCAATTCGGCCTTACCTGCTTCATTTTTCCACACTTCACCAAAGTAAGGATGAATCGCGAAGCCTTTTGGTAGACTCATTTGTGCATTCACCATTGCGTTGATCTTAACGATGAAGATCCACTGCAACCACTCTTCCGGTTGCAGAGAATCAATCGCGAAAGGCTCAACACTGGCTAGAGCTTCGTCCGAAGGTGGAACATCACTCCACAGCGAACATTGGCGCATTTGTTGTTCTAATTGTTGAAGTAAAATAGGTAACTTTGTGGCTGCTGTCATTTTTCACCAAGTTATTTATCTAGTGACCTTGAAATTGGGGCATAGAGTACCATCTATTGAGGAAAGAAAGTTAGGAGCTTTATTGCTATGGAAACAATTCACACGCTCACTCAGTTGCTTAAGAATAGCGGTTGCCAATACGATATCTACGACCTAGGTCGTCGCATTCAGAAGATCGACAACACCTTATTTTCTGATGTTGAGCAAGGGAAACAGCCGTACCCGTTTCCACTTCAAAAACAAGCTCACTTAGCCATTAGCTACTGGAACGAACACAAACAGCCATGGATTTGGTTTCTAAAATTCAAACTGGATGAAAGAGGCCTGTTGCATCAAGGTGATGTGGGTAATTTCCTGAAGTTTGTTATCGAAGCAATGGGCACACGTTTGAACGGCGAGATCAGCGAGGAGCAACAACAAAAGCTGTCAAACAACCCTTATACCTTTAAGCCTTCTGAAGACAAAATGGCCGTGTTCCATAGCCAAGTAAGAGCAGGTTTAGACCTCGCGACGAGCCAATATTACGAACACGCTCAGCATTACTTCACTGGTGAGCTAGGCTGGGATAACTGGAAAACGGTTGGCCTGCAAGGCATCACAGATATGTGTGCTCGCTTAGGTAGCCAGCAAAACGGTGTCGCGATTCGCAAAGCGCTCAATAAACTGCCATCAGAACCTCTATACGCCACACTGGGGGCACTTGAACATACGCAAATCAATGACAAGCTCGCGCAACGTTTGCAAGAAATGGCAGAGAGTGAGATCACAAGTAAAGAGCCGGACCTATTCTTGCTGTCTGCGTTGGTTCGTGCCCTTTCAGGTGCAGAACAAGGGATCACGAATAACATCATTAACCAAGTTCTGGCTAGCCCACGCTTGAGCCACCAAGAAGTATTAATTGGTTTAGCGGGTCGCAGCTGGCATGCGCTACAAGATCCTGCGATTGCTGAGCAATTCTTGTTACGTCTCGCACAAACGGGCAACCAAAACCTATTCAACCAATTATTTGCAGATTTAGTGATGATTCCGACGTTGAGAATGGTATTTTTACCTTTACTGAACTCAAACCCATCGCCTGAGCTTGCTAATGCCTTAGTTGAACTACAGCAAGCGGCAAAAGCTCAATAACTCGTAAAAACAAGATCAAATCACGATTGGAATAAAGAGATAAAAGGAAGTATGGATTAAATGATAGATAACTTATTGGCTATTTTAATACTGTGCTTCTTTTGCTTTTTATTTTGGCAACAGCGCAGGCAATCAGAGCTTGCGAAAACTGCCATTGCGAGAAAGTGTAAAGAGCTAGACTTACAGTTGCTAAGTGTCGCTTTCAGTGGTCATAAGCTTAAGATGCGCCATGAATTGACCACGATTTGGCGCTGGCACACCGTGTACCAATTTGAGTTTTCAGCGTTAGGTGATGACTGCTACAAAGGCAAACTGACCATGGTAGGATTCCGCTCGATGCGGTTTGAGATACAGCCTCATCGAATGTAACGTCACAATACGCTGTATAGCGATACTCAGAAAAAGAAAAGCCCCGACACCGAAGTGTCAGGGCTAGGGTCTTACTCGCAGCAGTCCGGCTACTAATTAATGCTCCATGCATCATCCATAATAGTGGCTGTAATCCTTCAGCTCTTTCCTTTACTTCGCCATCCTAGCGGTGTCCAATCATCCTGAAAGCTAACAATCCTAGTTAGCGCACATAACTTGTTCCCTGAGCGGTGTCCTTTACATCGTCCTGATGCGAATCCAACCCTTTAATCCCAAAGGTGTCCATTGTCATTCCGTTGCAGCTAACTTCCTGTCAACTGACTGTCTCCCTACAATGTCCTACGCTCCATGCTTGATCATTCAATCCTAAATGACCAAATCTTCATCCTGAAGATAACCAAATCCTTGGTGCTTTCCTGTTCCGTGTCAGCATCCTTCCGACAAGGTTTAATTTACGCGATTTACGATTTCGGACAATAGATTCTCATCACATTTCACATCTAACTGAGTTGTTAATTATATAAAACAAATAAAATTCAACAATTTACCTATATGCATATCAATCTCTCTAGAAATATATTCGTGTTATCTCACAGCGCTTGTAAGAGATCTCTCACACGCTATGAGCTGTTTTATGATTCGCTATCATCTGCTGGAGCGAGTAAAATGCACAAAGACTAAAAATGGAGGTCAACATGCTGACAAAAGATGTTTCTGAAGAGTTGAAATCGGTGCTTGAAGGACTGCAAGCACAAGGGAAAGAGCCAACCGTTGCTTTAGTTAAAGCTCGTATGAGCACATCCGTTCCTATGCCAGCTTTAATCACAACGATCAAAAGTTGGAAAAGCGCCAATCGTGTCCCTAAGGTTGAAGTGGCGACACAAAAAGAGCCGGAGCTTGATCGTGTGAGCCAACTGGAAAAACAAATCCTTGAACTTACCGCTCGCGTAGCCACGCTAGAAGCTAAGTTAACTGAGCAATAAGTTACAGATAATAGGCTAACAGAGAAATAGAACACTATGAAGATATGGGTTGATGCGGACGCTTGTCCTAAAGTTATCCGTGAAACAATCGTACGTGCAGCAGAGCGCACAGGTGTTGAATGCACCTTTGTGGCAAACCATTTAGTTCCCGTACCTAAGCGCAATAACATTCACTCAATTCAAGTGCCAAGCGGATTTGATATTGCAGATGATGAAATCGTAAAACGCACAGAGCCCGGTGACCTCGTGATTACATCAGACATTCCTTTAGCGGATGAAGTGATCACAAAGGGTGGTCAAGCACTCAGCTCTCGTGGTGAGCTTTACACCAAAGAGACCATTAAAGCGCGGCTCAACATTCGTGATTTTATGGATACCATGCGTTCAAGTGGCATCCAAACGGGCGGACCAAGCACCCTTTCTCAAACCGACCGTCGTGAGTTCGCGAACCACTTAGATAGAATTCTAGCCAAACGCTAGCAGGCTCATCCGAGCTTAACCTAGTTCTATCTCTCCATAAAAAAACAAAAAAACCTGCAAACAATGCAGGTTTTTTTAATATCAATTAAGAGAGGGTTTCCCCTGTTCTACAACTAAGGCGTGTAGTACGTCGCCGCACCTGGGCCAACAGGTAGGCCAAATACGAATACCCAGATATAGAACATTAAGCTCCAACCAACCAAGAATACGATTGAGTATGGAAGCATTGTAGCAATCAGGGTACCAATACCTAGGTTCTTCATGTAACGCGTTGCTACAGCAAGGATAAGACCGAAGTAGCTCATCATTGGTGTAATGATGTTCGTTGTTGAGTCACCGATACGGTAAGCCGCTTGAATCGTTTCAGGTGCGTAGCCTACTAGCATTAGCATTGGAACGAAGATAGGTGCTGTAACTGCCCACTGAGCAGAAGCCGAACCGATCATCAGGTTAATGAAACCACACATTAGGATGAATGCGAAGAACAACATTGGACCAGTTAGGCCGATATCTTGTAGGAAAGTCGCGCCTGCAACTGCAAATACTTGACCGAAGTTAGTCCACTTGAAAAAAGCAACAAACTGAGCAGCAAAGAATACAAGTACGATGTACATGCCCATAGAGGACATAGACTTCGACATTGCATTGATAACGTCACGGTCAGTTTTCATTGAGCCGGTAACTTTACCGTAAACAAAACCAGGAGCCGCGAAGAAGACAAAGATAAACGCTACGATACTTTTTAGGAATGGAGAACCTGAAACCGTACCAGCCGCTGAACGCAGAACACCATCAGCAGGAACAATCGTCCACGCAAGAAGAGCAGAAACGGCTAGCACAGCGATGCCCGCCAGCTTAAGGCCTTTCTTCTCAATTTCCGTTAGCTTGCCCATTGAATCGTTTGATAAATCTTCAGACGCTTCTTCGTCGTTGTATTTACCCAGTTTTGGTTCAACAATCTTCTCAGTTACAAATGCACCGGTAATTGCAATGAAGAAAGTAGAAACAAACATGAAATACCAGTTTGATTCAGGACCAACGCTGTAAGTCGGGTCGATCATTTGCGCTGCTGTTTGGGTAATACCAGAAAGCAGTGGATCAACCGTACCGATTAGAAGGTTTGCAGAGTAACCACCAGATACACCAGCAAATGCTGCCGCTAGACCCGCTAATGGGTGACGACCCAAAGAGTGGAAAAGCATTGCCGCAAGAGGGATAAGCACAACATAACCAAGCTCAGAAGCCGTGTTAGAAATAATACCGGCAAATACTACGGTTACTGTAACCATACGCTTAGATGCGCCCATTACCATGCCACGCATCGCCGCAGATAGTAGACCTGAGTGTTCAGCAATCGCAACACCTAGCATTGCAACCAGCACAGTACCTAGTGGTGCAAAGCCGACAAAGTTTTTAACGAGATTAGTGACGATGAGTTGTAAGCCTTCAGCGTTAAGTAAGCTTACAACGTGAATCATGCCGTCAGCAGCACGACCTGGCGCACCGTCTGGACGAGGATCCATAACAGACACCTCAAAATATCCAGCGATACCTGAAGTAACTAAAATTGCGACACAGAAGATTGCAAAAAGAGTAATTGGGTGGGGTAAAAGGTTCCCCAAATATTCAACGCCATCGAGAAAGCGGGTAAAAATAGGTTTCTTTGGCGAGTTGTTTTTTATTGAATCTGATGAACTCATCAGTTCCCTCCTTGTAGTGATTCCTGTGCAATTGTGACAAAAATGTTCAAATTGCCAGCGAAGGGTACGCGACAAAATTATCAATTAGAAATTCAAAATGTTACAAAATGTGTAATAATTGATTATTTTTAACTCTATTTGAACGTTTAACTAGCAAATAAATCCACACATGGGACTAAAACTAGATTTATAATTCAAAAGAACACATTCACTACAAATATAATTGACGATATAAGCCATTGATTAATTTAAAAACAAAGTTCGCCGTACTATAAAAAACACTTGATATTTAATAACCTTCCTCTCGAAGGAAAAGAAAAACTGACAAATGAATGAAGTTTGACTTTCCCCTCGTTTTTAAATCTGTGTCACGTCGTATGACTGACTATTTTTGAACCGCTTTGAATCTCGGGTTGGACTTACAGATGACATAGAGGCGACCTCTGCGCTTCACAACCTGACAATCTGGGTGACGACTTTTTGCACTCTTAAGAGATTTAACCACTTTCATCTACTTATTCCCTTTACCTAATTGACCAAAACGACGAGTGAAGTTCGCAACGCGTCCCTCTTTATGTAGCACTCTCTGTTTACCGGTATAGAAAGGGTGCGACTTTGACGACACTTCAATAGTGAAGTAAGGATAAGTATTGCCATCTTCCCATTCGATAATTCGATCTGTTTTCAGCGTAGAGCCTATTAAGAAGTACTCATCAACGCTGGTGTCATGGAATACCACTGTGCGGTAGTCCGGGTGGATATTCGGTTTCATTGTGTTTCCCTAAAATAATAAAATCGATATGTTATAACATACTAGATGATAATCATTATCAAAAGAAAGACAAGCGATTTTATGGTATTTTTCCGCCATAGATCGAAATTAGAGAGTGTCCGTCCATGTACTCCATTGAACCTATTGGCTTTATAGAGTCTCCTTATAAAGAGAAGTTCGCGGTACCAAGGCAACCTAGATTAGTACCAACATCCAGCTCAAGAATAAGACTCGTTGACTCAGCAAACTGCCTTGAGTCCGTCCGTAATATTGAGCAATTTAGCCATGTTTGGTTGTTGTTCATGTTCGACAAAAACCTCGAAGCAGGATGGAAACCAACTGTGAGGCCACCTCGCCTTGGCGGGAATGAACGTATTGGTGTATTCGCGTCACGTGCCACATTCAGACCAAATGGAATTGGCATGTCTGCGGTTGAACTAAAAGGTGTGTCTCAAGAGAAAGGACAGACTTGGTTGGATCTCGGCAGCGTCGACTTAGTAGACGGTACACCGATCATCGACATCAAGCCTTATATCCCCTATTCAGATTCGATTCCGGATGCATTGGGAGGGTTTGCCGCCGATGAACCAGAAGTGCTCGACGTTAACTTTTCACAGCAAGCCCAAGCGAAGCTGGTACAACACCCACAGGGGCACCACATCATTCAGGTAATCAAAGAAGTTCTTGGCCAAGATCCTCGCCCTGCCTATAAAAAAGGCAAACCAGACAGTAAAGAATATGCGGTAAATTTGTTCGATCTTAACGTGAAATTCGTTGTTGAAACGCTTTTCATCAATGTTACTGACATTGAGCGCTTTTGAGAACTCAAATAGGCTGATATTATATACGGCTATATCAGATTTGCTGACGCCACTAAGCTCGGCAAATTTTCTTTTATCAATGATGAAACGGATACCACAGAATGCGTACCAGTAACTACCTTCTTTCTACTCTGAAAGAGACTCCAAACGACGCAGAAGTAATCAGCCACCAGCTGATGCTACGTGCAGGTATGATCCGTAAGCTAGCTTCAGGTTTATATACTTGGCTACCTACTGGTCTACGTGTACTGCGTAAAGTCGAAAATATCGTTCGCCAAGAGATCGATAATGCAGGTGCCGTTGAAATCTTGATGCCCGTAGTTCAACCGTTTGAGCTTTGGGAAGAGACTGGCCGTTCTGAAAAGATGGGCCCTGAGCTACTTCGTTTCACAGACCGTCACTCTCGTCCGTTCGTTCTTAGCCCAACAGCTGAAGAAGTGGTGACGAGCCTAGTACGTAACGAGATTAGCTCTTACAAACAGCTTCCTCTAAACCTGTTCCAAATCCAGACTAAATTCCGTGATGAACGTCGCCCTCGTTTTGGCGTAATGCGTGCACGTGAATTCTCTATGATGGATGCGTACAGTTTTGATATCGACAAAGAAGGCTTAGAAAAGTCTTACCAAGCGATGCACGATGCTTACTGTAAAGCATTCGACCGCATGGGCCTTGAGTACCGTCCAGTATTGGCAGACTCTGGTGCAATCGGCGGTAGCGGCTCTCAAGAATTCCACGTTCTTGCTGAAAGCGGCGAAGATCTAATCGCATTCTCTTCTGAATCTGATTACGCAGCGAACATCGAGAAAGCAGAAGCACTAGCTCCTACAACTGAAGCGGCAGCGCCAACTCAAGAGATGGAACTGGTTGATACGCCAAACGCAAAAACAATTGCTGAGCTTGTAGAGCAACACGGTCTAGCAATCGAGAAGACCGTTAAGACTCTATTCGTTAAAGCGTCTGATGAAGTAGATGCAGACATCATTGCACTGATCATCCGTGGCGACCACGAACTGAACGAAGTGAAAGCAGAGAACCTTCCACAAGTTGCTTCTCCACTAGAAATGGCTTCTGAAGAAGAAATCCGTGCACTTGTTGGTGCAGGTCCTGGTTCACTTGGCCCTGTTGGCCTAGAGCTGCCATTCATCGTTGACCGCTCTGTTGCTGTAATGAGTGACTTTGGCGCTGGTGCAAACGTAGACGGTAAGCACTACTTCGGTATTAACTGGGGTCGTGACGTTGAGCTTGCTCAAGTTGAAGATCTACGTAACGTTGTTGAAGGCGACCTTAGCCCATGTGGTCAAGGTACTATCCAACTTAAGCGCGGTATCGAAGTTGGTCACATCTTCCAGCTAGGTAATACTTACTCTAAAGCAATGAACTGTAACGTGCTTGGTCCTGATGGTAAGAGCGTAATCCTAGAAATGGGTTGTTACGGTATCGGTGTTTCACGTGTTGTTGCATCGGCTATCGAGCAAAACCACGATAAATTCGGTATCACTTGGCCAGACGCACTCGCACCGTTCCAAGTTGCTATCGTACCAATGAACATGCACAAATCTGAGCGCGTTAAAGAAGCAGCTGAGAAGCTATACGCTGAATTAACAGCTATGGGTATCGAAGTACTATTTGATGACCGTAAAGAGCGCCCTGGTGTAATGTTTAAAGATATCGAACTAGTGGGTATTCCTCACACTATCGTTATCGGTGATCGCAGCATGGACGAAGGCAACTTCGAATACAAAAACCGTCGTACTGGTGATAAAGAAGTTATCGCAATGGACACGGTTATCGAGCACCTTAAAGCTCAACTAGCTTAGTAATTTAGTAACTGAATAAGTCTGTATTGACTAAATAATTAGTTACTCGCTAGATAAACATTGAAAGGCTGCCATTAGGTGGCCTTTTTTGTGCCTGTCGTTTCCCTTCAAACTCCCTTCTATTTATCAGTAGAGTTAATAACGTAAGTTAATCCCCTGTTCATCTTCAAATCCGTATATTGGTGTTATCAACTTTTTAGACATGCTCACCATTGGAGGTATCGATGGATATCAAAAGCTTACTTAACCAAGCACTTAATTCAGATCTCGTTAAACAAGGCACTCAGAAGCTTTCCCAAGGGTCTTCAAGTTTAAGCAGCCTCTCTCAAGGCAGTAGCAGCAATGACAAAGGTATCAACAAGAGCACACTTGGCGCTTTCGGTGCAGGCGCTGTTGGTGGTGGACTGTTAGGGACGTTAATGGGCTCTAAAAAGACCAAGAAAATGGGTAAGAAAGCAGCCGGCATTGGTGGCGCAGCAGCTCTTGGTGCTCTCGCTTATAAAGTCTACAACGACTACCAATCGAAACAAGGCCAGACACCCAATGTCGAACAGGCTCAATTTGATGAAAATGATGCTAATCACGGTGTTCTTATTCTACGATCTATGATAGCCGCGTCTAAAGCTGATGGTCATGTTGATAAAGAAGAGATGGCTAAGATAGAACAAGCAGTAGAAAACATGGGCGCTGATTATCAACTGACTAAGTTGGTATCTGAAGAACTGCACAAGCCACTCGACCCAAGTGAGATTGCGCAACTGGCCACTTCACCTCAGCAAGCGAGCGAGATCTACTTAGCCTCTTTGATTGTTGCCGACGAACAGAATTTCATGGAAAAGGCGTACCTGAAAGAGCTCGCGAAACAACTAAACCTTGCTGATGAAGTCACTTATCAACTTGAACAACAAGTATCTGGCTAATCGATAAATACCAAACGAGTCAGTAAAGAGAAGCCTAAGCCGCAGGCTAACTAAGTAATATATTGAGCAAAGACAAACTAACTCTGCTCTTGAGCAGATCCACTTTGTTTTTGCTTATCTCTATGTGTATATTGATATCAGTTATCATTTGGTTAGGTATAAAAATGAAAGTATACGATTGTTGTGATTTAGTGCGTGAACTGTATTCTCAAATTGGCAGTGGCGACCAAGGCTATATCCCTAAAGCGATCACCTGCGCAGTAAAAACATTGAACAACCTTGCTGCCGATGAATCCCTTGCTAAAGAAGCTCGTGAACGTGCAGCATTTGCCGCCGCGAACCTACTGATTTCAGATTTCGAGGACTAGTATGAATCTCGCTAACTTTGAAAAGATGGATCCAGTGATGTTGATGAGCATCGTCAATATGAAGCTTCGCGATGACTTCGGCGGTAATTTGGATCGAGTAGTCAACTTCTACGAAATTGACAAAGCTGCATTGATCGCTAAGCTCGCGTCTGCTGGTTTTGAGTATCTTCCAGAAGCCAAACAGTTTCGATAATGATTTAAAACGAGCTTCCTATTAATAGACCAACCTCTGTGTTGGTCTTTTTTGTTGGTGATACGTAATAAGTAAACATGCAACAAACCCGTTATAAATTATCTGTCTACATCTATACTTTTATATCTTAGAGTCAACGAACGCTCCTTGAACCGAAGCGTATTGTTGTATAGGCTACCTCAAATAGCATATAAAACTCATCACCCAATCTGATGATAGCGAAGGATTAACAATGAAAAGACTCGGACTTTTGGCAGTTTTCGCTGCAACACTGACTGCAGGTTGCGCTTCAAATACACAGCAAGACAACTTTCGTGAAGCCTCTTTTGAGCTGTGTAATACCGAAGTCGATATTTACTCAGTAAGCCATGATGAGCGAATTCGTATCGTCTGTTCTGATGGTTCTAAATTCGCTTTGAACAGTGAAGATACGCTAGAAGTAATGCGTGATATCAACATAGACTACTGCGATGGCGAAGGCTTAGGCAAATTCAACGAGAGTCGCAGCTACTACTCGTTTAGATGTAAGTCAGGAACTTTACTGAGCATCAAAAAGTAAAACCGATACCAACAAACAGCAAAGGGTTGATGTGCAAACATCAGCCCTTTTTAGGACCTGCCTTTCTGTATTCTCAGATAACCCAACTCTCATACCGACAAATACAAAAAAGGGACTCAATGAGCCCCTTTTAAAAGTATTTTTCAAAGTAGATGAGCGAAGTTCAAGGAGCTCACACGGAGTTTGCGCTAGCAAATGAGTATGTGCGACACAGAAATTCGTTCACTCTACGCAGAAAAAATTAAGCGTAAACCGGTAGACGCTTACATATGTTTAGTACTTTTGCTTTCGTTGCTTCGATAACAGACTCATCACCCATGTTATCTAGGATGTCACACATCCAACCTGCTAGCTCTTTCGCGTCTGCTTCTGAGAAACCGCGACGAGTGATAGAAGGAGAACCGATACGGATACCTGAAGTAACGAACGGGCTACGTGGATCATTTGGTACTGAGTTCTTGTTCACAGTGATGTTCGCTGCACCTAGTGCTGCATCGGCTTCTTTACCTGTGATGTCTTTGTCGATTAGGTCAACTAGGAACAGGTGGTTCTCTGTAGAACCTGAAACGATGTTGTAACCGCGTGCTAGGAATTCAGCTACCATTGCTTTTGCGTTAGCAACAACGCGAGCTTGGTATTCTTTGAACTCTGGCTCTAGAGCTTCTTTGAACGCTACTGCTTTACCAGCGATAACGTGCATTAGAGGACCACCTTGGCCGCCTGGGAATACTGCTGAGTTCAGCTTCTTGTAAAGATCTTCGCCTTCGTTAGAAAGGATAAGACCACCACGAGGGCCAGCAAGCGTTTTGTGCGTGGTTGTTGTAACAACGTGAGCGTGTGGAACTGGGTTCGGGTAGACACCTGCCGCGATTAGACCCGCAACGTGAGCCATATCTACGAAAAAGTAAGCACCTACTTTGTCAGCGATTTCACGCATGCGCTTCCAATCACAAACTTGAGAGTAAGCTGAGAAACCACCGATGATCATCTTAGGTTTGTGCTCGATAGCTAGCGCTTCCATCTCTTCGTAATCGATTTGACCTGCTTCATCGATACCGTAAGGAATGATGTTGTAAAGCTTACCAGAGAAGTTTACTGGAGAACCGTGAGTTAGGTGACCACCGTGCGCTAGGCTCATACCTAGAACAGTATCGCCAGCATTCAGTAGTGCCATGTATACAGCGTTGTTTGCTTGAGAACCTGAGTGAGGTTGTACGTTCGCGTATTGAGCGCCAAACAGCTCACATGCACGTTCGATTGCTAGAGTTTCAACTTTATCTACGTACTCACAACCACCGTAGTAACGCTTACCTGGGTAGCCTTCAGCGTATTTGTTTGTAAGTTGAGAACCTTGAGCTTCCATTACACGTGGGCTTGTGTAGTTTTCTGAAGCGATAAGTTCGATGTGCTCTTCCTGACGAAGAGTTTCTTCTTGGATAGCTGCGAATAGATCCGCATCGTAATCAGCAATGTTCATGTCACGCTTAAGCATCTGTATCTCCTGACTCAGATTGTACTGAAAGTTTCAAAAAAACCACACAACGACCGAAAGCAAACGTTTCCGTCACCGTTTTGATGTGACGCATTCTACATAATTTGATTTAGGTCATAAAGAGCTAATTGCAATTTTATCATGCAGTTTTTTCATAATCACAAATAAGGTTCATCATGGTTATAAAGCTTATCCAACCAAAGATGGTACTTACTGTCAATTTTACGCTTTACACCCTGTAAAACGCAGATTACATAGGTTTACCTTAATTTTCCCCCTCTAGCTACCGAAAGCTAAGGTTTTTCTCTACTATGCACGCCTTTATTGGTTAGGTAATTATAAAAACGATGGAAAAACACTCACGTAAAGAAGATTGGGTAGCGATCCTCACTGGTACGTTTTTAGTGGCATTAGGCGTCTTCTTTTTACAGTCAGCAAACCTGCTTACTGGTGGTACGACTGGCTTGGCACTGCTTTTGAGTCAATTTACACCAGTAACCTTTGGTATTTTGTACTTTATTGCCAACAGCCCATTCTACCTATTAGCATGGAAACGATTCGGCCGTCACTTTGCGATAAGCAGTGCCATTTCTGGCGCTTTAGTGTCTGTATTTGCCGATCATTTATACTTGGTGATTTCGTTAGACGTTCATAATGAAATTTACTGTGCGGTAGCTGGCGGCTTGTTAATGGGCTTAGGCATGCTAATCCTATTCCGTCACCGCTCAAGTCTGGGTGGTTTCAACGTACTGTGCTTGTTTATCCAAGACCGCTACGGTATCTCGGTAGGTAAAACACAAATGGGTATTGATGCGTGTATTCTTTTTGCATCGTTCTTCTTTGTGTCACCTTGGGTAATTGCCGTATCTGTATTAGGCACCGCAGTATTGAACATAGTATTGGCAATGAACCACAAACCAACTCGCTACTCGGTGAATTACGCGTCTTAGCGTTCATTACCTGCTCTGTCATTGCTGGCTACTCGATGCTCAAACTTCTCGCAAGTAGACTCGAGGCACGATATTCCAGACATCACTAAAACAAAAAGGCTTTGGGGAGCACTCCAAAGCCTTTGTAAAAGCCCAACCCTTTAAGGGGAATAAGAATCAGGCTTGTGAAAATGAAACAAGGTTAACCTTCAATCAAGAGAATACGAGTCTCATAAGGACGTAAGACTTGATGAAGTAATACTACTGAAGTGTTCGCTTCTTGATAGTTAGACAACAAACTCTTCGCCTTACTCATATCAAAACGTTCCGGTAAAACGCATTCCGCCTCTTCACCATAATAGTTGTTAATACACAACAAAGTTTGCCCTTCGCTCTCACGTGCATACGCAAAAATAGATGAGTGTTCAGGCAATAAATCTTGATAACTACCATGAGTAATCACAGGCACTTGTTTACGTAACTCAATCAAGCTCTTGTAGAAGTAAAAAACAGAATCTTTATCTTCCAGCGCTTGCTCAGCATTGATCTCAGTATAGTTATTCGCAACGTCTAGCCATGGCTGTTCTTGTGAAAAGCCTGCATATGCTTCACAGTTCCATTGCATCGGTGTACGAGAGTTATCGCGAGATTTCTGCGCTAAAATCGCCATCATATCTTGATGCTCCACACCATCACGGTTAACCATGATGTCGTACATGTTGGTGCTCTCTACATCACGATATTGGCTGATCTCAGTATAGCCTGGGTTAGTCATGCCAATTTCTTCACCTTGATAGATATACGGCGTGCCTTGCATCATATGTACAGACGCAGCCAGCATCTTAGCCGACTCAACACGATACTGCTGATCATCACCTAAACGGCTCACCACTCTTGGTTGGTCGTGATTACACCAAAATAGCGCGCCCCACCCTTTGCCGTTCAAGCCTGTTTGCCAGTGATTGAAGATCGACTTGAGCTGTAAGAAATCAAACGGCGCATTGGTCCACTTCTCACCATTGGTGTAATCGACCTTAAGGTGATGAAAATTAAACACCATAGATAGCTCACTGTTATCAATATTTGAGTATTGCTGACAATGTTCCAGTGTCGTTGAAGACATCTCGCCAACCGTCACGCTGCCGTATTTCTGGAATACTTCTTCACTGATCTCTTTCAGATATTCATGCACTCGTGGGCCATCAGTGTAAAAACGACGACCGTCACCAATATCATCGTTAGGAAAGTCTTGCTGCTTTGAAATTAAATTAATGACATCAAGGCGGAAACCATCAACGCCTTTTTCAGCCCAGAAGCTGATAACGTCTTTCACTTCACCACGTACAACCGGGTTCTCCCAGTTCAGGTCGGCCTGCTCTTTGGCGAATAGATGAAGGTAGTATTGACCTGTGGCTTCATCGAGAGCCCATGCATTACCGCCAAACTTAGATTGCCAGTTAGTGGGTGCTTGGCCGTTTACTGGGTCTTTCCAGATGTAGTAATCGCGGTACGGGCTGTTTTTGTCGCCCAAAGCAGATTGGAACCATGCATGCTCTGTCGAGGTGTGGTTTACCACTATATCCATCACGATACGGATACCACGTTGGTGCGCTTCAGACAGTAATAAGTCGAAATCTTCCATGGTGCCGAATTGAGGATTAATCGCGTAGTAGTCTGAAATATCGTAGCCGTTATCGATCATTGGTGATGCGTAAACTGGGGTTAACCAAATTGCATCCACACTCAAGTGTTTAAGATAATCCAGCTTTGAAATGATCCCTTTGATATCGCCAGTACCTTTACTGCCACTGTCACAAAAGCTCTTTGGGTAGATTTGATAGATGGTTGCGGTTTTCCACCAACTTTTATCATGCTCAGTCATCGCCATCTCTAACACTCACTTACCAGAAAATATAAATAAAAAATCACCATGTGAATCATGGTCGAATAGCCGTTATAACTAAAAGAAAAAGCTATAACTAAGAGAAAAAGCGATGGCTCACTTTGAAGTCATCGCTTATTTAATGCATTACGCGTTGGCGGTTTCTAGCTCGCCTTTCATCTGTGCTCGTTTATAGAAGAACAGTGTTAATGTGATTGGTAGTACAATCGCCACCAGCATCGCAATTAAGTAAACAGACCAATATTGCGGTTGAATCGATAAGATACCCGGCAAGCCACCGACACCTATTCCATTCGCCATCACACCTGCACTACCACAGATTGCAGCCGCTGCGGCACTGCCGATCATTGCGCTCAGCATTGGGAATTTGTATTTAAGGTTGATGCCATACATCGCTGGCTCTGTCACACCTAAGTAGGCAGAGATTGCAGCTGGAACCGAGATATCTCGTTCGCCTTCACGCTTGCTTAAGATGATGATGCCGACAACCGCTGAAGCTTGCGCAATATTTGATAAAGCAATCAAAGGCCAGATTGGCGTACCGCCTAAGTCTTGCATCAATTGTAGGTCGACTGCGTTGGTTGTGTGGTGAATACCTGTAATTACCAAAGGTGCGTATAGGAAGCCAAATACCACTGAACCAAGAATCGCAAAATCACCAGTCATTGCCGCTTTAGCCGCGAATGCCACACCATCGCCTAACATGCGGCCAAATGGACCAATGAAAGCGTGTGCTAGAATCACAGACAAAATAATCGATACAAATGGCACGACAACAAGGTACAGATAAGAAGGAACAATACGCTTGAGGTTAGTCTCAATAAATGCCAAAGCCACACCCGCTAGCATCGCTGGGATCACCTGTGCCTGATAACCAACTTTCTCAATCACGAACAAGCCAAAGTCCCACACCTCAGGTACCGATTTACCTATCATGTAAGCGTTCATCAATTGTGGGGAAACCAAGGTCACACCGAGCGTGATACCCAAAATAGGGGTTCCGCCGAGCTTCTTAACCGTCGCCCAACACACACCAACCGGTAGGAAGAAGAAAATCGCTTCGCCGATCAACCATAAGAAAGAGTGAACGGTTGCCCAGAACTGGCTGATCTCAACCAAGGTTTTGCCGTCGAACATGCGAATGTCGCCAATCACATTACGGAAACCAAGAATCAAACCACCCGTAATGATGGCAGGCAACAGTGGTACGAAAATTTCGGCTAAATGGGAGATACCACGCTCAAGGAAGTTCATGTTCTGACGAGCTGCAAGCTTAGACTCATCTTTTGATGACGCCTCTTTACCCGTTTGTTCAATCAGAAGTGCGTACACTTCATCAACCTCTGTGCCAATCACGACTTGGAATTGACCTGCGTTCGTAAAGCAGCCTTTTACCAACTTCAGCTTTTCTAGTTCTGCTTTGTTTGCTTGTTCCGTATCGTTCAATACAAAACGCAGTCGAGTCAAACAATGGCTGACACTCGCAATATTTTCTTTGCCACCGACTAACTCGATAAGACGCGCAACGTCTTGCTTCGCTATCTTACTCATACTACCCCACCCTGGTTTCATTCAATTACTCATCTAAACCATTCAGCGATAACCACTCAGGATTTAGATTAATGGGAACATTCCCAAAAACGATTATTATAATGCCCGTATGAATAATAAATTAAAATGGGAACAGTCCCATTAATTGAAAGAGATCACACTCTAATTTTAATCCAAGCGGTTCAATTTTGCTTAATTGAGTGGATTATAAAATCGGAGGTTGGGTGTGATGAGAGATCTCAGAGTTACCTAAAAGCTGGGAGATCAATAGATTAGCCGCTAATTTCCCTGCGGACTGATAGCCGGGGTCAATGCTGAATACACGAGGAAACAAAAAAGAGAGCAAAGTGTTGCCACCAACGCCTGTCACGACCACATCTTCGCGTTGTCGCTCTTGTAGACGTTTAATCACGCCAAGGGCCAAGGTATCACTGGCACAAACAATCGCTTGAGTTGCAGGAGTCAGTATCTCATCCACTAGCTGATAAGCACTTTTATGATGAAGTTGACCAGTACGATAATTCGCAATCACTCCGGTGCTTTCACACCAATCTAGATAAGCCTTAAGACGCAGTTCACCGGTTGATTTATCACTAGGATCAACACCAATAAAGCCGACATCTGAGATCCCTTGACCCGATAGATGCGCGAGAGCACGATCAATAACCTGTTGGTTATCATAGTTAATCGACGTCACATTCTCGGTATCCAGAGCAATAACCACAGCTTTGTGTTCCCATGTTTCGATCGCTGGGATATCACAGTCAGTAAAGCCAAACACAATGATGCCATCCACATTACGTCGCTTCAGAACTTGCAGGTGCTCATTGGCTTTTTCTCTGTCGAGCTGACTTTCCATAATCACCACATCGTAATCCGCTCGATACAACTCAGCCAACATGGTACTAACGGCTTTGTTTTCAGAGGGAGAATCTAAACGAGAGATGATCACGCCGATGACTTTTTGACTGCCACCACGCATTGATTGCGCAGACTTTGAAGGTGTGTACCCAGATTCTTGAATTACTCTTTCCACCCTTTCACGGGTCTCAGGTTTCACTTTAGGGTCGTTGGTCAGAACGCGAGATACGGTTGACTTACCAACACCGGACAGCTTAGCAATATCGAGAATAGTGAGTTTTTTGCTCATAAAAAGTCTAACGTTAAAAGGGAAGAGAGAAAAAGTGAGGGTAGATTCCCTCACTTAACTGTATGTAAATCCTAGTCGTTCTTACGATGACTTACTTTTGACAATTTCGATACACAACACGACCAAGTTCTAGACGTGCATTGTCACCTTTAGTACGCAAAGTGATGTTGTTAACTACCTCTGCAGTGCCATCATCTAGAATATATTTGGTTCCTGAACCTGCCGGTACCTGAGTCAGACGATATTCATCGTCAAGCAAACGTAAGACCGCTTTTTCATTATCAAGGTAAGCTACTTCAAACGAAACATCAGACTCACATTGATAAGTCATGAACTGATTATTCGATGCTTCACTATCAGGGACTGCTGACTTAGAGCACCCGATTAATGCTACCGTACATAGAGATGCTACTAACATAGCTTTCATACTTCGTTCCTCATCTTTATATAGACACGATACTTATCTTCTTAAACAGTATAAACCCTAGTAACAATTAGGTGCTTTTTAAGGATAGGTACATGACCTTAGTGCTCAATGAAACGCTTAACCTTTTAAGAAAGCGGGTACGTCTTTAATGCTATCAAGTACTACGCTAGCTAGCGCTTCACCCTTTTCAGTGATTGGCTTGCCGGTTCTCACCAATACTTTAGTGGCAACTCCTGCTGCCTCTGCAGCCATCATGTCTTCAGCTTTATCGCCGATCATGACTGAATTAGCCATATCAATTTTCAGAAAGTCACGAGCAGAAATGAACATGCCTGGCTTTGGTTTACGACATTCACAATCTTGCTTGTAGTCACCGATACCGTGTTCAGCGTGGTGAGGACAGTAATAGATGCCATCAAGCTCGACACCATTATCAACAAAGTTCCAATCCATCCACTGCGTCAGAGAAAGAAAACGGTCTTCGCTAAACATGCCACGAGCAATACCTGACTGGTTAGTCACTAGCACCAATAAATAACCCATATCTTTAAACGCTTTCGCCGCTTCAAACACACCGTCGATGTATTCAAAGTCATGCTCATCATGTACGTAGCCGTGATCAACGTTAATCACACCATCACGATCTAAAAAAACAGCAGGTTTAGACAAAATTCAGTTCTCTATCAACGCTCTATTAATCATTAATTATTACACGCTTTATTTGCTTCATCACTATCTATTTATTTCTGCACTTGTTAAAAAACGGTTTCCACCTTAAATAACACCACTTACGTTTAGCCGTCTAGACGTAAAAATATCTATTGACTTAGATCATAGAACACCATAGCATCGTCTGTAAATCGAGCGAGCTATCGACATATTATTCTGTTCTATCTGCACGGGTTTCTCTATGATTAAAGTGAATCAAGTCAATAAGGTTTTTTATCAAGGCACTAAAGAAATCAATGCCTTAATTGATATCAACCTCCACATACCTCAAGGTCAAATCTTCGGAGTCATCGGCTCTTCAGGTGCAGGTAAAAGCACCCTGATCCGTTGTGTAAACATGTTAGAAGCCCCGACTTCAGGTGAAGTGATTGTTGACGGTATCGACCTAACAAAACTCAGCAAGTCTGAACTAAGCGAAGCGCGCCGTAACATAGGTATGATCTTCCAGCACTTCAATCTGTTGTCTTCTCGTACTGTATTTAACAATGTAGCACTGCCTTTAGAGCTTGCCGGTAGAGATAAAGCGGCTATTGAAGCGAAAGTGAGTGAGTTACTCGATCTTGTTGGCCTTGCAGACAAACGCGATACTTATCCAGCGAATTTAAGTGGTGGTCAAAAGCAACGTGTCGCGATTGCTCGTGCATTAGCATCAGACCCAAAAGTACTGCTTTGTGATGAAGCAACCAGTGCTCTGGATCCAGCAACCACTCAATCGATTCTTGAGCTGCTACGAAAAATCAACCGTAAGCTAAGCATCACGATTCTATTGATTACTCACGAAATGGATGTGGTTAAAAACATCTGTCACGAAGTCGCCATCATTGGTGGCGGCGAGCTTGTAGAAAAAGGGACTGTGGGTGACATATTCGCACACCCTAAAACAGAACTGGCGCATCAATTTATTCGTTCAACGCTGGATCTGACGATTCCTGAAGATTACCAAGCGCGTTTGCAAGAGACTCGTGTAAACAGCAGCTATCCACTGGTACGCCTTGAGTTTACGGGCGCAACGGTTGATGCTCCGCTGATGACGCAGATTGCACGAAAATTTAATATCGATGTCAGTATATTAAGCTCTGATCTTGATTACGCTGGCGGTGTAAAATTTGGCATGATGGTTGCCGAGCTGTTCGGTAATGAAGCCGATGATAATGCTGCTATCCAATTCCTACGCGACAACAATGTAAAAGTAGAGGTGCTTGGTTATGTCCTTTAGTTTCAACGAGATTGCTGACTGGATCAGCTTGAACGGTAACCTTCTATTAGGCGCAACAGGCGAAACGCTGTACATGGTTGCTGTTGCTGGCATTGTTGGTTTTGCTGTCGGTATTCCATTAGGCGTGATTCTACACACAACCAAGAAAGGTGGTTTACTTGAGAACACCAAGCTAAACAAGACTCTAGGTGCAGTTGTCAACGTAGGTCGTTCAGTGCCTTTCTTAGTGCTGATGGTGGCGATTATCCCACTGACTAAGATGTTGATCGGTACCTTTATCGGGACAACAGCAGCAATTGTTCCATTAACAATTGGGGCTATCCCATTCGTAGCTCGACTTATCGAGAGTGCACTACTTGAAGTGCCAACAGGTCTAGTGGAAGCTGCTCAGTCAATGGGCGCAACACCAACACAAATAATCAATAAGGTTCTGCTTCCTGAAGCACTACCGACGATCATCAACTCAGTCACCATCACACTAGTAACGCTTGTGAGTTACTCAGCAATGGCAGGTACTGTGGGCGGCGGTGGCCTGGGTGATGTTGCCATTCGTTACGGATTCCACCGCTACGATGTCACCATCATGGCTGTGACGGTAGTGATGTTGATTGTGCTGGTACAAATTATTCAATCAATCGGTGATTCATTAGTTCGCCGCGTTGACCACAGATAAAGACTCAGCGTTTAAACGCAAACTATCTAAAACCAAGCGTCGTTTGAACCAAATTAAATAGATTTATTAAAAGGAGATTATTATGAAATTTAACCTTAAAGGTTTACTTACTATCGCAGCAGCAGCTTCAGCGCTAGTACTAGCAGGTTGTGGCGATAAAGAAGTCGACACTTCAAAAATCAAAGTCGGCGTAATTGCAGGGGCTGAAGCACAAGTTGCTGAAGTTGCAGCGAAAGTAGCGAAAGAGCAATACGGCTTGGATGTTGAGTTAGTGACTTTTACTGATTATGTAACACCAAACGCAGCGCTAGATGACGGTTCTATCGACATCAATGCATTTCAACACGCACCATACCTAGAACAACAAGTTGCCGATCGTGGTTACAAACTGACTATCGCTGGTAACACCTTTGTTTATCCAATTGCTGGCTACTCAAAAGAAGTGAAATCAGTAAACGACATTCAAGATGGTGCTCGTATCGCAGTACCAAACGATCCAACAAACCTAGGTCGCTCTCTCCTGCTTCTTGAGCAACAAGGTCTGCTTGAGCTTAGCGAAGATGCCGGTCTTCTCGCGACAGTGCGTGACATAGTTAGCAATCCTAAAAACCTAACGATTGTTGAACTAGACGCTGCGCAGCTACCGCGCTCTCTGGATGATGTAACTCTATCTATCATCAATACAACTTACGCAA
Source organism: Vibrio sp. 5S239 (assembly GCF_041439575.1). NCBI lineage: Bacteria > Pseudomonadati > Pseudomonadota > Gammaproteobacteria > Vibrionales > Vibrionaceae > Vibrio > Vibrio sp. 5S239. The sequence goes on along the minus strand of NZ_JBGOOM010000005.1, from coordinate 135,511 downwards.
GCTCAATCAACCTAACTCCACAAAAAGATGGTGTATTCGTTGAAGACAAAGATTCACCATACGTAAACCTAATTGTTTCTCGTGAAGAGAACTTAAATGCGGAAAATGTACAAAACTTCGTAAAGGCTTACCAAACTGAAGAAGTGTACAACGCTGCTTATGATATTTTCCAAGGTGGTTTAGTTAAAGGTTGGTAATTACCGACACTTAGCACCTCACTATAACAAAGACCCAAAAGGGCTGACTTAGCGTCAGCCCTTTTTATTAATGACAACTCACGAGAAAGACTCGGCTTACCACCAAGCTTCCACTTGCATACCGACACTCATTTCACTGTTTTTACCTTCACCGAAAGCATTGTCATTTTCAGCATCATTTAGGTAAGTCGCAAAGATACGGAATTCAGGACGTGACCAGAAACCCACTTGCGGTACCCAAGCCTGAGCCACTGTAAACTTGCCACCCGCGCCATCTTGGTTATCAATAGTTTCAACAAAACCGCCAATTTCAAGAATGGTACGCATACGCTTGTCCCACTTATAAAGCGGACGGATTACTGCACTGAACGACTCATCATCACTGTTATTTGCACCAACGCCCGTTGACGCCGCATAACGAACCGTGTGGCCAAACTCGATGTTCTCACCGATAGCAAGCACACCCCAGTTAATCAATCGGAAGCCATCCGCATCGTTGTTGTTTGCATCACGAACGATACCCTTACCTGTACCAAAGGTTGTCATCTGTTCGGCATAACCAGAGTTAGCAACTTGAAGAATGGTTTTGTTGAAGCCACCATTAAGGTTTTGATTCAAACTTGCCGTTAACATTACGCTGTCATCCGCGTCCACCGTTTGACCCTGCTTTTCATTGGCGAAGTTCATATCAATACCGACCTCAAGATCCGCATTGTTCCACAATGGAATACCCGCATAGCGTATATCAGCAATCATAGCTGTAGTCTCTTTGCCATCAAATACATCGCCTGTCACTGTATCTTGAATCAGAGCCACCGATAATTTACCTGGTCCCATATTGATGTGTTCAACACCCGCACCAATACCGCTTACATCCCAATAGTAGTTATCAACGATGTGTACATCATGGCGTTGGTAGTAGCGCTCACCCGCCCAAATACCAATGTCTTTATCTTCAAAAAGCCCTACCGCTTGAACATTCAGTTGAACTACATCCACGCTTTTATCCGCCGCGTTCTCATCTTGGCCTTGCCAGTACGACAACATGGAATCAACTAAAAATGAAACGTCGTCCTCGGCATACACCTCTTTTCTAAAACCAAACTCACCATACAGGTCATTTTCGTTGCCGAGTCGTCCAACTTTACTCACTTCCCATTTACTATTTGAACCACCTTCATTACTCAGGCCAACGCCGCCGCGCATGTAGCCATTAAACTCCAATGGCGTGGTTTCATCAGCGTATAAATTAGGTGTAAGTAAAGCAGTAGAGAGTGCAGCAGCAATAGGTAACAATTTCATCGTCCATTCCTTTCAGATCTAGAATTGTGTTATTCTCATAAATGGGAACATTCCCATGGGATCGATCCCATTTATATTGAGCAGAATATAAATTGAAAGAGAACTGATTGATTATTGTGATCAGGTTAACTATTGAGGTAACGAAAAATTGATGAGTGTTGGATTATTCCGGTGAATATTTGAGGGATACAGAAAGAGACATACAGCAAGGAATGAGCGCATTTAGATGCAAAAATAGGTTCGATAATATTGGCAAGCTAAATACTGATTAACGACCAATATAGAGAGTTAAAAAGAGCAACAAACGAGAAGCTAACAGGGAGAAAAATTGAGGGGCGATTCAAGGTATCGAAGTATTGACTAACACTTCGATACCTTGAATCGAAAATTAAGCTTTATAGATTACTTAAGATGATCCCAAGAGATGTTTGATACCAGACGGCAATCATCACACTTGAAATAGAAAACATCGTGGATCGGCGCATCTAGCAACCATTCACCACCACATTGCGGACATTTACGCTCTTTTTCAGCTTTTAAGCTGATGCCACCCACACGGTATAAGTAGTAGTAAGTTGGGATCTTAGTCAGATATTCGATGCGCCCTCTTAAGCCCCAACCACGTTTAAATAATACGCTTTTGGTATCACTGATCTCGGTCAGCGTTGCATGTTCAGCACGGCAACCCCCGCCCATTTGAACTTCATCACAGGCTTGCCATTCTGTCTGCCATTTCAATACCGCTTTATGGTCGCCATTGAATGTAGGTGGATTGCGATACAAAGGGATTGGTAGCAAGCTATCGCCACTACGCAACGGTGAACAGGTATGAACGAACGTCGTGTAAAGCACCTGCCAGCTAGGCGCTTCGTCTTCAGCCACTTCTTCAGAGTTAAGGTCTCGACCAAGCAAGCGCATTTTAGGCGTAAGCAAGCTCGCGTTAGACAAGCGCTCAAAACAGACTTTTACGAAGTCTGAATGGTTACGTGGGTGTAAACTATCTTGTTCTGGGCAGACAACACGAACATAAAATTCGCCATCACCCATCACGATAGGAAACTCACGACCCAACACTTGACCGTTGTAACGAAGTGCATCCATTAAGCCATTAACAGCCTTGTCGACAGCGCTTACCGTTGTGTTATCAAAACACTCAAATTGAAGTTCTAGTACGTACATCTATTTATACCGCTGGTTGTAACTTTGCTAAAAACGCTGCCAATGTCTCGGCTAATACATCACGATTTTTGGTGCCTAAGCGCTCTAGAATCACGTTGCCCGTTAGGTTGCAGATAGAGATAACATCCAGTTCAGCGTCGGTTGCTGCGATGAAAACCGTAGGCTTTAGCTTTAAGCGACGTTGAGTCACTAGGTGACCTAAGATGTTTTCTTGTAGGCATTCGAAGTCTTCATCACTCCAAATCTGTAATAAAGTCAGCTCATTACCGTCAAAGGTCGCATTCATATCCGCACTGTATTGCGAACCGTAGAAAGTTTTGATGTCTTCATGTAACGTCAATTCAATGCCGGTTTCAACGTTGGTGAAATCAGCGAACTGATCACGTGGATAGTGCTTCCACAACACGGCGTCGCCGCTCTTTTCTTCTACACATGGCGATACCACGTCCACCAGTTCCTCATTGCGAGGTAAACTTTGGTGTTGCTGTTGCCACGCGTCAACGTATCGCTGACTAAAAGAAAGTAGTGCGTCTTGAGCACGTTGAGTCATGAAAATCTCCTAAACACAAAATAATAAATAGAATCCGAACCCTTTCCGTGCCGATTAAGCGATGACTTAATGACAGGGTAATGGGGATTCAGTAAAATCGTCCCCATTCTAATCGAATTTGAAACGAAAGTATGAGCAAATATTCTGACGCAAAAGAGCTAACGGGTTTAACCCTAGGTGAAAAAACTGAGTACGCTAACCAATACGATGCAAGTTTATTGCAACCAGTACCTCGCAGCCTAAATCGTGATGATCTTGCGCTAAACGGTGAGTTGCCTTTTGTTGGTCATGATATTTGGACGATGTACGAACTTTCGTGGTTAAACAGCAATGGCCTACCACAAGTGGCCGTAGGTGAAGTTTTCATCCCAGCAACGAGTCCAAATTTAATTGAATCAAAATCTTTCAAGCTGTATCTAAACAGCTATAACCAGACTCAATTCGAAAACTGGAATCAAGTGACAGAGCGTCTAACTCAAGATTTGTCAGCATGTGCAGGCGAGACGGTGACTGTGAATGTAAACTCGGTCACCGACTACACTAACCAGCCTATCGTAACGATGAAAGGTGACTGTATCGACAACCAAGACATCAAGATCACCAGCTATGATTTTGACGCCTCATTGCTTGAAGGCGCTGCTGGCGAACAAGGCGTTGAAGAAACACTGCACAGCCACCTATTGAAGTCGAACTGTTTAATCACCAATCAGCCCGATTGGGGTAGCGTTGAGATCGAGTATTCAGGTAAGCAAATTAATCGTGAAGCACTGCTACGCTATTTAGTTTCTTTCCGTGAGCACAATGAATTCCACGAACAATGTGTTGAGCGTATATTTACTGATATTATGAAACACTGCGAACCCTCGAAGCTAACTGTGTTTGCACGTTACACACGTCGTGGCGGCCTAGATATCAACCCATATCGTTCAACTGAGCAAGATAGACCAAGTCACAATAAACGTATGGCACGCCAATAATCAGGCGTGAACCACCCACACTTACTTGAACCTAACTAATTATTAAAGGGACATTGAAATGCGTTGGTTATACGTTGTTAGTCTATTTATTTTAAGCTTAAGTACATCGGTTAATGCATCGATTTATTCGTCAGCGCTGCTCAATGAAGCCAATAACTTGGTCGAGATCGAGCCAAACCAAGCAAAAAAAATGGCTAACAGCTACCTAACACTGCGTGTCCTTTCAGATCAACGCGAAAAAAGCCCTTCGGCGATTTCTCGTGAAGAAACAGATTCTTCGATTAGAACACCAAATAGCAGTATCGATGCCTATAAGATCTTAGCAAAAGCAGAGTACAACCTTGGTAACAGTCGTACTGCGATTCAGCATATAGACAAGGCGTCTGGGCTCGCAAAAACCTATAAACTTGAGTACCTCAAACTGGATCTTCAAATCTTAAAAGTTAAGTTACTCTGGCTCAGTGATAGAGAATCAGCCAAAGCAAAAGCTGAACTTACTAGCATCGAAGCGAACCTAGAGTCGGAAAATAAAACGTTACTCTTAGCAGAAGGCATCACCTATCGTTTGATCATGTTGAAAGCCGATATCGCCTCGTACGACAACAAAATCGACGAAGCTGAGAAGTTCTACCAAGAAGCAAAAGCCTATCTAGATCAGCGCTATTCTGAAAAGGTTACCATCGACTATCACATCGCAGTCGGAGAGTTTTATCTAACTCACAAGGAATATAACCACGCACTATCAGAATTGCTGTATGGCTACTGGAAATCAATAGAAGGAAACCTAAGCGCACGCTTGGCCAAAGTAAACCGCCTACTTGCGCAACTTTTCTTTGAACGCCAAGTGCTAGACAAGGCATTAGAACACCTTTCTCAAGCCGCTGACTTCTATGACAACTTTGAAAACTCACCGGTGTTGGCACAAGTGCTTAATCAAATGGGAGATGTATACTTCTTGCAAGGTAAATATAACCTGGCTCTCGTGCATTTTTTTAATGTTCTTGATCACGAGAGTACCGAGCGAGATATCTACCAAGTCATTGATATTCGTCTAAGTTTATCGGCAACCTACTTACGTCTTTATAACTACCCTCTTGCAGAGCAGTACCTAACCCGTGCCCTTGAACTGTTAGAATACACCGACATTCCAAACCTGGAAGGTCGCGCTGCCCTACTCTCGGCTGGATTGGCTTACCACCTACAAGAGAGCGAAGATGTGATCAAACATGCAACGCGTGCACTTGAGATCTCGCGCCAAGTAGAGAACATGCACCTGTCACAACGCTCATACTACTTACTCTCTTTAGGTTATGAGCAAGCAGGTCACCCTCAACAAGCCTTAGCAAACCTCAAGCAATATAATAGTCTTGTCTCTTTAGAGCAGCAACAACTCAACCGTGTTGGTGAAGATGCATTCCGCCAACAGAAAGAGTTTGCAGAACAAACCCTTCACTATGCAGGCCAAGAGCAGGAGCTAGATAAATTCAAATTGGAGCATCGTAAGTTCCAGAAAATATCGTTTGCCCTCTTCTTGTTCAGTATTATTCTGTTCTTCTTTGTGCTTCGTAGAGGTTATCTTATCCAAACCTTAGCCAAGGAAGTGGACTCACTTCGTACAGACCTCTTTACGCACTCACGCTCGAAGCTTCCAAATTTAAGAATGCTCAATGCGAAACTGTCTAACGCCTTAGAACAAACCAGTCATACCTTCGAACAGTGGCAACTGGGTGAATTGATTTATGAACCACTGAACGATCGTTTACGCTTCGTGATGATTGATTTACCTTTCCTACGGAACATGTACACACAGAATGGTTATAAAGCAGGCTTAGAACTAGAAAATGCTTTCGGTGAGTTCCTTAAATCGAAGCTTGAAGGTCCGGCTCGCGTCTACCACTTTTCTGATTCAAACCTGCTTTATATTGAACCAAACTCAGACCGTGATTTATCACCAGAAGCAATATTCATCAAGATTCAATCTTGGGTTAATAACTTTGAGCCAGAACGTAACATCAATCGAATTGTCCGTATGGGCATCGCTGACTACCCGTTCTTACCACGCGCTTATACCGCGATAAATGACCAGGAACTGCTAGATGTACTATTAATGTCGACTAACCTAGCACGTGAAATCAGCTTAAAAGAGCGCAGTAGCCAATGGGTATACCTAAAAGCTATCGATAATGCTCCCGCAGCTAGCCTTGCAACTGGTAACATAAGAGAAGCGTGTAAACATGCGATAAATCAAGGGTTAATTAAAATACAATCGTCGTACCAGAATGAGGACAACATCAAAAAAATGCTAAAAGATGACTGATTTGCGAGCGGTTAATACTGGTAAGTCGTGACCTTATTTTTAGTTTTGTTATTATTGCTGCAATGGAACTTCACTACATGATCATGATCGATCTACGCGGCGCTAATTAATACATCTATGGGCATTCTTGAAAAAGACATTCAGGCGCAACTCCACCAACTGAAGTTTCAGTTAGAGCAAGTTCGTTTGACGCAAAGAGACACCTCGTTCAAGTTTATGAGAGAGCAGAAAGTTCTAAAGCGTATTGTCACATCTTTGAGTAAGGCGTGTGTTGGTAGTAACAGTCATTTAGATGAAAACCTCATTGCTCTTAGAGAAGAGTTAGAAAATCAAAAAGACATTAGCTCAATGATCCCAAAGTTGGCAGTCTTAGAGAGGATGCTTAAGCAGAAAACGTTGGCTATGGATAAACAGAACGGGTATCTAGACGATAGTATTAAGCACAGTGGTGAGACGTTACAACGTATAACTGGACTTCCCGCTCAGCTAAAACGCGACCTACGTAACTTACTGAGTTTCTCTGAATGCAATGGCAGCCAGAAAGTCGATCATGCCATGAAACTCCTCAGCATTTATGAACGTGCCATAAAGATTATGGCAAATAACTCACCGACTCATTTTGCCGAAGCTACACAAACGCCCGAGCAAGAATTACTTTCCGATTTATCGACAGAGTTACAACATCTGATTACTGAACTCGACTTCGAAGGTGAATCAGGCGATCTGCTTACCGATATTCGAGCGAAGTTGCTGCTTGGTGTTTCAGTACAAAACCTACTTGAACTAACACTTCAGATCCTCAAACAGGTTATCGAAGGCACCAACTTAGAACGAAAAAAATCTGAACAATTTATCGAGCAACTCAACACATCACTCGCTTCCAGTATCAAAACAGCAGACCAAAATGCAGACCAAAGCCAAAGCTACTTTGAACACCGCCAAGGTCTAAATTCTGAGTTAAACCATCTTGTAACTAAGAGCCTGAATTCTGTTGATAAAGCTACGGACATTGATAATTTAAAGCAGTCGATAAACCCTTTGCTTCGTGAAATCGCCTCCCTTTCAGAAAGGCTTAATCACGCAGAGCAGAAAGAACAAGCTCTGATAGAGAGAATGAGTTACGGAAAAACTCAGTTAGACTCTCTCTATGAGGTGACTCAGGATTACCGAAAACGTTTGGAAGATCAGGCTCAGCGAATGCTGCTTGACCCTCTGACTAAAGTCTACAATCGAACGGCCTTTACCGATCGCTTAGAGCTTGAATATCGCCGTTGGATTCGCGCGCAACATGCACTACAAGTGGTACTACTGGACATCGATAACTTCAAAGCCATTAACGATAGTTTTGGCTATACGGCTGGTGACAAAGCACTCAAGGTCATCGCAAGAACCATCACCAAAGAAACGGGGACTACCGATACCGTAGCTCGTTTTTCTGGTGAAGAGTTTATCTTATTGCTACCAGAGCAAACCGATGAATACTGCCATCAATTGATTCAAAATATCCAAACTCAAGTTAGCCGCCTACCATTTAAATTCCGAGACCAGCAGATCACTATTACTTTGTGTGCTGCAAGTACTCAATTTAAAGAGTCAGATACACCAGAAGAAGTATTAGAGAGACTAAATAAAACGTTAAATAAAGCAAAACAACGCGGTACAAACCAACTTGTTCGGTACTAATCCAGCTCCAAATTTAATTTATTTCATTTTTTCAAATACTTATCACATACTAATTTCCTCAATGTTTGCTAAGCTAATGATTACATTCGCTTAACAAACATTCTTGGCAAGCAATGCTGTATATACGCTCTCAAGCAAGTTTATATAATCCATTAAGCAACGCTGTCGTATCCGTTTCGTCTGGTTAACTCTCTCACCTTTAACCAAACACTTTCAACGTTTGCTTCTCACTCTCGAGCTAGAGGGTCACTTCAAAGTCGCCTCAGCTCTTTTCAGCAAGGAGGCATTATGATTACTCATATTAGCCCTACTGGTAGCATGGACTTACTTTCTCAACTTGAAGTTGAGCGCCTTAAGAAAACTGCATCTAGCGATCTGTACCAACTGTATCGTAACTGTACATTAGCCGTACTCAACTCAGGTAGCCACACCGACAACGCCAAGGAGTTGCTCGACAAATATCAATCGTTTGACGTTGAAGTACTGCGTCGAGAGCGTGGCATTAAACTCGAATTGAGCAACCCACCCGAGAATGCCTTCGTCGATGGCGCAATCATCAAGGGTATCCAAGAACACCTGTTTTCAGTGCTGCGTGACATTGTTTACGTCAATATGCATTTGGCCGACAACCAGCGACTCAACCTAACCAATGCCACCCACATCACTAACCTTGTATTTAGTATTTTGAGAAACGCGGGAGCTCTAACTCAAGGAATTGAACCGAACCTCATTGTTTGTTGGGGTGGTCACTCGATTAACGCGACTGAATATCAATACACTCGCGAAGTCGGCAATGAATTAGGTTTACGAGAACTGAACATTTGTACTGGTTGTGGACCGGGCGCTATGGAAGGCCCAATGAAAGGCGCTGCAATTGGCCACGCTAAGCAGCGTTATACTAACCATCGTTATTTAGGGCTTACCGAACCTTCAATCATTGCAGCCGAGCCACCAAATCCCATAGTAAACGAACTGGTGATCATGCCAGACATAGAGAAACGTCTCGAAGCCTTCGTTCGTATGGCACATGGTATCATTATTTTCCCTGGCGGCCCTGGTACTGCCGAAGAGCTGTTGTACATCTTAGGGATCATGATGCACCCAAATAATGCCGATCAACCTATGCCTATTGTTTTGACTGGCTCGAAAGAGAGCGAAGCTTACTTCCGTTCGATTGATAAGTTCATCAGTGAAACCTTAGGGGAAGAAGCACAGAAACACTACGAAATTGTGATTGATGACCCAGCGCGCGCCGCTAAGATCATGAAACAAGCCATGCCGAACGTACGTTCACACCGTAAAGAGACCGGCGATGCATACAGCTACAACTGGTCACTGCATATTGAACCAGAGTTCCAACTGCCATTCGCTCCTACTCATGAATCTATGGCAGCACTCGACCTTCACATGGACCAAAGAAAAGAAAGCCTTGCGGCTAATTTACGTAAAGCGTTCTCAGGAATTGTGGCTGGTAATGTCAAAGCCGAAAGTATTCGAGAGATAGAAAAATACGGTCCATTCCTCATTGATGGCGATAAAGAACTGATGACCAAAATGGATCTGCTGCTGAATGACTTTGTGGAACAACATAGGATGAAATTACCGGGCGACACGGACTACGTTCCTTGTTATAAAATTGCGCCAAATATCCGATAGCAAGCCATTCACCACAGACAAATTAACAAGTCATGACGTTTACGTCGCTAACGTTTCAACTCACGAAGTGATACGGTACTATAAGGGGCTAGCAACCCCTTATTTATTGGAAACTTATGTCTATCCATCTTGTTATTATCGATGCTTTAAACCTCATCCGACGCGTGCACTCAGTTCAGCCGGACCCAGCCGATATAGCAAGAACCATCACCACAACCACGCAAACTTTAAATCGAATTTTAAATGAGTCGCAGCCAACTCATATCATCGCAGTATTTGATCATCATGAGCAAGATCGAGGCTGGCGTGCTGAAATTCTGCCTACTTACAAGCAAAACCGTAAGCCGATGCCAGAGCCATTAATGAAAGGCCTCGATGCGATCCAGCAAGCATGGTGGGAACTAGGCATTGACTCTCTGCTATCCGATGGAGATGAGGCGGATGATTTGGTAGCAACCCTCGCCAAGAAAGTGGCTGATCATGGAGAAAAGGTCACTATAATCTCTACGGATAAGGGCTATTGCCAACTATTATCACCAACACTACAGATCCGTGATTACTTCCAACACCGCTGGTTGGACAAACCCTTCATTGAAGCTGAATTTGGTGTCAACCCTGAACAACTCGCTGATTATTGGGGATTAGCAGGAGTAAGCTCAAGTCAAGTTCCGGGGATCCCAGGTATTGGGCCAAAAGCAGCCAAAGAGATATTGACCACCTACCCGGATATCGAAACGGCATTCCAATCTGAAGAACTACCAAAGAAATATCGTAAAAAATTCGATGAACATATCGAATCCGCACGTACCTGCAAGTTGGTTTCAGCCTTAAAGACCGATATTGACTTAGGGTTTAACCTGCAAGATATTCGCTACGAAGCAAACGCTTAATTCCCTATTATGCACCGACTCAGAAACTAAAAATGCCCCTTAAAGGAGCATTTTCTTTATCACTGGCACTAACAATAATATTAGTGTGGTGAGATGTTTGAAAGTGATTGGATATGCACCGTGATCTCTTCGCGATCATGGTAAAGGTGCTTAGCTTGCATCTTGAACTTCACTTTGTTCTCAATAAGGAACACTTTTAGGTTCTCGATATCCTGCAGTACTTCATCGTAACGGCCTTTCATCGGCAGTTTAAGATTGAACAGTGCTTCTTTCGCCCAACCTTTGATGATCCATTCACCCATTAAGTGAGCAACACGAGCTGGCTTCTCAACCATGTCACAAATAATCCACGTTACGTTCTTACGGTCAGGTTCGAACTTAAAACCATCCACCATGTGGTGCTTAACCTGACCCGTTTGCATTAAGCTATCTGCCATCATGCCATTATCAACACAGTGAACGAACATCGAACGCTTAACCAATTGGTAAGTCCAACCACCTGGACACGCACCTAAATCCACACCCCACATCCCCGGAGCTAGACGTTCGTCCCACTCATCACGAGGGATGAATACGTGGAAGGCTTCTTCTAGCTTCAATGTAGAACGGCTTGGGGCATCTGATGGGAATTTCAAACGAGGAATGCCCATGAAGAACTGTGAGTTATTGGTTGGGTAAGAGTAACCAACAAAGCAATGGCCTGGTGCGATAAAACACAAGTGAAGCACTGGCTTTTTAGCGTTATCTTTCGCAGTCATCAAGCCTTTACCACGCATTGCTTGACGCATAGGCACAGTGAACTTACGGCAAAACTTCAAAAGCTCTTTAGCTTCGTTAGTATCTGGTGTTTCGATACGGATATCACCACATCGTGGAAAACCTTCTTGTTCAGAAAGCGCCTCAAGAATTGGAGAGATACGATCATTGATTGGCAGGTCTTTAATTTCTACAGCCACTGCCAGCATTTGGCGAGCAAAGATCAGCGTTTGGAAATCGATCTCTTTGATCAGCTTATCAGCTTCACCTGCTTGGTAACATTCAAACAATACAAAACCTGTATTGCTCTTTAAGCGAGGAAAACCAAACACTTCCAGTTGTGTTGCCTTGTCTTGAATTTCGCCAGCACATTCTTTTTCAAAACCAGAGCGACAATAAAGTAGTACGTGTTTCACTGAGTTACCTCTTTTATATTCAAAGCAGCGAAGGAGAAGACTCCCCAACCAATGATAAATAGTAGACCACCAAACGGAGTGATAGGGCCAAACCATTTTATTCCTGTCAGTGCTAACCCATAAAGGCTGCCACTAAAACAAAGGATGCCGATGATAAAGCAAATTGCCGCAATGAAAAAATATTTTTGTGATTTAGCGCCAAGTTTCATCTGTAGCAGAGCGCCACACGCCAATATCGCGAGCGTATGAATAAACTGGTACTGAACACCTGTCTCGAATACACCCAGCAGATACTCTGGCAGAGTCGCTTTTAAACCGTGCGCGGCAAATGCCCCAAGCATCACAGCTATCGCACCAGAAATACCTGCGAAAGTGAGTAAATACTTACTTTTCATTCAACACCTCTTTGATAAACGCGGATAGCTTTTCAACGGTTAAGGCAATGTTCTGCTGTTCTGTGTAACCAGAGCTTTTACGCGGCTTGAAGCTGTGGTCGCCATCAGGAATAAATTCGACTCGAATTGAACCAGATAGGTTGAAGTCAGCAAACTCTTCACGCTTACCAAAGGTATCGCGCTCGCCTTGTAAAATGAGACACGGCTTTGCTAACTCAGCGAGATGTTCGCCCTTGTATTTCTCAGGCTTACCCGGCGGATGGAAAGGGAACCCCAAACACGCCATCGCAGCCACTTTATCCAATTCAGATAAATGGCTCGCCATGCGTCCTCCCATCGACTTACCGCCAATCACAAGCTTATCAGCATCACACTGCTCGATAATTTCTTGGTAGGCTTCAAGCAGCTTAGGGGCTCTGTCTGGTGGACGACGCTTGCCATCTTCAGCACGCTTGATCATGTAAGGGAAATTAAAACGGATAACTCGTATCCCTTTAAAGGCTAACCCTTTTGCCACTGACTGCATGAACTCATGGTCCATACCTGCACCCGCACCATGGGCGAAGATAAAGGTGATAGGGTTAGTTTCACCATCAATAATGACGTTATTCATCCAGCAAATCCTCTTGTTCACTTTGTGCTTTAGCCAGCATCCAGTCGCGAAAGGTGGCGATACGTCCCATGTCGGCTTGTTTCTCATGACACACCACATAGAAAGCATTCTTGCTAACCAAGACTTCGTCAAATGGCGCGATCAAGCGACCAGCCTCAATTTCAGGTTGTGCTAAAACGTTATTGCCCAGTGCAATCCCTTGGCCATGGGCTGCCGCTTGTAGCACCATGGTTGAGTGACTGAAGATCGGACCGTGATTAACGTTGACACCTTCAATACTATTTTGCTTAGCGAACTGTTTCCAATCCTTTCGAGAGGTATCGTGCAGTAGCGTATGACATGCTAAGTCACTTAAGGACTCTAATGGTTTTGTGCCAAGTAACACTGAAGGAGAACAAAGAGGAATCAGATATTCTTGATAGAGCTTATCGGCTCTTAGCCCAGGCCAATTACCTCGGCCATAGTAAATTGCGACATCGACATCATCGGTCAGTGAGCCTTCATCCATATCCACGGCTTTGATTCGTACATCAATATCAGGTTCTTGCTGATTAAAATCGGCAAGCCTTGGCACTAACCACTGAATAGCAAAGCTTGGTGGTAAGCTGATAGTGAGAGCGCCCTTTTCACTTCGCTCAAGCACTTTATCCGTCGCTTCTGCTAATGATGTAAAAATATCTTTGATGTCTAAGAAGTAACTTTGACCTTCTTCAGTCAGCAACAAAGAACGGTTTCTTCGACGAAAAAGCTTCAAAGATAAGAACTCTTCAAGTGCTTTGATCTGGTGGCTTACCGCAGCTTGGGTAACAAACAACTCTTCTGCAGCACGCGTAAAACTCAAGTGCCTAGCTGCGGCTTCAAACACTCTCAATGAGTTTAATGGGGGTAATCGACGAGACATAGTTACTCTCTAAATAAGCATTAGTTTTTTTTATCTGAAACATTATAATTTGTCCATTGCCTAGCGGCCAGAGAAATTCTATATTTCATCCCGCAGTAGCTAGCCTGAACGGCTTGATTCTCTCCAGAATCAATTGGTTTAGCTCCTGCGATGTTGTGTTTGCAAACTCGTTCTTTTCGAGTTGGGTAGAGTTCTACCAAATGCTTTGTTGCAGTTCTATACTGAAACGAAGCATGTACTTCCTGTATTTATTTTGACCTGTCTGTCAAATTTGTTTACGCCGCCTTTATGGCGGTGTTTTTTTATGTTTAAAGAAAAATAACAACAAGTTTATCAATAGCTGTGCTAATTAATCTTTATTATTTTTCATCGTTAATCACAGAATCAGACATCCACTCAAATAATCAACTGAACACATACAAATAGCACTATTGAGTTGCATTAAAAAGTAACAGAATACTTCAAGATACTCACACTTTTTCAGCCACTCAGAAACCAGCTAAACCCATCACTTCAGAATAAAGCACACCAAACTCACTCCTGTTTCTGATGACTGTAAATCATTCATCATAGAAAACAAAAAAAAGCCGCTTACTTTTCAGTAAGCGGCTTTGCAAATATTTAACTATTCGGTTAACACCACACTAGGGGCGGTAAACCTTAACGTTATGGAAGCCTTGCTCTTGTAGGTAAAGCGCCTGTAGACGGCTCATTACACCACGATCACAGTACAGCAAGTATTCTTTCGCTTGGTCAAGGTCGCCAAACTGAGTCGACAGCTTGAAGAACGGGATGTGCTTAACTTCAACACCCTCAATCTCTAATGGGCTTTCGTCTTCTTCGTCAGGGCTACGGATATCAAGAACGATAGCGTGCTCAGCTACGGCTTCAACTTGTTCCACTTCAGGCGCTTGCTCTTGGCTCTCTTTCTCAATGTCACGGATATCCATAACACGAGCGTTCTCAATCACTTGATCCAGCACTTCAAAGTTAAACTTGGCTTCTTCTGCTTCAAGCTTGCCTTTCTTCGCTTTCACGGTTGGCTTCTTAGAGATAACACCACAGTACTCTGGCATTACTTTCGCGAAGTCTTCAGTACCAATAATACGAGAAAGATCGATGATGTCTTCTTTGTCCCAGTTAATAAGCGGACGAAGGATCAACGTATCTGTCACGTTATCGATGTGACGTAGATTGGTTAACGTTTGGCTAGAAACCTGACCAAGTGCTTCACCTGTGACTAGCGCTTCAATACCAAAACGCTCTGCAACCATACCACCAGCACGCATGAACATACGCTTAAGAACAACGCCCATTTGGCCGTCTTCTACATTCTCAAGGATCTCAGCAACAACTGGTTCGAAATCGACGGAGATGAACTTCACTTTTGCCGATGAACCGTATTTGTTCCATAGGTAGTGAGCCACTTGTTTAACGCCAATCTCGTGCGCAGGGCCACCAAGATTAAAGAAACAGTAGTGAACCTTAGAACCACGTTTGATGTGCAGGTAGCTAGAGACACCAGAGTCGAAGCCGCCAGAGATCAAGCTGAGTAGATCTTCTTGAGTACCAAGAGGGAAACCACCAAGGCCTTTATGACGAGCGAGTACTTGGTTAAGTTTGTCGTTAGACACTTCAACCTTAACGGTCACATCAGGGTTCTTAAGTCGAACTTTCGCTGACTCAACCGCTTGGTTTAAGCCACCGCCTACGTAGCGCTCTAGCTCTATAGACGTAAAGTCATGCTTACCACGACGCTTAGCACGCACAGAGAAAGTCTTGCCTTCAATGTCAGCACGGCTGCGTTCTAGTACTTGCTCATAAATATCGTGTAAGTCTTTAAATTCTGACTGTTGTACTTCTAGAGAATGATGAATACCCGGCGTGTGAGTCAATGCCTCTAACACTTCTGAGTAGTACTTATCACTTTCTGATGTTACTTCGATGTGGTCGCGACGGTTAAATACCGCAACTCCTTCACAGCGACGCTGAATTACGTTACGAATGTTGCACTCTAGAATCCTTGTGAAGCGCTTACGCACCGATTCACTTTTTACAAAAATTTCCGGATGGGGCTTAACAATAAATTTCATAGTACTTTCACAACATTAATGTTCAAAATTTTTAAAAGGCTCTAAATTAGACAATTTACACAGCACTTTAAGCAAGAGTAGATCATATCTAAATCTAAGGGCGCGAATTATACATGAGAAAGTGAAACAAGGAAAAGAGTGCTTGGCTTTGGCACCATTAATAAATACGCACCTTATTAAAAATAGCGCCTCTGTTTGCCATCAATAGTTTGATAGATGCACCAACCCGCAATCAGTCGATGACAAGCCAATAACACAAAGAAACTAAATGAATAGAAAGAAAAGCCCAACTTCATCATAAAGTTGGGCTTTCTGGTTCACTCAATCACTTGATACTACTCAGAAATAACGGGGACTTCTTCACTGTAAAGTGGTTCACCCTGCATGATACTGATCTCTACGCGGCGGTTTAGGCTGCGTTGCCATTCTGTATCATTGGGCTCTACGGGTTCGGTATCAGCCATGCCACGCACTCTCAAACGTTGATGAGAGAAACCGCGTACCTTTTCCATCTCTTGAGCGACAGAGACTGCTCGTTGTGATGATAAGTCCCAATTAGAGCGATAAAGGTCGGAATCAAGCCGTTGATTATCAGTATGCCCTGAGATTCGAACAATACCTGGAACATCTTTCACTAACTCTGCAACTTGTCTGACTAAAGGTCTAAACTTCGGCTGCAAAAATGCAGAACCTGATGGGAATGCGCCTTTTTCACGAATACGAATAACGATCTGTTGACCTAGGTTTTCCACCTCAATCGCACCTTGATCGATTTCCCGTTCTAGCGCCTTCTTGATACTCTCCATCAAGGTTTCCATCTCTTGCGATTGAGCTTCAGCTTGCTGTTGTTGCTGGTCCGATTCCGAGTTTTGATTATCGTGAGTGGAAACTTCTGGTGACTTCCCTCCCGTCATCTTGCCTTGGTCACGCATTGTACCGCCCGCTCGATCAGATTCACCTTCATGAAACTCTAGCGTCTGCTGCGTAATATCAATGGTCTGTTGCATGATCACATCAATCGGTGTCGGCTCTGGGCGGCCAGGACGAAACTCTTGGGCAATGATGCTGGTCCCTTTCGGGATATCTTTCACTTCCAAACGATTTTGTACACCAAACGCAAACTTCATCGATCCTGCAATTTGCTTGAACTTCAATACATCCATTTCTGAAAACGAAAGTAGCAGTACAAAGAAACACATTAGCAGTGACATCAAGTCAGCAAATGTCCCCATCCATTGAGGTAACCCCGGAGGAGGACATTTACATGGATTCTCTTCATCCATCTTCAATTCCTCTTACGCCGGTTCACCATCAATAGTACGTTTACCTTCATTTAGGTAGCTCTTCAGGTAACCATCGATCACTCGTGGGTTCTGACCATCTTGAATCGCTAATACACCATCCATAACCAGACGACGGTTCAGTGTTTCTTGGTCGCGACGCAGCGCAAGTTTATCTGCAATTGGAAAGAACACCATATTCGATAGGATTGCACCATAAAGCGTGGTTAAAAGTGCTACCGCCATCGCAGGACCGATCGCTTTTGGATCATCCATGTTCGAAAGCATCGCTACCAGACCAACCAGGGTTCCAATCATCCCCATTGCAGGCGCAACATCACCAAAGGCAGAGAATACTTTCGCGCCTTGCTCGTGACGCTCTGTGGTTAACGATATATCTTTTTGTAGTGCAGCACGAACCACATCACCATCGTGGCCATCCACCAACAAATCGATGCCCTTTTGCATGAAGCTGTTGCTAATTTCCATCTCTTCAAGCGCTAAGAAACCACCTTTACGTGCTGCATCAGCCATCTCTACCACTTTAGCGATCAGATCTTCAGGCTCATCGGCTTTAAACATAAATGCTTTACCAGCAATTTTAGCCGCACCAAAGAACTGCCCCATGGTGAACTTCATTAGAACAACAAAGGTTGAACCACCAATCACGATCAAAATGGATGTCGTGTCATAGAACATCCCGAGGCTACCACCTAGGATCATTGCCATGATTACAAAGGCAAATCCACCAATTAAACCTATTAGGGTTGCTAAATCCACTGAGCACTCCTCATGCTTTTTGTAGTTCTACGTCGACGATAATCTTCTTATCGGCCAGACTATAAGATCTTTTAGTCAATTCTTGGCCTAAGTATCACACTTTTCGTTTTTGAATCACAACTATTGGCTTACTTTACTCTTATCCATAGCGCATAAACTCGATAAAGCTAAGGTTATTCAACCAAAGTAAGTTCAAGCCTCTTAAAAACGAACTTTATAGCAAAATTTATTGGTTACATTTGACCATATCTGCGGCCTAGGGTAACGTTCGTTCATCTTTCCAAACGCAGATTTATTATGGCTACTAAGAAACCTGAAAATATGAGCTTTGAAGCGGCAATCGAAGAGCTTGATGGCTTGGTTGATCAACTAGAAAATGGTGATCTAGCTTTAGATGATGCGCTGAAAAAATTCGAACGAGGTATCTCCCTCGCTCGTGCTGGTCAAAGTAAACTAAACGATGCTGAACAGCGTGTCAGTATCCTACTGCAAAATGACGAAAATGCAGAACTTAGTGACTTTCACCCACTACCTGAATAACGAATTGTATGAGATCCCCTATGATCGAGACTTTATTATTGTCTTATCAAGCACGTAATAACGAGCAACTGAACCTTTGGCTTGATCGCCTGCCTCACCAAAATCAGAATCTTATCAACGCGATGCGTTATGGATTACTTTTAGGCGGCAAACGCGCACGTCCATTTCTTGTCTACATTACAGGGGAGATGCTCGGCTGCACCGCTGAAGAACTCGATACTCCAGCTTCTGCAATCGAATGTATTCATGCCTATTCTCTGATTCACGACGATCTTCCAGCAATGGACGATGACGACCTTCGTCGCGGCCATCAGACTTGCCATATCAAATACGATGAAGCGACAGCAATTTTAACTGGCGATGCGCTACAAACTCTCGCGTTTACTATACTTGCGGAAGGCACATTAAGTGCTGACGGGGAAAGCAACCGCGTTCGAATGATTCAACGCCTAGCTGAAGCCTCTGGTGCTCAAGGTATGTGCATTGGTCAGGCTCTTGATATTGAAGCAGAAAACCGCGCAGTCACACTAGAAGAGCTGGAAGAAGTTCACCGTAATAAAACGGGGGCTCTGATGAAAAGTGCAATTCGTTTAGGTGCACTTTCTGCTGGTGAGAAAGCGTTTGAAGTACTGCCTCAATTGGACAAGTATGCCGACGCCATCGGGTTAGCCTTCCAAGTTCAAGACGATATCTTAGATATCACTAGCGATACCGAAACTTTGGGTAAGCCACAGGGTTCTGACCAAAATTCAAACAAAAGCACCTACCCTTCTTTGTTAGGTTTAGAGGGTGCTCAAGAAAAAGCGCACACTCTGCTACAGGAAGCGCTTCAAGCTTTGGCTGCAATCCCATACAATACCCAGTTACTCGAAGAGTTCGCCCGATACGTCATCGAGCGCAAGAACTAAGACAATAAGCGCGCATTACCTATGACTCTTGATATATCAAAGTACCCAACTCTTGCTTTGGCTGATAAGCCAGAGGATTTGCGTCTTCTTCCGAAAGAGACGCTAACACAGCTTTGTGATGAATTACGCACCTATCTTCTTAACTCAGTGAGCCAGTCAAGTGGTCACTTAGCGTCAGGCTTAGGTACGGTAGAGCTAACAGTGGCTCTGCACTACGTGTACAACACACCTTTTGACCAATTAGTTTGGGATGTTGGCCACCAAGCATACCCGCACAAAATCCTTACTGGCCGTCGTAACCGCCTGTCGACTATTCGTCAAAAAGATGGACTGCACCCATTCCCATGGCGTCAAGAGAGCGAATACGACACGCTTTCTGTTGGTCACTCTTCAACGTCGATCAGTGCTGCTCTCGGCATGGCAATCAGTGCTAAGAAAGAAGGCAAGAATCGTAAAGTCGTGAGTGTGATTGGTGATGGCGCGATTACCGCAGGTATGGCATTCGAAGCGATGAACCACGCGGGCGATATTCACAATGACATGCTGGTTATCCTTAATGATAACGAGATGTCGATCTCTGAAAACGTAGGGGCTCTAAACAACCACTTAGCTCAAGTTCTTTCTGGCAGTCTTTACACGTCTATTCGTGAGGGCGGCAAGAAAGTGCTATCTGGCGTTCCGCCGATTAAAGAGCTCGTTCGTCGTACAGAAGAACACCTAAAAGGCATGGTTGTTCCTGGCACCATGTTTGAAGAGTTAGGCTTTAACTACATTGGCCCAGTTGATGGCCATGATGTAAATGAGCTAATTAAAACGCTGAAGAACATGAGAGATCTCAAAGGCCCTCAGTTCCTGCATATCATGACCAAGAAAGGCAAAGGCTACGAGCCAGCAGAGAAAGATCCAATTGGCTACCACGGTGTACCTAAATTCGATCCTGCACACTCAAGTCTGCCTAAGAGCACCAGCTCTAAACCAACTTTTTCTAAGGTTTTTGGCGACTTCCTGTGTGATATGGCCGCGCAGGATCCGAAGCTAATGGCGATCACGCCAGCGATGCGTGAAGGTTCTGGCATGGTACGTTTTTCGAAAGAGTACCCAGAGCAATACTTCGATGTTGCGATTGCTGAGCAGCACGCAGTGACGCTAGCAACCGGCATGGCGATTGCTGGCGATAAGCCAATTGTGGCTATCTACTCGACGTTCCTACAACGTGGCTACGATCAGCTGATCCACGATGTGGCTATCATGGATTTACCGGTGATGTTTGCGATTGACCGTGCAGGTCTTGTTGGCGCCGATGGTCAAACACACCAAGGTGCGTTCGACTTAAGCTTCATGCGCTGCATTCCAAACATGGTGATCATGGCGCCAAGCGACGAAAACGAGTGTCGCCAAATGCTATACACAGGCCACCAGCACACAGGTCCAAGTGCCGTTCGTTACCCTCGTGGTAATGGCATGGGTACTGAGATTCAAAGTGAATTTACTGCGCTTGAGATTGGTAAAGGTCGTATCATTCGTGAAAGTGCAAAAGCAAAAGATGGTTCGAAAGTCGCTATTCTAAGCTTCGGTACTTTCCTTGAGAGTGCACTTCAAGCCGCTGACGCTATTGATGCGACGGTTACAGATATGCGTTTTGTGAAGCCGCTAGACGAAGCTCTGATCAAACAACTTGCAGCTGACCACGATGTACTTGTAACAATCGAAGAAAACGCAATCGCAGGTGGTGCGGGCACAGGGGTGGTTGAATTCTTAATGCAAGAGAAGCTGCTAATGCCTGTATTGAATCTTGGCCTACCAGACAAGTTTATTGCTCAAGGCACACAAGGTGAACTGCATGAAGAGCTTAGCTTAGATGCGAAAGGCATTGAGAAGTCTATCTCTGATTACCTTGCTAAATAGCTTTCACAAGCAAATGACATAAGCTACAAAACAAAAAAGGTTGACCTTAAGGTCAACCTTTTTTTGTATCTGCTAACTCATTAACTATTCGCTGTTATTCCGCTATTAAACCTGCTTAGTAACATGGCTTAAGCGCAGGTGCGTCGTAGTTCTCTGGCTCATCAGAGTAGATAGCCACATTAAAGTTCTCAACCAAGCCTGTCTCTTCAACACACTGCTCTTGGAAGAACTGTTGAATTTCGCGACGTTGGCAATGCGCTTCAAACGCTTCGTTATCCGCCCAAATCTCGTTGAACGCGATAGGAAAGCTATCCCCTTCTGCAAATGGGCTCTGAATATGACGAGTCACAGTGTATTGAATACAACCATCTTCACGCAGAGTGTTTGGCTCTAGCGACTTTAATACTTCAAACAACTCGTTCAATTTACCTTCTTTTGGCTGAAACTGAGCAACACAATAAACTTTCTTAGACATTGTTATTCCTTGTTCTTATTCGGTATTTTCTATTTTTAATTAGCTAACCAACCAGCGAAATGTGCAACTGCATACAGCGAGATAGCGGCCATAATACCCGCCACAATATCATCAATCATAATGCCCCAACCGCCGTGGATTCGCTGATCTAGCCAACCAATTGGCCATGGTTTTACCATATCGTAAAAGCGAAATAACACAAAGCCAGTGAATAACCACTTCCAATCATCAGTAGGGATATTCAACATCGGCACTAGGCTCATGGTAATCCAAAAACCCGCAAACTCATCCCATACGATAGAACCGTGATCGTGCACGCCCATATCATCAGACGTCACTTGGCAGATCTTGATACCAATAATGCAACTCATAACAACAGCTACTATATAAGCAGGGAAAGGTAATTGAACCAACAATAGGTACAATGGAATAGACGCGAGCGTACCCATCGTTCCAGGAATAATAGGCGATAAGCCACTGCCAAAACCCGTTGCTAACAGATGCCAAGGGTTTTTAAGAGAAATAAGAGATAGTGGGTTTGTCATCAATTAACCTTAAAGTGATCGTAACCAGTTAAGTCCCAGCTTAGCGGTTCACCATTATTGTGTAATTCAAAATATTCTACAGGTCTTATCTGCCCAATGCAGGTGACTTTTGTTCCAGTGTGCGACAAAGCACTTTCCAACGAACCTTTATTTTCTTCAGGCACAGTAAAGCACAGTTCGTATTCTTCACCACTGGTAAGGGCATATTGCTGGGCAGATTCAATATTAGGGGCAAATTGACGTAATTCAGAAGATATTGGTAGCAAACTAACATCAATGCTAGCGCCAACCTGAGAACGCTTAAGGATATGTTTTATGTCAGCGATAACACCGTCTGATATGTCAATGGCAGACGAGGCAAGATTAACTAATGCCTGACCAGCCAAAACGCGTGGAGTGCTCAGGTAATGTCTCTCTTCAAGCTCAAGGGCATAAGGTTTAGCCTTATTTTTCTCGGGGTTAAGTAACACATCTAACCCAGCTTTGCTATCGCCTAAATTACCCGTGACGTAAATCCAGTCTCCGATTTTAGCGCCATCTCTGCGTAGCGCTCGTCCTTCGGGCACAAAACCTTGCACCGTCAGTGTCAGGCTTAGTGGCCCTTTCGTTGTATCACCACCAATTAACTGAATACCGAAGTAGTCTGCGAGTTTAAAAAAGGAATCACAAAATGGAGCAAGCCACTCTTCATCCACCTCAGGCATGGTCAAAGCAAGTGAAACCCAAGACGGGGTCGCCCCCATAGCAGCAAGATCGCTAATATTCGAAGCCAAAGCCTTGTGTGCGACCCAAGCTGGGTTCGCTTCCGCTAAGAAGTGCGTGCCTGCAACTAAAGTGTCAGTACTGATCGCAATCTCAACATTACTTGGGGCTTTTACCAAAGCACAATCATCGCCCGCAGCCAGATGTACATCTTTACGTTGTGGTTGTCGATTTACAAAATATTTTTCAATCAGGTTAAATTCGCCAGACATCACATGCCCTATCTTTAGATTTCACAATAATTTAGTAACAAAAAAGGCCAGCATAAAAGCTGACCTTTATATTCAATAAGCGAACGTATTATTTCTTACGAACGTGCGGCGCAGCTTTATCAAGCACACCGTTAATAAACTTATGACTGTCTTCTGCTGCAAATACTTTTGCAAGTTCAATAGCTTCGTTGATAACCACTTTGTATGGTACATCTTCACGACGAGTCATCTCGTACATAGCTAAACGTAGAAGCGCGAGTTCCATCAAATCCAGATCTTGCATAGGGCGAGATACGAATGGACGAAGCTTGCTATCAAGTTCCATGTGGCTAAGAGCAACACCAGTTAGTAGGTCGCGGAAGTATGCAACGTCTGTTTCAGGCATAGCTAGAGCAGGCTCTGTAGCATGATGCTCTTCTTCATCATACTTACCACCAGATAAGAACTGTTCTTCAACGGTAGCAATATTTTCTTTAGTAATTTGCCAAGAATAAATTGCTTGTAGAGCAAATTGACGTGCATTACGACGTGCGGCTGGTTTCACACTGGCCCCCATTAGGAATCGATTTCAGAAAGAACGTTGATCATCTCAAGTGCGCTAAGTGCTGCTTCTGCACCTTTATTACCAGCCTTGGTCCCTGCGCGTTCAATAGCTTGATCGATCGTATCAACGGTAAGAACACCAAACGCAACTGGAAGAGAATATTCCAGAGACACTTGTGCCAAACCTTTATTACATTCACTACAAACATAGTCAAAGTGAGGTGTACCACCACGGATAACTGTACCAAGAGATACAATCGCATCGAACTTACCTGTTTTTGCAACGCGCTGCGCTACCAGTGGAAGTTCAACTGCACCAGGGCAACGAACAACAGTAATGTTGTCTTCGCTTACTTGTCCGTGACGCTTTAAAGTATCGATTGCACCAGAAAGTAAACTTTCGTTAATAAAACTGTTGAAACGAGCAATAACGATAGCAATTTTTGCATTTGGCGCTGGGAAGCCACCCTCGATCACTTTCATAAGCCTTCCTTTAACTATTTTCATAAAGTGAGAATCGCCGGATTCTAGCACAAAACTGTGAGCAATATCTAATGCTAATTTAGAAGAACGGACACCTGGGATGTAAAGATGATAATGCAGTGTTGCTCCCAACCGTATAGGAACAACAAGTCGCCAAGCATCTGCATTTAACGCACGAAAAATTGAGCTTAGCGACTATACTCTTTTGGCTTAATTCGTTACCAAAAGATCAAGCAGAATCATCATTAATTTATGTGCTACAAACTGATAGGTAAGTGACTACTCACAAACGTATTCAACAACATTAAGACCAAAACCACCCAATGCGTGATAACGCTTAGTGCTTGAAGAAAGCAGACGCATATCGTGCACACCTAAATCTTGAAGAATCTGAGAACCTACCCCAACACGGCGCGAAGTACCTTGCTTCTTCGCCATGGTTGGCTGCTCGTTCTTATCTTGTGCTTCGAATGTCTTCACTTTGTAAATCAAAGAATCAGACGACTCTTCATTACCAAGAATAACCAGCACCCCGCCTTCGTCACCAATGCGCTTCATCGCTTTATCTAACGACCAGCTGCGCTCAGTGCCACGGTCGGAATGAAGCAGATCGGTAAACGTATCATGCAGATGAACACGCACTAAAGGAGCGCCATCAGACAAGTCACCTTTTTGCATTGCGTAGTGGATTTGGTTATCAATCGTATCGCGGTAAGTCACCAGCTCGAAATCACCAAACTCTGTTGGTAAATGACATTGGGCAACGCGCTCAATCGTTGTTTCTGTGTTGTTACGGTATTCGATCAAGTCAGCAATGGTACCTAGCTTGATGTCATGCTTGTCTGCAAACACTTCAAGATCAGGGCGACGAGCCATAGTGCCGTCGTCGTTTAGGATCTCAACGATAACCGAAGCTGGTTCACAGCCCGCTAGACGAGCTAAATCACAACCTGCTTCAGTGTGGCCAGCGCGCGTTAAAACGCCGCCTTCTTGTGCAGTCAGTGGGAAAATATGACCAGGTTGAACCAAGTCAGCCGCTTTGGCATCTTTGGCTACCGCAGCTTGAACCGTCACCGCGCGATCTGATGCAGAGATACCAGTCGTTACGCCCTCAGCCGCTTCAATCGAAACCGTAAAGTTGGTGGTATATTGTGCATTGTTGTCTTGAACCATAGGTGCTAGCCCCATGCGACTTGAACGCTCTTTGGTCAGCGTTAAACAAATTAAGCCACGGCCATACATCGCCATGAAGTTAATCGCTTCTGGCGTCACATGTTCTGCTGCCATGATCAGATCGCCTTCATTCTCGCGATCTTCATCATCCATCAGGATAACCATTTTTCCTAGGCGAATGTCTTCAATAATTTCTTGAGGAGTACTAATTGGCATTGTTCTATATCCTTTGAAATGGTTCTGCTTCCTAGAACCGACACTATTTAAACCTGATGATATTGCTCTGATTTACAAAGCGGTATTTAGCGCGCTTTGTACAAACTTTTAAGCAAAACCATTCTGCTGTAAGAATTCCATCGTCAATCGAGATTCAGGCTCAGACTCTTGCTGTTGGCCTTGCAGTAGACGCTCCATGTAGCGCGCTAATACATCGACTTCTAGATTCACTTTACGACCGACATTGAACTGGTCGATGGTCGTTTCTGAAGAGGTATGAGGAACGATAGTCAACTTAAAGGCATTCTTGCGTAAATCGTTCACAGTCAGGCTAATACCATCAACCGTGACTGAACCTTTTTGAGCTACGTACTTTGCTATTTCAGCTGGCATTTCTACCCAAAGCTCAATCGCACGCCCTACTTGATTACGCTCAACAATCTCGCCCACACCATCAACGTGACCAGACACGATGTGTCCACCGAAACGCGTGGTTGGTAACATTGCTTTCTCAAGGTTAACTTTATCGCCCGCTTGGTAATCGACAAAACCCGTTTTTTTCAGGGTTTCAAGCGAAAGGTCTGCACTGTAGCTGTGGTCGTTGCACTCAACAACCGTCAAACACACACCATTGGTAGCGATACTATCGCCTAACTGAACGTCAGCCATATCAAGCTTACCCACGTTAACCGTTACGGTGATGTCTTCTCCGCGGGGAGTAATTGCACTCAATGTACCTACGGCTTCTACAATTCCAGTAAACATTTTAAAACTCTTTTTGTTATCAACAACATGTATGTAGTGAGCGGATTTATTCCCACTATCGCTTCGTTACTATCAGTTTCGAAATACGGGTTTCGCTACGATGCGAATATCCACACCAACCTGTCGAACATCTTTAATTTCTAGGTCAATCACATCAGACATTGAGGTGAGCCCTAATGCGCCCATCAAACCTCGTCCGTCACTGCCCATAAGTTTAGGTGCTAAATAGAGGATTAGCTCATCCACCAGCTGTTCTTCAATCAAGCTTTTTGCCAATGTAGCGCCCGCTTCGACCCAAATATGGTCGATATGATTGGCAGGTAATTGACGCATCAGATCGTGCAAATCGAGCTGACCTGCATCTGTGGTTCCGACTTCAATATCAGCAGACGCTTCCGCTACTCTCAACACGGATGTTGGAGTCTGGAATAACTTGAGTTCAGGACGCAGTTGGTTTTGACGATCAAGAATCACGCGAATCGGCTGACGCAGCTCGTCTTCAGCGTAATGATCTTTGATGCTGCTTGGCAACTCTGCCCAACGAACATTCAACGACGCGTTGTCTTCAATCACAGTCTGGCTGGTTGATAGCACCGCGCCTGATTTTGCTCGGTAGTTCTGAACATCACGACGCGATTCTGGCGATGTGATCCACTGGCTTTGGCCATTTTCTAATGCCGTTTGCCCATCAAGGCTAGCGGCCATCTTTAACTGAACGAATGGCATGCCAGTTTGCATACGCTTGATAAATGCAGGATTCAAGTCGAGAGCGTCTTGCTCTAGCAAACCAATTTCAACCTCAATACCCGCATCGCGTAGCATTTTGATACCACGACCTGCGACTTTTGGGTTTGGGTCCTGCATGGCACAAATCACTTTTGAAACTTGAGCCTTAATCAAACCTTCTGCACAAGGTGGCGTTCGACCATAGTGCGAACAAGGTTCTAGCGTGACATAAGCGGTCGCGCCTTTTGCCTTGTCACCCGCCATTCGCATAGCGTGCACTTCAGCATGAGGTTCGCCCGCTTTGGCATGAAAACCTTCACCGACGATCTGGCCGTCGGTTTGTACAATGACACAGCCCACATTCGGGTTGGGTGCCGTGGTATAAATGCCGCGCTTCGCTAATTGAATAGCACGCGACATCATTTTAAAATCTAGGGGAGTAAAAATCGGCATGATTAAAGGGTTAGTCCTCTAATTTAGCGATTTCTTCGCCAAACTCTCGGATGTCTTCAAAACTGCGGTAAACAGAGGCAAAACGGATGTACGCTACTTTATCCAGTTCTTTCAATTGGCCCATCACAAGATTACCAATCATCTCGCTTGGTACTTCACGCTCACCAGTTGCACGGAGTTGTGACTTAATCGTACTGATCGCAAGTTCAATCGCATCAGCACTCACTGGGCGCTTTTCTAGGGCGCGCTGTACACCACCCACCATTTTATCTTCATTAAATGGTTCGCGGTTTCCATTCGACTTTATGACTTTAGGCATCACAAGTTCTGCCGATTCGAACGTAGTAAAACGTTCACTACATGCAAGGCATTGACGGCGACGACGAACCTGATGGCCATCGGCTACCAGTCTTGAATCGATTACTTTAGTGTCGTTCTCTGAACAAAAAGGACAATGCATATCACCTCCAAATAATTGAATATCAGTGTAACGGAATTGCCAAACGTTAGGAAAGAAAAAGGGCCAATTGAGGCCCTTTTGTGTGGTGATTCATTGATTATTGTTACTCGATCGCCATTTCAAAAATGAGCTAAAGACTAAAATTAACGACCAGCGTTAACCACGAACTAAATAGTTCGCTTTACCTACCCATTTGTAACTTGTTAGCTCTTCTAAGCCCATTGGGCCGCGAGCATGCAATTTCTGAGTAGATACAGCAACTTCAGCACCTAAACCAAACTGTGCGCCATCGGTAAATCGAGTTGATGCATTCACATACACAGCTGCCGAACCCACAGAGTTAATGAAACGCTCAGAGCTTTCTAGGCTATTGGTCATGATTGCGTCTGAGTGGCTCGCATTGTGTACGCGCATATGGTCAATCGCGTCTGCAACGTCCGCGACTACTTTCACGCCTAACGTGTAGCTTAGCCATTCAGTGTCAAAGTCTCCTTCAATTGCATCACGTTGGTCGTTAAAACTAGCCAGCATCGATTTTGCGCTAGCGTCGACAACTAATGTGACTTTGCCTGCTAAGCGCTGTGCTAGCTTAGCTAGGAAGGCTTCAGCAACCGCTTCATGTACTAGCAGTGTATCTAACGAGTTACACGCTGATGGGCGCTGAACTTTTGAGTTTTCGACAACATCTACCGACTTTTTAAGGTCAGCACTTTCATCAACAAAAATATGACTGATACCGAAGCCGCCAATGATCACTGGAATGGTGCTGTTCTCTTTACACATCTTGTGCAGGCTAGCACCACCACGAGGAATGATCATATCCACGTAGTCATCCAGTTTAAGCAACTGAGATACAAGTTCACGATCTGGTTTCTCGATGTACTGAACAGAAGCAGCTGGAAGCTCCGCTTTCTCTAATGCAGACTGAATAACTTTAACCAGTTCCATGTTCGAGAAGAACGTCTCTTTACCACCACGTAAAATGCTTGCGTTACCTGTCTTCAGACACAGAGCTGCAATATCGATGGTTACGTTCGGACGCGCTTCATAGATAACACCAACCACACCAAGTGGCACGCGGCGGCGAGACAGTGACATACCGTTTTCCAGTACCTTACTGTCAATTTCGCTGCCTACTGGGTCATTCAAGCTAATCACGTTACGCACATCATTAGCGATGCCGGTTAAGCGCTCTTCATTAAGAAGTAGACGATCAAGCAGTGCGTCGGTTAAACCCGCTTCGCGACCTAATTCGATATCTTTCGCGTTCGCTTCTAGAATCGTTGCAGCGTTTGCTTCTAACTCATCAGCGATGATCGCCAATGCCTTGTTCTTTTGCGCCGTTGATGCGGTCGCTAGGTGGAAAGCAGCGTCTTTTGCTGCGATACCCATGTTAGTTAAATCCATGTTTAACTCTCCTAAATTCAGTCTGTCGTTTGATGTAAAAAGGCGCTTTACGATTATGCATATTCGCAGTGCATCGCCTTATCATCACGAGCTACTCTTGAATCACAACCAGGTCATCACGGTGAATGACCTCTGAACCATAGTCGTAACCAAGAATGTCACCAATATCTTTACTGTGCTTACCCGCTATTTTCGCTAGGTCTTGGCTCGAATAACTGGCGATGCCACGCGCAATGACTTTACTTTTTCTATCTGTGACTTGAGTGACTTCACCACGAGAGAATTCGCCTTTAACTCGAACGACCCCTTTAGCCAACAAGCTACTGCCTTTAGTATGCACAGCATTGACTGCACCATCATCTACCACGATGTGACCAACAGAAGCTGGGCCAGCTAAAATCCAACGTTTACGGTTTTCAAGTGCTTCTGCTAAAGGCAAGAAACGGGTGCCTTGTGGGCTGTCACTCAATGAGTCGAACACCACATTTTCAGCACTGCCCGCCGCGATAATCACTTCAATCCCCGCACGACGAGCAATATCAGCCGCCTGCAGTTTGGTTGCCATTCCGCCAGTACCCAACGTAGTTCCACTGCCGCCTGCGATCTTACGCAGTGTGTCATCAATCGTTTTTACTTCTTTGATGAGCTCTGCATTTGGATCTTTACGAGGGTCAGCTGTAAACAAACCTTTTTGGTCGGTTAGCAGCAAAAGCTTATCCGCACCGCATAAAATACCAACCAGTGCTGATAGGTTATCATTATCACCCACTTTAATTTCGCTGGTCGCGACTGCGTCATTTTCATTAACCACGGGGATAATATCGTGGTCGACTAATGCATTAATCGTGTCCCGTGCATTTAGAAAACGCTCGCGATCATCAAGATCAGCGCGAGTCAGCAGCATCTGGCCAATCTTAAGGCCATAAATAGCGAACAAAGACTCCCAAGCTTGAATCAACTGGCTTTGCCCAACGGCCGCCAGCAGCTGCTTGCTTGCCATTGAGTTGGGAAGTGCGGGGTAACCAAGGTGCTCACGCCCTGCCGCCATTGCGCCAGACGAAACCATAACCACTGAGTGGCCTTGTTTTTTTAATTCAGCACATTGACGAACCAGCTCAACCATGTGAGCACGATCTAATGCCAATGTTCCACCAGTTAAGACACTGGTACCCAGTTTAACAACGACAGTTTTACGCTGTGTTGTTGTCCCGCTTTGATGATTTATTGTCATGAAGTCTTTTATGGATAAAACAAATAAGAGGTGATGTTTTAGCAATCAACAGGGGAATTCACAAGTAGAAAAGGTGCGAAATCGCACCTTTTTGCTCTATAGAGAAGACTAACCTTTAAAATCAGATGAATTCGACAGACTCTTCGTCGAATTGAACGCTGATTTCAAATTTAGTTTGAAGTTCATCAACCAATTTTTTATGAAAGGCTACTTGAGTTCGAGAGACTTCGGTGACCGCTTTCTTAGGCAGTGGCAAAGAATCCCAATTACCATCAGTGTTGTATTTACCGATGTTGTATTTCGCCGAATATCCCTCATCCGACTTATCTAGCTCCAACCACCAGCCCCAGAACTCACGTTCTTCTGGTGATTTTTTATCGTTCACACACACAGACAAGCAATCAAAAATATAGTGCCCTTCTTTTGATTGCGGCTCTCTTAGATAAGGGCCAATAGCCTTTAAAACATTAAGCAAACGATAGTGAGTAGGTTGTTGTGTCACTTCTGACATATTGAATCTCCATCTTCAATGTTAAGAATGACGTTACTCAGGTTTAAAGCAAACGGCTAAATAGCCTTTGATTTTATAAATAGTCACTGAGTATCAGGTACTTAATCTGTACACTTTTCATGCTTAACTAATTTCGGAGAAATGTCACCTAAATAATTCATCCTCAAGCCACTTTATAGCCAATTCGAGGGATTGCTCATAACCTTGTGTAATTGATTTAGTTTTGATTTTCTTCGCTTTACCGTAATCACTGTAAATAGCAACCAGTTGATTATCCGTATGTGGCGACACCGGGTCCCCCTCCAAAGCCAATGCCAAAATAGGGACACTCGTCTTACTGTTAGATAACAAACCTTGAACTTTGAGCGACCACGCCATCAATTGTCCGGAAAGGCTATTGATATCCACCGCACCTTTACCAAGGCGAGAAGCCAACACATCCAAATGCATTTTAGGCATCTGCTTTAACTTATCGGCATGAACAAAGATATCGTGGATTGGAGCACCTAAAGAGATACAAGCTTTAAGCTTGCGCTGTTCGATAAAAGATAGCCTCACCATTGCATTGCCACCAAAACGAAAACCAAATAACCCGACCTTATGATGATCCACCCACGGAATGTTAGGCAGTTCATTCAACACGGCTTGATGCAGACAAGAAGAGTCTTCGGTTAATGGCCAGTGTGAACTGTGTCCTATCGATGGCATATCTACGGTTAGCATCGCAATGTTCTTCGGTGCTAAGTAATCTCTAAACAAGCGCCACATATCAGTTTGCAAGCTATCCAAGCCAGCACTTACAATCACAACGGGTTGTGGCTTGTCCGTTTTGGTTAGATGCAAATTCGCTTTGATTTTCTTGTTTTGGTATGGCACTTCAATCTGTTTGACGATCAGCTTGGTATGCTTAATCGCTTCAGAATAAGCGGCGTTCGCCAATACTTGAGCCTGGACTGCAAGGCTGTCGTTCTTAAGATGTGGGTAGCCCGCAATGCTGAAGCACAAAGATGCAGAGAACAATTCTTCTGCCATCTCTTCACCACTCTTTTCGTTCGAACTATTTTGGTGCTGCATGCCTAGCTTAGTCCACTCGTAAGCCCAGTTACCGCTGCGGTAACCCATCACAGTGTCTAACCACTCATCAGTCGTTCGGGAGTTCTTTGATGACGCAATTCGAGCCAATACAGCTTCTTGCTCTATTGGATTAACCCCTTGCCATACCCACTGCAGACGTCTTAAGTTTCGGTACCATGATGAATTGTGCTGCTTACGCTTCTCGCCGAGCAACGCTTCGGAGCTGGGCATGTAACACGTTAGCATTGAGGTCTCTTTGGCCTGCTTATGCTTAACAAACAAGGTTTCCGAAAGGTTTGAGCTCGTTTCTTTTGATTCAGACATTGGAATACTTAATAAGAAATGGTTGTCACTAATCATATAAAAAAAAATGACCCTATGATGGGTCATTTCTCAAAAAATTTAGCTTGCGCTTATTTTGACTTGCGATTTACTGGCTCAACGTAGCTTAGGCTCGTATCCCAAGGTTGCTCAATCCATGTGTCTTGAGGGATATCAACAATGTATTCATCAAGTAAATGTGCACCAGATGGTTTTGCACATACTGCGATTAATTTCGCTTTAGGGTACATTTCGCGAAGCTTGCGTGCAGTGTCACCACTATCAACAAGATCTTCAACGATTAAGAAACCTTCACCGTCACCTTCAGGAGCTTTAACGACTGTCATATCACGTTGGTGATCGTGGTCATAGCTAGAGATACAAATCGTATCTACGTGACGAATACCCAATTCACGAGCCAAGATTGCACCAGGAACCAAACCACCACGGCTGACCGCCCAGATACCTTTCCACTGCTCTGCTGGCATTTGCTTTTCAGCTAGTTGACGGCAGTAAGTCTGCATGTTGTCCCAAGTGATAACGAATTTGTTGCTCATAGTATAAAACCTAATAATTTTGTCATGTTATTAGAGGCTATTCCAAACATAACCTCTTCAGCGATTAAGCAGAAATCTAGACGATTAAGCGAAAATGTATTTAAGAATAAAGATAGCCGACATGACCCACACAGCAGGTGAAACGTCGCGACCTTTACCACTTAGCAGCTTAATTACAGCGTAAGCGATGAAACCAAGTGAAATACCCTCAGCAATAGAGTATGTCAGCGGCATAAGCAGACATGTTACCACGACAGGTGCAGCTTCCGTAAGATCACGCCAATCAATGCCCACGAGGCCAGACATCATCAGAATGGCTACATAGAACAATGCGCCTGATGTTGCGTAAGCCGGAATCATACCTGCAAGTGGCGAGAAGAAAAGAGCCAGTAGGAATAAGATACCAACCACAACAGCTGTTAGACCTGTACGGCCACCTTCCGCTACGCCTGCAACACTTTCAACATAAGAAGTCGTGTTTGATGTACCTAGCAATGCACCAATAGACGTTGCTGTAGAGTCAGCAAGCAGTGCTTTGTTTAAACGAGGAAGTTTACCGTCTTCCTTGATTAAGTTTGCTTTCGTTGCAACCCCCACCAAAGTACCCGCAGTATCGAACAAATCGACGAACAAGAATGCGAATACGACTGAAATCATACCTATTTCAAATACCGCAGAGAAATCAAGCTGCATAAACGTAGGTGCTAAGCTTGGTGGTGTAGACATGATGCCACCGTATTGAACATCACCAATAGCAATACCAAGAGCCGTGATAGCTAGAATAGCGATCATGACTGCGCCTTTCACACCACGATGAACAAGAGCAATCGTAAGGAAAAAACCAAGTGCGCCTAGGGTTGGGGCAATCGCGGTAATATCACCAAGTGAAACCTTGGTTGCTGGGTTAGAAACAACGATGCCAGCATTGCTAAGAGCAATAAACGCAAGGAAAAGGCCAATACCCGCAGAGATACCTACACGCAGAGACATAGGGATAGAGTTGATAATCCATTCACGAATCTTAAAGATACTTAAGAAAATGAAGATTACGCCCGATACGAAAACCGCTGCCAAAGCAACTTGCCACGTATAACCCATCCCCATTACAACAGCGTAAGTAAAGAATGCATTCAGCCCCATACCTGGTGCTTGAGCAATTGGGTAGTTAGCAACAAAGCCCATGATAAAACAGCCAATAGCAGCCGCTAAACAGGTTGCTACAAATACAGCGCCATGGTCCATCCCTGCGTCAGCTAGAATCATTGGGTTTACAAAAATAATGTAAGCCATTGTTAGGAAGGTTGTTAGACCTGCGATGATTTCAGTGCGCACATTGGTGCCATTTTCACTGAGTTTGAATAGCTTTTCGAACATTATCGAATCCTATAAGAGTAAACGGTTGCGTAATCGATTGGCCG
This sequence comes from Vibrio sp. 5S239, assembly GCF_041439575.1. Classification (NCBI taxonomy): domain Bacteria; kingdom Pseudomonadati; phylum Pseudomonadota; class Gammaproteobacteria; order Vibrionales; family Vibrionaceae; genus Vibrio; species Vibrio sp. 5S239. The sequence continues at coordinate 100,841 of NZ_JBGOOM010000005.1, read as the reverse complement.
TGGATTATAAAGTTATCAAATAACAAATTCCAGATAGAATTAAGGCTCTAATCGATATTTATCAGAATACTTTATGAAACAAAGCGATTAAAAAGGAAGATAGCTAGAGAAAATAGCCATAATAAACAGTTAATTAATACTATTATTCATGATGGAATTTCTTGGTTACTTTTTCGACCATCAATTATTTTAATAGAGAGTCTAGCCATTAAACTCTGAATTCAAACCCACAAGAGTTGTGTATTTTTCAACAAGATCAGTAATCAGGCGCAAATTGATATTTCGGCGTTTAAAAAACAACCATGCAAAACAGCAGGGAAAGTGACAAGCTAAAGCGGTTTGGAAAAGTAGCAGGCAAAAAAAACGCCACTCAAAACTGAGTGGCGGTAGAATCTGTCAACCAAAAGGGTTGTAAAAGAATTCCAATATATAGGGGTAAACAAAACTGTTCGAGTTACATGCTTACGGTATTAGTAACCAAAGCTTGTAGGGTATGCAAAGTTGCTAGTGTAAACAGAGCTGTTAAGCCAGAACATTGCAGATGGTAAACCTTTCATAACTATCACCTTAATAAATCAATAAAAAACGAATTTGATTTCTCGGTTCCTTGGAGGCGATAAAACGGACTCATCCTTTGAGCATTTACTCTTCACCTTAGAAGTTGGTTATTAATATACCCTAAAGAAAAAATATTACAACTTTTTATTGCGCCACATCACACTTTTGACTAAATAAGATCACCCCTCAAACCCATAAGTGTAATTAAATTACAAAATAGACTTAAACAAACGTTTGCTTGGGTTATTTATAAGCATCAAAGCGCTTAGTTATGATCGGATGGACAAAATCGCTTTCAAAATTTGAGGTGTTTGAGGTTTAGAAGCGCTACTCGTCAAAACACTCAAGTGGTATGCTGTTACCATCAAAACAGACCCATATTTTAGATTTTTGTTCTAGGTTTTTACCCATGAAAATCCTAAATATATGGTTACCAAATAAAAAAGGAGTCATCCGTGTCTGAATTCCATTCTGAGATCAGTAAATTATCCCCTGCCCCTATTTGGCAGTTCTTCGATAAGATTTGCTCAATCCCACATCCTTCTAAGCATGAGGAAGAGCTAGCTCAATACATTATTGCTTGGGCAACAGAGCAAGGTTTAAGTGTGCGTCGCGACCCAACGGGTAACGTCTTCATTACTAAACCTGCAACGCTAGGCATGGAAAACAAAAAAGGTGTGGTGCTGCAAGCGCACATCGATATGGTTCCACAAAAGAACGAAGACACGGTTCACGACTTCGCTAAAGATCCTATCCAGCCATACATTGATGGTGAGTGGGTTACAGCAAAAGGCACAACACTTGGCGCTGATAACGGCATGGGCATGGCTTCTTGCCTAGCGGTTCTTGCGTCAAACGAAATCAAGCACGGCCCTATAGAAGTTCTACTCACTGTAGATGAAGAAGCAGGAATGACAGGTGCTTTCGGTCTTGAAGCTGGTTGGTTAGAAGGCGATATCCTTCTTAATACCGATTCAGAGCAAGAAGGTGAAGTATATATGGGTTGTGCTGGCGGTATCGACGGTACAATGACTTTCGACATCACTCGAGATGCTATTCCTGCAGATTTCGTAACGCGCAAACTAACACTTAAAGGCCTTAAAGGCGGTCACTCGGGTTGTGATATTCATACTGGTCGTGCAAACGCAAACAAACTACTTGCCCGTTTCTTAGCGAGTCACGCAAAAAAGCTAGACCTTCGCATCGTAGAGTTCAAAGGTGGTAGCCTTCGTAACGCAATTCCTCGTGAAGGTTTCGTAACGGTTGCAGTTCCTGCTGCAAACCAAGAGGAACTGGCTTCGCTATACAACTACTACACCGAGCTTCTATCAACTGAACTAGGTAACATCGAAGACAGCATCGTAACATTCAACGATGAAGTCGCCGTTGAAATGGGTACTCTTGCACAAGCAGAACAGACGCGCTTTATCGCTGCACTTAACGCAGCACCAAACGGCGTGATTCGTATGAGTGACGAGATTGAAGGTGTTGTGGAAACATCTCTAAACGTAGGTGTGATCACGACAGAAGAGAATTCAATCACAGTACTTTGCCTGATCCGTTCCCTTATCGACTCAGGTCGCAGCCAAGTAGAAAGCATGCTTCACTCTATTGCTGAACTAGCAGGTGCTAACATCGCGTTCTCTGGTGCTTATCCAGGTTGGAAGCCAGACGCAGATTCTGAAATCATGCACATATTCCGCGACATGTACGAAGGCATATACGGTCACAAGCCAAATATCATGGTTATCCATGCTGGTCTTGAGTGTGGTCTATTCAAAGAACCTTACCCAAACATGGATATGGTTTCTTTCGGCCCAACGATCAAATTCCCTCACTCTCCAGACGAGAAAGTGAAGATTGATACCGTTGAACTATTCTGGAACCAAATGGTTGCACTGCTTGAAGCAATCCCAGAAAAAGCTTAATTCGATAGGCTATGTTTGCTCAATAAATCGTGCTTTTCAATAAATAGTACTTTTCAGTAAACACCGTTTATCCGAGGCAAAATAAAACAGGTACTCAATGAGTACCTGTTTTTGTATCTAATATTTGTTAATCGACTATTTGTAACTAAAGAAGTAATACCAATCACAGTAAGTAAGTGTTCAGAAATAGCGCAGGAAAAAGGCTTGAGAACAAGGCGTAATTTTCTGATAAGTAGTTATTCTACAATCAAAAATCACAACGCAGTTATCGAGATTTTTAACAAGCTAGGGTGACCAGTTATTTACTACGATTGGTATAACTAAGCGCGTGAAGCCGCGTAGCTTTCTAGCTCATCCATTGAAGTTTGTGCCACAACTTCGCCATCGATGAAGTACGTCACCATCTCGCCATCACGAACACCGATTAACGTCGCGCGCTCACCAGATTGGTAAGTAATGTCCATTTGGATCGTGTTTTCATCAATCTGCTGCATTTGACCCTGCTCGATCACATCTGCACTCGTGATAGGACCTATTGGCGCTTCCGTTAGAGACGGGTCAAGTTGGTTATTAATGTCTAGGTAAGTGTCAGTCTTTGTATCAAAGATGTGTGGAGAACCCGTTAGTGGGTTGCTACCAGTCCAGAACTCTAGTGAATTGAATACCAGGTAATCAGCAGCAACCGTCAGGCCGTAAGCAGGTGCAAGTAGCATGTTCAAACCACCACGTGCGTAACGGTTATCAACAGCCTTAACGTTGAACTTCATGAGGTAACCCGTTACTGCGTTACTACCAACACAGCCAGATAAAGCGACAGAAACCACCGCCAGTGCAACGACTTTTGAAATTGTTTTTTTCATTTTGATCTCAATATTTGAATTTGGCCGCCAAAAAATGGCGGTGGATAATACCAACGAACTGAATAACAAATATCAGCGCTAAATCAATGTATTGTCAGAAAATTCACAATTTGAAACACCCTTCAATTAGCCAAATAAAAAACTGAAACCAATTCAGAAGCCCCTTCATAAAAAACTTTTGTCGTCACCGTAAAGCGATTGATTCGTACTAAAAATCAACGATTGCTACATTCCGTGTTAACGAATTATCACCATGTTGAGAACAACCTAAATGGCAAGACTAAAACCTAACCAACCATTCGAATTACTTGGTTATACTGTTCAGCCAGGACAGCGAATGGAGATTGAACTGCAAGCAGCTCAGCTTTATACACACTCTCCACTTTCAATCCCGATTGAAATCATTCACGGTCGCCAAGCAGGCCAAACACTGATGGTAAACGCGGCGATCCACGGCGATGAGTTAAATGGTGTTGAGATTGCCCGCCAGTTAACCAATGCTATCGATCCGAAGAAGTTGAAAGGTACCTTAATTGTTGTGCCTATCGTTAACGTGTTCGGCTTCATCCATAAGTCTCGTTACCTACCAGACCGCCGTGACCTAAACCGTTGCTTCCCTGGTAGTGAGAAAGGATCGTTAACATCACGTATCGCTTACACCTTCTTCGAGAATGTTGCGAAGCACTGTGATTTCATCTTAGATTTACACACGGGGGCGATTCACCGTACGAATCTGCCACAGATTCGTGCAAACCTGTCGAACCCAGAAACACTGCGCATCGCAAAAGCGTTTGCAACACCAGTGATCATTGATTCTCCACTGCGTGACGGTTCACTGCGTAGCGAAGCGGAAAAACTTGGTATTCCTGTATTAACTTACGAAGGTGGTGAAGCGCTGCGTTTTGATCCTTTAGCGATCCGTGCCGGTTACCTTGGCGCTCACCAAGTTATGAAAGAAATCGGTATGTTGCGCCCGAACCGTAAGAAGTTGCCAGAGCCAGTATTGAGTAAATCGACCAGTTGGATCCGCGCGGAATCAGACGGCATCTTGCGTAATATGGTAGGGCTTGGTGAACAAGTTGAAGCCGGGCAAACTCTGGCTTACATCAGCTCTCCATTGGGTCACCAAGAAGGCCAAGTGATCACAACCAAAGGCGGTATCGTGATTGGTCAGCAAACTCTGCCTTTGGTCAACGAAGGTGATGCTGTGTTCCACATCGCTTACTTCAAGCAAGACGATGAAGAAGTCGGACAATCAGTAGAAAGCTACATTGAAGAAGTGGCAGAAGATGATTGGCTAACTGCACTGAATAACTGATCAGACAATGCTTAAAAGTTTAAGAGCTCGACGTTAAAAGCGAGAAGCCAAAACAGTGCTCTTAAACACAATAAAACAGAACTCCACAAACTAAAAAGCCCCAATACACTTTTAACTAGAAAGAAAAAAGTTGTATCGGGGCTTTTTTTTCACAAATCCCTTATCTTAAAATTAAGGGATCTATAAATTAGTCATGCACTGAATTACTCAGCGTCTTCTTGCTCTTCTGCACGAGCTTTAGCGCGCGCTTCACGTGCTTGCTCAGCTTTAAGCTCTTTAGTGTGACGTAGTTCGTCACGCTCTTTACGCTGCTCTGATTTACGCTCGTTACGTTCAGCTTGGTTTGCGATGAAAGAGGCTAGCTCTTTCTCTGCCCACTCTTGTGCTAGAGCTTCAGTTTCGAAACCAGACTCACGCTTAGATACTGTAGTGCTGCGAGACGTTACTTGACGAGTAATCTCTGCACACCAACCGTTGCGTTTTTCTGTAAGGCGGATATCAAATTTTTTGTTCTTAGACATGTTCTATTTTTTCCTAAGGGAGATCATTAAGGGATCGGTCAACTTTGATAACTCCATCTAAGTGAGCATCTTTTAACACCATCCCTTGGTAAGCGCGATATTAGAGCACAAATCAATGAATATTGCTGCAAATATTTGCAGCGGATCACACTCCAATGCTGTATAGACTGAAATTAACTTAGCCCGGATGACCATCCACTCGCGGTGTTAGTAACATCATGCCAAATTTCCAAATAAACAGACCGAACGCCAACGTCCATAAGGCTGCACTGAGGTTAACCATCTCAAACAGATAAGCCGGGAAGAAAGTCACACCTAAGCTACGTACGAGCGCTGCTAAAAAAATAGCCGAGAACGCTAACGCCATGCTTGGCCCTTTATAGATAGCACGACCAGTGTGTCCCATTGTCACGCGCGTAATCATCGCAAGAATCAAACCGCTCAAGCCACCAATCGCAAACAAGTGCAGCATGTTATGACTGGCAAATGGGTTGTCTAATAAACCACGTAACAGCAAGCTGAGAGGGATACATAAGTAAGCCGCATGCAGCGACCACACCAAGGGCTCAGATAACGTAGTCCAAGGCTTCCAGCGGATAAAGCGCACCAACTGAGTTACCCCTGCAAATACCATCAACTCATTGCCGACTTGAGCAAAGGTCAATGGGAAGAAACTCAGAACAAACAGTCCTATCAAAGGCAAGTTTGCAAGCCATTCCAACCAAACCAAGGGCTGCGCTTTTTCAAAATCAAAACGACGCGCTGTGAAGAATGGGATTACTCGCCCACCCATCACTGATAACAGCAAAGTAAACCACCACAACATGGCCTGCCAAACTGCAGACGATGGAAATGGAGGCATTCCCTTAATGGTCGCGTAACTAGCAAAGTTCGCCACGATAGCCAATATAAACAGCGGTACAAAGAACAGGTTCTTCCAGCCTTTCGACTTCACGACTCGAAAACCAATTTCGTAAGCGGCGAAGATTAAGAACAGCGCTTCAATCGAAGAGATCAGCCACAGCGGAGCCGGTGTCCAAAAAAGAATGCGAGGTGCCAACCACAAGCCGACTAGCACGCCTAATCGATAATACTTGGTACCATTGACCCCCGTCCACGTTTGCACCGCAGTCAGAACAAAACCAACCACAATCGCCATAGAAAAACCAAACAGCATTTCATGTACGTGCCACCAAAGCGCGGGTACTTTTAACACTTCAGGCTGACCATTTTGGAACATGACAACCCAAGCCACAATCGCAATCACAGCATATAGGCTGCCTAAAAAGAAGAAAGGTCGGAAGCCTAAACGCAGGTAGGCTGGAATCGCGTCTTCTACACTTTTATCTGTGATATTTAACAAACTCGCTCCTAATGCTCAGATAGCGGCTAAGGTATTACCTAAACCAAATTTGGTTTGCATCAAATTCGATGCAATCTGCTGATCACACTGCATTAAACGCGCCAATTCGATAAAGCCCGTAAAAACAGCTACTCACAAGATTCATAGACCAATAAATAAGTCAAAAACACACAACAAAAAGAGTCATAAAGACATATAGATGTATAAATAAAAACTTACTGACTTTTGCGATTGCGACACATATAGTAAGGTTAGACTTAAATGGAAAAACTCAGACAGAGAAAGCGATGTATATTTTTGGTTATGGCAGCTTAATCAACTCATCTTCACGCCAGCTTACCGGCCAGACAGGGCAAGCGATCCCTGCGATTGTTCATGGCTTAATTCGCCATTGGAGCAAGATCGATGACAGCTATGTATTGTCACCTTTGATCGTCAATCTTGGTGAAGGGCAAGTGAATGGTGTTTTGCTTGAAGTCGATGATGTAGCCTTGGCTGAGTTTGATCGCCGTGAACGTGGCTATCATCGAATCGAGTTAAAAGCCGATCAGATAGAGAGCCAAACTGATTTCAAAACGGATCAATCGATCTGGGTTTACATCAAAGACGATATTACAGCGCCTTGTGAAGACAGCCCTATCGTTCAAACCTATGTCGATACCGTTATGGCAGGATGTTTAGAGGTGTCTGAAAGCTTTGCGGCGCACTTTGTGGAACACACACAAGGTTGGCACCACCCATTAGAAAATGATCGCCACCAGCCAAAATACGGCAACCTTGCTGGCGTTTCTGAGCACCACCACAGTGTGATTGATGGTTTAATACTGAGTGTTCGCAGTTAGCCTTTGAGGGCTTTGGTTATTTTGGATCTTTGAGAACAGGGAAGTCGATGAACTTATAACAAGTAGGCTCACCGACTAAAATAAACCGCTTAAACCACTCGAATACCCGCTGGCATTGCACGTTCTGGCGTCAGCAATACGCTTTCAGATTCATCTTCCGTTTCTGCACATAGCAACATGCACTCAGAAGTGTGCCCTCTCATCTTAGCCTTCGCTAAATTACACAGCACAACAACCAGCTTGCCCATCAACTCTTCTTCTGTGTAATAAGGGACTAGGCTGGTCACTGTTTGTAGCGTCTTCTCACCCACATCCACTTGCACGATGTAAAGCTTGTCTGCGTTTTCATGACGCACAACCTCGATGATCTTACCCAAACGCATTTCTAACTTAGCAAAGTCGCCATAAGAGACAGTATCCATTTCTCACTTCCTATATTAATTGGTTTTTTACCTATCAAATAATTTTACTAAAACTAAGTAAAGTGTAAACATTTACACTGCATTAAGTCTAATAATTACAAGCAGTAAAGATCTCATTACTGCAAGTAAAATGAGAGTTTCGTTGCCTTGCACTTATTGTCGGTGTTAAATAGATGCAGCAATGTATAGAGGTTAAAAATGGCAACAATTAAAGATGTCGCAAAAGAATCCGGTGTATCAGTCGCAACCGTATCTCGGGTGATCAACAAATCTCCGAAGGCCAGTGCGAGCTCTATTGAGTCGGTGACAAAAGCGATGGCTAAGCTCGGCTATCGCCCGAATGCCAATGCCCGTGCGCTGGTAAGCCAAAGCACCAATACCGTCGGTGTGTTAGTTGGTGATATTTCCGATCCTTTCTTCGGCACGCTAGTTAAATCGGTAGACAACGTTGCTAGAGAGAACGGCAAACATATCTTGGTGGGCAATGGTTCTCACAATCGTGAAGAAGAACAACAAGCGATTGAGTTACTGATCAGCAGTCGCTGTGATGCACTAATCATTCACTCGAAAGGCCTAACTGACGAGGAACTGATTGCTTACTCTAAAGAAGTGAAAGGCTTAGTACTGATCAACCGTTACATCGAAGAAATTGCCAATCGCTGTATCTTCCTAGATAACAAGAAAGGTGCATTCCTCGCGACTGAATACTTAATCCGACATGGTCATAAAAACATTGCGTGTATCGCTTCCTCTTCAAGCATTGAAGATGCCAACGAACGTGTTGAAGGCTACCAAGCCGCGCTGAAAGAGTATGGTATTGAGTTATCTGAAAGCTATGTTGAACAGGCTCTACCAACCAGTGATGGTGGTGAATATGCGATGACTAATCTGCTGACTAAGTCACTGCCAATCACTGGCATTGTGGCTTACAACGATTACATGGCGGCAGGTGCTTTGTCGGTACTAGATGAGAACGGAATCCAAACGCCAGAGAAGATGTCGATCATCGGATTTGATGATGGCTTGATTGCCCGCTATGTTCATCCAAAGCTCACCACCATTCGCTACCCGATTCAGATGATGGCAGAGAAAGCAACACGACTCGCGCTGCACCTAGCCAAGGGTGAAAACACCTCTACTGAACCAATGATGTTCTCTCCAACTCTGGTACGCCGCAATTCGGTAGAGAAAGTCTAAGCTCTAGTCTACTCACTAAGCCCTAAACAAAAAAAAGCCCTAACAGAATCGCTTCTGTTAGGGCTTTCCTACCTTACTCTCTTGCCCAACAATCACTCCCAATGAGGTAATAGATTACTAGGTGCCACTTTTGCTCATCCCCCAAGAACAACGCAATAACTCACATCGTCCTATTCACAAGCAAAAGACATTGGCATCACCGCTTTGAGCTAGAGCGTACTAGTTTGAAGAATCCCCCGAAAATTCAAACTGGTAGCAGGTACTGTAGTTATATTCTTGTTCAGGCTTAAGAATACAACTGTCCTGCTTCCACTCTGGGTGGTTAGGAGAGTCAGGTAAGAACTGGGTTTCTAGAGCCAAACCAGCGTAGTCTTCATAGCTGCCACCACTTCGGTTTGGTGTGCCACCAAGCCAGTTCCCAGTGTATAGCTGCATCGCAGGTTTGGTTGAAAATACTTTTAGTGTGACGAGCGCATCCGGTGACGTTACGGTCGCGGCGCATTGAGTGCGTTTGCAGCCGTCAGCCAATAAGAAAGAGTGGTCGTAACCCTTTGCTGCTTTCTGCTGTTCATCACCCAACAGACGCTCTGAGATCATCATAGGCTGATTGAAGTCGAAGCTGGTCGATTTCACCGATTTAAGGTTACCTAATGGAATTCCTACCGAGTTGGTCGGTAAGAATTGATTGGCGTTAATGCTGACAATGTGTGACAAACAATCGTGTCCGGCTTCTGCGCCAAGTAGATTGAAGTACGCATGATTCGTTAGGTTAACCACGGTTGGCTTGTCTGTGGTTGCAGAGTAATGAATGGACACTCGATTGTCTTCGGTGATGTCATAACTCACCGACACATTCAAATTCCCCGGGAATCCTTGGTCGCCATCAGCAGATTCTAGAGTAAACACCACTGACGTTTCGGTTTGCTCGGCAATATTCCAACGGCGTTTATCAAACCCGCTCGGACCACCGTGTAAGGTATTGCCCGCTTGGTTGGTTTCCAGCTTGTAGTTCTGACCATCAATTTTGAAACGACCATTGGCAATGCGGTTAGCATAACGACCAACGGTTGTGCCCATATAGCTGGCTTGTTTATCGAAGTTATACATTGAGTTAACACCCAACAAAACTTCTCTCTTATTTCCCTTTACTGGCAGGATACAGCTCAACCATGTTGCGCCAATATCCATGAATATCACTTCCATGCCGTGTGCATTCGACAGCGTGACAAGCTGAGCAGGTTGGCCATCATAGGCTGCAGTTTCTGTCATGGATTGGTGCAGGTTCTGCGCTTGTGTCATTCTAAATTCCTTCTACTGCCAGTAAAAAGCCTCTACGTTGAGGTAAAGGCTTTAGGACTTGGCCTACCATGATCTTTTTACTTGGTAAGCTCTATATTAAGTCTCGAAGCCGTTAGATTACTTCAACTAAGCCTGCTCCGTCTTTCGCTTGGCACACATAAATAGATTCTTTTAGACCCGTCGCCGCTTGATATTTCTGTTCAACGGTTGTTTTGATTTCATCAACCAATGCAGGTGGAACCAATGCCACAATACAACCACCGAAACCACCGCCAGTCATACGCACGCCACCTTGTTCGCCGATCACTTCTTTGACCATATCAACCAGCGTATCAATCTCTTTAACCGTGATTTCAAAATCATCACGCATTGATGCATGCGATTCAGCCATCAACTCACCCATGCGTTTCATATCATGAGTGCGCAGAGCTTGAGCCGCTTCAACAGTACGGTCATTTTCAGTAATCACGTGACGAGCACGTTTCGCGACCACTTCATCTAACTCAGACTCTTTCGCTTTGAATTGTTCAATGGTCACATCACGAAGCGCAGGAGCACCAAAGATACGCGCTGCTTCTTCACACTGCTCACGACGCGTGTTGTATTCGCTGTCAACTAAGCCGCGTTTCTTGTTTGAGTTGATGATAACCACAGCCATATCTTCTGGCATTGAAACCGCTTGAGTCTCTAGGCTACGACAATCCAAAAGCATCGCATGGTTTGCACGACCTTCTGCAGAGATCATTTGGTCCATGATGCCGCAGTTACAGCCCACAAATTCGTTTTCGGCTTGCTGACCATTAAGAGCCACTTCGGCTTGGCTGATCTCTAGGTTATAAAGCACCTTGAATGTTTGACCGATGACCACTTCCAATGCCGCAGAAGAACTTAAACCTGCACCTTGAGGTACGTTGCCAGAAACAGAAATATCCGCGCCTTTAAACTGGTGGCCACGCCCAATCAAGCACTTCACCACTCCACGAATGTAGTTCGCCCACATTTTGTCTTGTTGGAATGTGACCTCTTGAGTTAAATCGAACTCATCCACTGCATTACCGTAGTCCACTGATACTACGCGTATAATGTTGTCATCACGCTTAGCCGCTGCGACTACCGTTTGGTAGTTAATGGCACACGGTAGAACAAAACCATCGTTGTAGTCGGTGTGCTCACCGATCAGGTTCACACGACCTGGGGCTTGAATAATATGAGTCGCTTGGTAACCAAGGACTTGCTCAAAAGATGCTTTCACGTTTTGGATTAGGTCAGACATAAGCAAACTCTTTGTTCAATTGGTTATGGCCCCTTTACGGCACCACTTTAATTCTTTTAGATCCCCTATCTCGCTCGTCTCTCACGGTAGGGAATGACAACATCAGCTTCCCACTTGTCGTCATTCCAGAATCGAGGGACGAGATATCAAGGAGCTCACTCGTTATCTACGAAGTAGGCTATTCCTGCTCTTTGTAGTGAACGTCACTCAAATCACGAAGACGTTGCGCGGCTTGTTCTGCGGTTAAATCACGCTGAGACTCAGCCAGCATTTCGTAGCCCACCATGAACTTACGAACTGATGCGCTGCGTAGTAGTGGCGGGTAGAACAACGCGTGCAGTTGCCAATGGTCGATGTCGGTGCCTTCTTCGAAGAACGGCGCATAGTGCCAACCCATCGAGTATGGGAATGAACACTGGAACAAGTTGTCGTAACGACTGGTCAGCTTCTTGATCGCAAGCGCTAAGTCATCACGCTGTTCGTCCGTCAATTCACTCATGCGGTGAATATGCGTTTTTGGTAGCAACATGGTTTCGAATGGCCACGCAGCCCAATAAGGCACCACAGCAATCCAATGTTCAGTTTCAACCACAGTACGAGAGCCGTCTTTCATTTCAGCTTCAACGTAATCCACTAAAAGATTCGAACCTTGTTGTTCGAAGTACTCTTTTAACAGTTTCTCTTTGCGTTCAATTTCGTTGGGCAAAAAGCTGTTTGCCCAGATCTGACCGTGTGGGTGAGGCTGAGAACAGCCCATAGTCTCTCCTTTGTTTTCAAACACTTGAACCCATAGGTAGTCTTTACCTAGCTCTTCAATCTGTTCGTTCCATGTGTCGATAACACCGCGAATCTTGTTTACTGGTAACTCTGGCAACGTTTTGCTGTGGTCCGGAGAGAAACAGATAACACGGCTCAACCCACGAACACCTTGAGTCTTGAATAGAGGGTTTTCAGACTCTGGAGCGTCAGGCGAATCAGGCATCAACGCCGCGAAATCGTTATTGAATACGTAAGTGCCGTCGTAATCTGGATTTTCGTCACCCGAGATGCGTGTATTGGTCGGGCACAACAAACACTCTTTCTCGTACTCAGGAAGTTGATCGGTCGATGGCTTCTCGTCTTGACCACTCCACGGGCGTTTAGCACGGTGCGGTGATACTAAGATCCACTGACCCGTTAGTGGGTTATAACGACGATGCGGGTGGTCTACTGGGTTAAATTCAACTTTTGACATGTTTAGATTGCTCTCAAATTTTGTGTCTTGGTCAATTCACCAAGATGAATAATTCTTCTACAAGGAGATTCCAAATATCTCTTCATCTGCATTCACCAATAAAATTGGAGTTGCAGCCAACAACGCTGCGACTTCAATTACACAGACTAGTAGCCGTTCGGGTTATTCGATTGCCAGTTCCACGTATCCGCCGTCATTTCCATCACGCTGCGAGTTGCTTTCCAACCTAACTCACGCTCTGCTTTGTCTGTGCTTGCCCAGCATTCGGCAATGTCACCAGCGCGGCGTGGACAAAGTTCATAAGAAACCGGTTTGCCCGATGCTTGTGCGAAGGCTTCAACCATCTCGAGTACGCTTGAGCCTTTTCCTGTACCTAGGTTGTAAATATGTAAGCCCGCTTTCTCGCCCACCGCTTTTAATGCCGCGACATGGCCATCAGCTAAATCCATCACGTGGATGTAGTCACGAACGCCAGTTCCATCCGGTGTCGGGTAATCGTTTCCAAAGATAGAAAGCTTCTCTCTACGACCAACGGCAACCTGTGCGATGAACGGCATTAGGTTGTTTGGAATGCCTTGTGGATCTTCACCCATGATGCCTGACGGATGTGCACCAACAGGGTTAAAGTAGCGCAGTAAAGTGACGCTCCAGTCGTTTTCCGCGTTGAACAGATCGCTTAAGCACTCTTCCGCCATATATTTGCTGCGTCCATAAGGGTTAGTTGTCGCGCCAGTTGGTGAAGTTTCAGTAATAGGTACAACTTCAGGGTCACCGTAAACGGTAGCCGAAGAACTAAATACGATGCTTTTCACGCCCGCTTTCTTCATGCTACGCGCTAGGACCAGAGAACCATTGACGTTGTTATCGTAGTACTCCAAAGGCTTAGCAACTGATTCTCCTACCGCTTTTAGGCCAGCAAAATGAATCACCGCTTGAATGTCATGCTTGGCAAACACGCTATCTAGGAAAGATTCATCACGAATATCTCCAAGGTAAAATGTTGGTGTTTGACCGGTTAGCGCATTGATTCGCTCCAGTACGAGCTCTTTGCTGTTGCAAAGGTTGTCTACAATGATTGGCTCTATGCCCGCTTGCATCATTTGAATGCATGTATGACTTCCGATGTAACCCATGCCGCCCGTAACCAGTACTTTCACAATCAACCTCTCTTTGTCGTCATTCGTGGGCTAACTTTAACTGACATTCAGCTCAGTAGCACCGTATGTCAGAAATAGTAGCAGCCATTTTGACTATAATTCTGTGATCAAAACCACGAAGTGTAAACGTTTACACTAACTTTCATCATTGGAACTGATAGTGACATAGAGAGAATGTATAGCTGTTAACCTCTAATCCATTGAATTTTAATAAGATAATTATAGATAGTTAGATTTGAGACATCACAGATGTGTTGAGCATTTATTTTACTAAAAGTTAATGCATTGGCTTTCAGTTTGATTACAATAGGTCTGTAGAATTAAGAGGTGCATTGCTTTTTTACTAAAGACGAATTTCAAAGCAGCGCAATGTTCCAAGAACAGGAAGTGAGTATGGCAACGTTAAAAGATATCGCGACTGAAGCAAATGTTTCATTAGCTACCGTTTCCCGGGTTCTCAATGAAGATCCAACATTAAGCGTCAAGGAAGAGACCAAGAGGCGGATCTTTGAAATTGCCGAGAAATTGGAATACAAAACCAACAGCTCACGTAAATCTGTTAGCGGTAAAAAGCAGAACCACCACTTCCTTGCTCTGTACAACTACAAGCAAGAAGCGGAAGTTAACGACCCTTACTACCTATCCATTCGCCATGGTATTGAAACTCAATGCGAAAAAATGGAACTTGGACTAACCAATTGTTATGAAAGCAAAATACAAGTTAACTCTAGCAATATTACCGGTATTTTATTAGTCGGTAGAATGACACAAGAAGTTATCGAGCAAGCAAAAAATCTCACCGATAATATTTGCTACGTCGACTTTACGGATCACTCAGAACCTTATGATTCTGTCGATATCGACCTTGCTCGTATCAGCAAAGAGATCACCAACTTCTTCATTAACCAAGGTTATCAACGCATTGGTTTCATTGGTGGACAAGACGACATTAACACCTCTGATATTCGCGAAGTGGCTTTTGCAGAATACGGTGGCCTTAAGAACGTCGTTAGTGAACAAGATATCTATCGCGGTGACTTCTCTAGCTCGTCGGGCTACGACCTAGCGAAGAAAATGCTAGAGAGCGGCAATTACCCGAAAGCCATGTTTATTGCATCAGATTCCATCGCTATTGGCGTTTTACGAGCGATTCATGAGCACGGATTGCGCATTCCTGAAGACATTGCGCTGATCAGTGTCAATGACATCCCAACCGCTAAATTTACCTTCCCAAGTTTATCAACCGTTCGTATTCACTCTGAACTGATGGGAATTCAAGGTGTTAACCTTCTGGTTGAAAAAGTACGCGACGGCCGAACCATCCCATTACGCGTCTATGTACCAAGCAAATTAAAGCTGCGCGACACGACAAAATAGTTAAAATATCAAATAGATAAACTAAGGCTACCTTTGTTGAAGGTGGCCTTTTTTGTGCCCATCACACAGCACTGTAAAAAGACCATAAAAAACGTGATGGAGTTAAAGCAAAACGTTTTCACTAACTTCATTTAGTAAAAGTTTTACTAACAATTACCTCAGTCCAAAAATACTCGTATTCACTACGACCCAATTACGCATAAGAACGTCGGTCAGCAAATTGCATTCAGACCGAGAGAGAGGCAACGTGAATTACTCACCTCTAATACCGCCTTCAGGTTTGGGTCTTAGCGTTAAGCTGAGGCCCATTTTTATATCCGCAGAAATAGTTTTTGGCCTACTATGATCCTTTTACTTCATTTACTGTACTTTAACCATTGTCAACACAACAAAAACACACCTGATAACGGCAATGTCCTTTCAATAGCTTGATATAGTTCTGTTGCGTTAGCTCGAGTTTTAACTTAGAGCTTGTGTCTGATCGGCATAATCAGAAACAAAAAACCGAAAGTAGAAACTTTCGGCTTTTGAATAATATTGGGTAATCAGGTCAATAGATTTAATATATCAACTTATTAAAGTCGTCGCCTATTAATCGCAATTTATTTCATCCCAGAACCAGTTCGATTGAATAGGGCTTTCCCATACGCCAGGGCCGTTTTTCGCCACGAAGCACTTACCGTTATGTGTCACCTTGTCGCCATTACTCACTTGGCTCACGCCCGCTTCCCATGTGATAAACACCGATGGATCGACGATAATTGGTGGCTCAGTCACTGGCGGTTCAACAGGGCTTGGGTCTACCGGATCAGGATCGACAGGTGTAGGCTCACCGGCAACTAATTTCCAAGGGCCGCCATTGGCAGGGTCATCCCCTTGTGTCCACCATTTCGCTTCGTAGGTTGCGCCGTTGTGAGTGACTTGGTCACCCGCATTGTAAACCTTGGTCGCACTCCAACCATTACCACCCGGATCAGTACCAGGGTCTACCGGATCAAGCTTATCGACCACTTTCACTTCAGGCCAGCTCGCGTGAGAACCGTAGAAGTTGGTCACACACTTCTCGTAATCTCCAGCAACCAACGCTGAATATGCCGTTTGGAAACCAACAAGCTCACATTCAAATGAGTAACCTTCGGGGCGATCTGCGTAGTATTTCCAGTTACCATCCCAGTTAGTGTATAGCACGTCAGTGGCACCGTTGAGGTTTAAGCTTCCGTAAGGGGTTTGCTGCCAACACGTGTTCTGCTCGTCCGCTTCTACAGGAATTTCATAGTGAGCCGCTAGGCCTTCCCAGTAACGAATTCGGTTAACGGGTTGACCTTTGTCTTTATTCTGCTCACCACACTCAATTCCACCATTGATCACGTTGATAGTAGTACCAAAGCCATAACCAATACCGGCATCCAATTCGCGCTGAGATGGCGTCCATGTACGGTCGATCACGTGCAACATTGCAGGTTTAGGTGCTTGAGGAGTAAGGAAGAACCAAATAGCAGAAGCTAGGTTTAACCAAGAGTCAGCCACTAAGGCCGGATTATTCAATAGAACCGTCGCATCACCATCGAACATCACTTCCGAGAACGCACCGTAGTTAAAATGGTAAGAAAGCTGTTTAGCACCACGTCCGAAATAGCCCTGCCCTGTGGCACAAGGCCAACGTTCATTTTGCCAATCGTTCTGGCCACAACCTGTGGTGTAGCCTTCTTGCCCTTCAGACCACCCCATTTCACGAACATGTACCAACGCTTGCTGCCACTCTTCTAGAGCTAATGGGTTATCAGAAGTGTTGTCGATTGCGATGTGACCGCCCGTCTCTTGAGAGAAGTGAGCAAAAGCGGTGATGATGGATTTCTTACAGATAGCATCAGAATCTCGCCCATCAGTGTACTCTCCACAGAAGGCTGGGAATTTACCAATCGCGCGCAAGAAACGAGTATAAGTGTATTCTGGCGCTGCCATCTGAGTGAGAAAGTTCCATTCAGATTGAGGAAATACACGCTCAACACGCTTTACGTTTTCAGGGTTAGAAGGCGAACCGGGTTCAATCGCTTCAACGATGGTGTTAGAACGAGTTTGTAGGGCCTGTGACCAGATAGCATACATAGGGTCGGAGGTTTTCACCTGTTCAGCAGCTTGTAATGCCGACTTCTCAACAAGGTAACCATTCGGGTTTTGCGGATCAGGTTGGATGTTCAAAGACGCATGGCTTTGGGCTGCTAATGTACATCCAAGTATTGCCGCCAAATATTTAATTTTTAACATGGTGGATTCTCTTATCTGTCCTTAATAAGTCCATCAAAGAGTATGCGTCACATGTGAAATGGCCTAGCTGGTGTGGTATGAATTTATAAAAATTGCGAGTGATATTTTTATGTATAGTCCAACACAACAAAGCGTCTCATTGTTTCTTGAGGCGATGTCTAATTTTCGACTAGTTTGGCTCCTAACCGTTCGATATGACTCTTTAATACCTGAATAAGAAAGAAAAAAGCCCCGAACAGAGTTCGAGGCTTTTAAGATTTCAATCAACGTTGGCTAATTCTCTAAGAGATTATTCCCACTCGAATATCAATGAGAAGAAAATAATTCTATATAACAACTAGTTAGAAAGTCGATCTTTGTCGATACCATCATCTATACCATGCGCAGAATTTTTTTTATTTTTTGCGTCTAGTCGGCGTTTTAGTTCAGCTTTGGCCCAAGCTGAAGACTCGGCCATATCACGACGAAGCTCATCAATCTGAGTTTCAGTCAGTTTATATATATATGGCTTGTCTACTTTCATTATTACTAAACTCTTTTAGTCCCAGCTGGTATTTTTTTGCAACATAGCATGTTTAACACGCGATTCTAATTCTATCAATTTTTCACCGACACCAGCATTACCTAGGTATGGTTGAATCTTTAAAAAGCCTCTATGTAACTCACGGCGAGACGAGCTTTTACCTTCTTTCTGAACAGCATAAGCGACCATTTCAGCGCTATTCAGCCCTCTCCTGACGGCAAGGCTAGCATAGTTTAATGCAGGACTAGCCTCTGACAAATTTGTACTTCCATCGTTGACATACCTTAGCAAAACCTGAAGAGGTACACTCATTAAATGTGCTAAGTCAGGAACCATTCTGATAACAAACTTTCTTGCACTTGTGGTGTATTTCAAATCTCTTGTTTTTGAAGAAAAAACTTTTTGTATTTCAATCAGCGTCTTACCCTGCATCCACAGAGATAGACCAGAAGATATCAAAGGAATTGCGAATTTTGCTTTTTCAACATCATCCTGTAGCGAATTATAACTATTATCAAATAGTGACTCGAAATTCTCTGGCTTTAAAAGACGATACATACTGTGAGGATGCCTAGAAAGCCAATCAAACATCCATTTAACAAATCGATCTACTGTTTCAAAGCTTGTAAAATCATCAGAAACCAAAGAATCAACAAGTTCTTTTAATACATCTTCAGGCATACCTAACATAGAAGCTAGATCGCGTAATGCCTGGGATTCCTCACTGGAATCAACATCATTATTATCTAGAATAGAGCGAGCGGCAGCTATTCGACTAACAATCCACTCAGTATTGCCCTTTTGCTTTTGTCTAAAAGCCGCAAAGCTTCTTTTTAATCCATGAGTTACTTCTGATTTTCCCTCTTCGTCTTTTTCTGCCTCAGCTAGCCTTGCAACTACATATCGTTCTAGATCTCCAACTTCTTCTACTTGATTGTGGATACGGTCCATTATCGATGTTAGAGGATCATCCAAAATAATACACTGATCTGATTGGCCAAAGATTTCACGGAGGGTGGTCCAACGGTTTCCTATTGTCCTTTCTTGATCATTTAGTCCTACGACTTTCCCTGGAATTACTAATACAATACCTGTAGCACTTTCACCAGCTCTTCCAGCTCGCCCAGCTGAGTTCAATAAATCTTCTGGTTTGAGGATATCACGACTACCAGAAGCCATATTAAACTGACTATCTTCCGCAATGATTACTAAATCCGCAGGCAAGTTCATCCCCTGACCTAAAGTTGGTGTAGCGGCCAATACAGCTAATGCTCCTTCACGTTTATATAATGACTCTGCGAGAAATCTTTCTTCTGGTAATAACTGCCCATGATGACATCCAGCGCGATTTACAAGTTTTCCATTACTCAGCTTTATATACAGCTTTTCAGGAGAACCTATTTCATCTACTGCAATCTCATAAGCTTTTTTTTCATCACCTGTTAAATCTAAACTACACGGAGAAATTTTAGTCGATGCTTTTTCGGCTATTGATACTGCGTTTGGAATTGATTGCGAGAATACTAGAGTTCTAATGCCTGCCTTAGCTGCTTCGGCGGCTATCGAAGATGCAACAACTCCAGAGTTTGGAGTGAGCCCCCATCGGGAATTCGTTGATAGCTCTAATGATTTTGAGGAAAAAGGGACTTTTGCGTAGTCACGACGGTCCATAGAAGCCCAGGTTTGTTTAACACTAAAAAATGCTAATGGTGTAGCTGTTAATTGTCGCTTTAACTTAGCTGGGACGCTACCTTTAGTTTTTTTTGTTCTCTCGTTCCTGAGTAGATTTTCAAGTGTGCTTAAACGATTGGAGTCATAAACTATACAACCTCTTAATTGACGAGTAGGTTTCCAGGAGTTATCTAACGAGATAGATAAACGGTTAGTTAACTCAGATAGCCAATGACTTAATTCTTTCGTATTCTTCATCATTGCAGACATTAATACAATATCGGCATCAGGTGCCACTCTAACAAACCCTAGAATACATAGCATTGCATCTATAGCACGTCTATCTTCACTGCTTTTAGGATGTATTAAATGGCATTCATCGAAAATGAATACTCCAACATCAACAAATCTTTCGGGATCCAAATGTGTTGCAAGTAGACATGCTTCTGGAGTCATTACCATTATATCTGGCAAGTCATTACCGCTATCTAGCAGACCAAAGTCATCAGCTCTCTCTCCTTTGACTCCAGCTCTTGGAAATACCTTTTTCAAATCTCGAGCAGTCTGGTCCACTAGAGCATGTGTAGGAGCTAAAAATACAGCTTTACACCCTCTAAGTAGAGTCGCATGAAGCTTAAGCTGTGCTGTTGTTGATTTCCCTGAACCAGTAGGAAAACCAATTGCTGCGGATACACCACTATTTAAATAACCACGTTCAATCGCATCCTTATGATTTTTCCATAGGTATGGACGAGTACTTGCCAAAGCCTTCATAGCATCTAGCCATAATCCTTTATCAACTCCATTGGGAGGTAGTATTTTTACGACAGCACTATCCAACAATGCATTTCCTGTAGCTATTAATAAGCTAGCTAAATGAAATGGTCCGGGAAAGAGTTCTTGACTCTCGAGAGTTTTAGATTGGAAGGGAATATCGACGGTTGATGATGCTAATTCTTTTACTTCAGAAAAAACAGCAATTGGATCAGCCATTCCTTTAATACGACGCCCTTGTAAAATAAAAGCAAGAGCGCGAACGCCACGTAAAACTCTATAATATAAAGCATTACTGGCCAATTGACCGCCTTCTCCTATTACAAGTTTTTTTTGAGAAGGACATCTACGGGCAGTAATTTTTTCCACATTTCCTTGAGATAGCATTATTAAATGCCATATTAATTCACGCTGTAGTAAGTCATTTTCTGGTAACTTTATTATGCGGCTTATTTCTGAAGCATCCGCAAATGCCTCAGCAATGAGAAATAATAGCATTGCTGATACATCTGGGCTGATAGATTTCAAACCAATATATGAATAAGTAATATTAGAATCGCGTAATACGGTTGCTTGATAGGCTAATTGGTATGCTGTAGCGGCAACAAAGCTCGCAGATTTTTTATCTTCACGTTCGGGGGATATTGAAACTAAAGCCTCATTGGTTCTTGCTAAACGCAAAGAAAATTTAACCGTTTCAATCAAGTCGTCTATATTAGCCTCTCCATTTCTCAATAAGACACGACTAGAAACAATTTCAGCATATGCTTTAGATAAGTAGTCAGGAAGAGACTCTCGATCTAATCCAGGAAGATCGGGGGTAGACTGAATTAACTGTGAGGTTATTGAATCATACATTACTGTTACTCTCTTCCATATTGATAATCGCTATTGCCTTTTTGGACAATATGTCTATCCAGTTTCTAAAGCTATTTTGGTGGAGAATATCCCCCCTACGCTTGCTCCGATCACCAACAACTGAAACATCATAGTCTTTAAATAAGCTCCGCAATCCTGTTTGGGTAGAATGGGAGTCTCCAACAGTTACAGCAATTCGATATGCTCGCTTTTCATCCCATAAGATCTCAGCGACTACACTATCAGGGTCTGCACATCCCGACCGCTCAAGTAATGATACTACTGAAGCGATTAGCTCGTTATCTCGCTCACCTTTTTCAAAGGTTTCAAATTCGGGTAAAACTGAATTTTTGATTTTATTCCTTGGGTTCTCTGTAGCTTTATCCTCAAGAATAACGGCTTTTGATATACCTTTAGAGTCATTTTCAATAAGAAAACCATCTAGGCCTTTATCTGCTTTAATCATTTGAGGCGCTCTTATATAAGAGTTTTTATAGGATTGGTGAGCTGCTACCCATGAAATAACCTGAAACACCCAACCATCTCTATGGTACGGCTTTTCGCCTGACTTAACTGTCAATAGCTGTCTGGCAGCATCATATCCGCTTTTTGGGTAATTAACGTGAGAAGAGCTGGTAGCTTTAAGAATTCTCTCCGCAACCCTAGACTGCCCAATAGCAACACGAGCGATGATGCTAGCTAATTCATCTTCATCATCAACTGACCAAGCCGCTCCAAACCAACTATCTTTTTCTTCAATCGGTTTAAATGAAATTGGCATAACAGGTCACACTTTATGTTAGTTAACTTTATGAACATATTATGGTTTTATATCAACGAATGCTATGGAACAGATCATGTTTCATATTCCATATTGGTGAAAATTCAGGCCGGTGCACGTGTGCTTTCTAACTATTTGATCCGTCCAAACGGACAGCGTCTCATTCTGTAGATTTGATCGATCGATACGGTCATCTATCCCATGCTCAGATTTTTTGATACTCGTCGCCGTTATAGTTCAGCTTTGGCCCAGGCCGACGACTCTGCCATGTCCTGCCGTAACTGAACGATCAATTAAGAGGTTAGGATGCAAACCTTAGCTTCTTTTCTATCAAAGCCAAAATCAGGGAGGGAAGGTTTATCTGAACTGTGCGTCACACAAACAAGGGCTACATAAGAAAATCTAGGCAGCTCCACCTTCCATGATACTTAGCTTTCGCCTCGCCTCACTTAGAGTGGAACTACCGAGACCGAGCGGCTCATGCGGACCGCTCAGGCATACATCTCCATGCGTAGGACAATGTCTACCCATGCGCGCTGGTGTGTGAGCTGCAAACAGCCATTAAGTCGCACGATGCGCTTTATTCAGTATACATCCTGGCTCACTTTAGCGTCTAGCTCTTTAGCGAAATCATACCCTGACCACTTCGTGAACCAAGTCGAGCAATAGCTGATAACTTTTTTTCTAGATTCTTTAGGGACATCACTTTTTTCTAAAATTTCATTCTTAAGTTTATCACTCACATATGGACACGCAATCAAATCAAGTGTCATATGTGTAATCTCACTATCAATGCTTATTGTCGCGCTCTTTTCTATATACTTTTGCAAAACGTATTTTTCAATCGGCTCTTTTAAAAAATCATACCGTTTCTTGTTCTCTATATAAAAAAGCAAAACAACAATAGAAAAGTAGTTCAAATCTTTTTCAACATTAATATCTTCAGAGCTTTTTACAAACCCAAAGTATTTGCATAGTGAAAATTCATCAAGCCAATAGAACTTACCTAGCTGACGCATTAGAACAAGCAAGTATAATGTCTCAACAGGAGTTTCATTTCCTACCTTAATGTCTTCCAATACAGAGCAAGAGCCATTGAATATAGAACGAAATATCACATCACGATATTCAATTCCCACAGTACGATCATTAACAAACAGAATAATCTGTTGCATAATTCTACAGAGCTTAATGGTACCATTAACTTTTGGAGACATTGAATATATGAAGAATGAAAATTCAATCAAACTAACCAATGCACTTATAAGCTGCTTATCAACATTTTCACTTTCAGGAACCTTAGTATAAACAAGCAATATTTTTCTTACTTTTTTTTCTAAAATAGAAAGGGTGTAGTTAAGTATATCTCCATATGAAACATCTGAAGTATGAAGGATAGATTTAAAGTCCGTAATTAAGCTTGACTTACTGAAGTACAAACTAGCTTTCTCTATTTCCTTCGTTCCATCTACATATTCTATTTTGTACTTTAGCTTATCTGACAGAAGGTCAGCAATTTTCTTTTTTGCTATCGTGATAGGTGTTATTACTGGCCTATTAAAAAAATATTCTTTACTTTTATTTAGGTTAAGTTTATATCTTGTCAAACAAAGGCTAATGGAAGATTTTATTTTAGAGAAAACCTCTTGGTTATCATAAAAAACAAAGAAGTCATCAACATATCTAAATATATGGTAGTCAACTCCAAAGAAAACATTACTTTTCTCCAAGTCAAAAACAATATCATTATCAATAGCCTGAAGTATAATTTCCGCAAATATTCTAGACAACTCAGGGCCAATTACAATTCCATTTGTCTCATTATAGTTCAACTGCTGCATTAAACTATCAAAAACATTTGGAAAAGTCGATTTAGTTTGGCTCAGATTATTTTTGGCATACTCTTTACTGTATACAGCCCAAGCTATCGAATGTGTATAAATGGAATCAAAACAGTTTGAGATATCGAGTTTTGATAAATAACTATATCTTCCCTCGCAATCATGATATTCGTCGGACTCGTAAAAATTAAAAATACTGCTATATTTATCGTATACAAAAAACGATTTCAAATTCTCGTAATTCTCACCTTCAACCTCGATCACTTCACCATCAGTATCAAACTGCTCAATAAGCGATTTCTTGTCTACATACGTACAACCAGCAACTCGCTTTGCCGACCTAAGGCTAAACTTGCTTTTATCACAATAATAAGTAATCAAATCCTTATTGTTCTTGTAAAACTCTACAGCAAAAATTTGTGACCTTGGGTGAATTAAAGATAGATGTCTATACTGGTCCGCTTTGTGCGATATATTAAATGTGAAAGGTATAGTAAAAGGGCTTATCTTCTTTGCACTAACTTTGCTGTACTTGATACCTTCTTTCTCAAAATTCTGAACCTGTTTACTTTTAGGTAGGCCAAGCAAAAGCATAACAAGGCTATCAAAAGCGGTGTCTTTCTTCTTCCAGTAATAATAACCATTCGAATACTTAACCTGATTTTCTACTATGAAGTTATAAAAATGCCTGTTCGAAAAGGTTATTGGCACCTCATACGGAAGCAGGTCTGAAAGGACGACTCTCTCAATAGGGAAATTGATTGATAATGTTTTCTTAGGCATCCTTCCATCCTCTAGTTACATTTTTTAAGTCAGTAGTAGTAAAACTTCTGAAGACTTTCTTTTCAAATCCCTCAACAAAAGAAAACTTATTTAGACGCCTAATCAGCCTCTGATCTGTTATCGCTAGCAACTTCGCTTTCAAAAAATTATCAATTTCTTCCAGATCACTAATGTCATTTATATACATATTATTAAAATAAACACCTGTGAACGCTTTGCTTTTTGCATGTAAAAGTCTAGTATTCCCCGTTAAGAACCGAATTTTATCTATTAATAGTTCAGATTTTTCATTAGGATTATATTTGCATTTTTTCAAATAGCTATCAAAAGCCTGATTTATACGTTTTTTATATTTATCAACCCTTTTACTGCTGAGACGAATTACTATATCTTTACCTTTAGATGAAAATTTATACCCCAAATATTCAAATTCTTGAGCCTTATCAACCGTCAAGTCAATCTCTTTAGTTTTATTATTTAGTTGTAATTTTTTCCTACCAACAGCTTCACCTACAGCCTGAAGATAATAAGACTTATCTTTTATTAAATCTGGGGAATATATCAATATTAAATCATCAACGTAGCGAGAATAAAAAGTCAAATCCGGACTATTTACCAGCTCATCATCCAGGTCTTTCATATATACTTCTGATAAATAGGCGCTTAAACCAACACCTCTTGGGAGCCCTTTATCACAACCCACCAAATTAGCATATGATCGAAGAAGTTGAGTGAGTATTCTCTTAGGCAATACAGACAGTCTTGTGGATGCGTGCAGCTTTTTTATAATAATCTCATGCTCAATGCTTTCGTAAAAGTCTTTTACGTCAGCTTTAACAATATATTTAGGGCTTTTATCTAGGAAAACACTTCTGACTCTACTAACAATTAAATCACGATGAGACTGTTTTATATTATACGTATTTTTTATTATGTTATGTAAATGCCTTGTGACAAATATGCTCTCAACGCTGTTCCCAATAGTAAAAACATCTTTACCAGAAACCTGATTGGGCAGCTTCGATAACGGGAGATTATATCCTTTCCTATTTACTTTATTGCAAATCTTTTCAATCTCATCATTTACGCAATTATTGTACCTACCTTTTCTTATCTCCAATAATTTACGGATTAACTCCACTTTTTTCTCACAGTGTTCTTTTGTTATCAACATTTTTTTAAATCTTGATAAAGTGCGATATTTCAGTTTTTTTAAATTTCTAATTTTCAGTCTTTCAGCATATGCTTCTTCAAAGTATTCACGCTCTAAATCTCCTCGATTTTGCAGATCAAGATCATAAATACTCCGGAAGTTTTTAACTGAAAAAGACTGTTCCATAATCGATCACCTTACTCCATCCCTAGCCCACTAAATACATATGGCATTAAAATATAATGATTTATGCTTATCTATCACTTTACCATTCTCATTACAATAATGGATATACTGAAATAAACCCAACGGCAGATTTTTTGTTGGTTTAACGTTAAAGGCGACCAGTTGGTCGCTACCTGAGAATTGTTGGTTGAACTTCGATATTATGCGTTGTTGTCATGTGTCACCTCTCTGACAGGTGGTATATGGAAATGCGGGCCGGTGCACCATCACTGGCCCGTGTGCTTTCTAATTACTTGCGTCGGCCAAACGACCAGCGTCTCGTTTTGTCAATTTGATCGACCGACCTTATCATGTTCTTGTAAACATGCCCTGCCAACCTATGTTGGAATACCTCCATTTTGTTGGTAATGGCTTTCATTTTCGTGCCATATCCGGTGTTGTGCAGCCACTGTCCTAAAAAATAGAAGGCCAGCATCACAATGAACATCACTGCAAAGAAGCCAAATACTTCCGCAAGGTTTTGGGGTGGAAAGTTAAACTCCATAATCAGTAATCCTTATCTAGTTAGGCCATACGGCCTTTTTAACAAAGTTGGCAACCTCTTCATTACGTTCCTGCTGTTGTTCCTGGGAATACGAAACGTAGTCCTCAACGTCGAAGATGTGCTTTTCTGGATCGCGCTCTTGCCACTCAGCATGTGCTTGGCGTACTTCTTCCTGGTCCTCACTGGACAGGCCATCAAAGCCTTCGTTTTGATTCATCCACCCAGTTACACCGCCTAATTTATCGTTGTCAAATGCAGGAGAAGCGCCGTCAGTCACCCTCCTTATCATCTTCCTCGTCCCCTTTCATATTATTTCGTACTGAGCTGGCTAAACGACCTCCAGCGGTTTGGCTTATACGCTCCCCGGCCATATCTCCCACTCCCTTAATCAAATTAGCGCCAGTATCCGCTGCAACGCGGCCCGCTTTTGCAACACTATCCTTAAAGCCGCCAGAGGATTCGCCATTACTAGAAGATTGGTCGGAAGCTTGGGAGAAGGAGCCAGCCTCGTCAGAGTCACCTCTACCGCTAAATGCACTGCTAAGGCTCGACATAACGTCAGTATTGTTCGCTACGTTCTCACCTGCTTTTGTAAATGCAGCCTGAATAGCAGAAGCACCGCCGGCGGTAGCCATTGCTGCACTAGCAGCCATACCACCAGTGGCAACAGCCGCTCCGGCCACCGCCCCAGCACTAATGCTGCCAGCACCCGCCGCCGCGCCACCTCCGGGAACTAGGCTAGCAACCACATTGGGAACAGAGTGAATAAGCATTACGAGAACCAGTGAAACGACAAAGATCACCAGCAGTTCACGCATAGGAGCATCATTGGATAGATCAGCATAAAAACCGTCCATTATCGACATGGCGATGCCAATGAGCAAAGTCATTGTCATCAACTTCAAAGCGACACCCAATACGCTTTTGAAGTAGTTGATTGCTATATCTGAAGTCCAACGCGAACCACCAAACCCCAGCACGAAAACACCGGCATATATCAATATCCAAGCAGTTACCAAGGCCAACAACACATTAGCCGCCACAACCGCCATACATGCCAAAATTGCTAGCGTGATGAAGAAAAGAGACAAGTTATCTATAGGGCTTGTGATGCTGTAATACTCACCTGCTTTAACAATAATGTCGAAAGCAATGCTGATAGGCTCTGAGGGGGTTAGGTCTCTCGGAAGGCCACCGGCTTGAGCACCGATCGTTCTCAACGAGTCGATGATTGACGTCGCAAAGTCTGGGCCGTTTCTGAGTAACCAGAGGAAGAAACCAAACGTCAGGATAAAGCGCATAAACTCGGCAAAGAACTCCCTTATATCCGCTTGTTTAAGGAGCAAAGTACCGCCAGTCCAAACAAGAGATATAGTACCCAGCGTCCAAAACAGCCACACGGCATGGTTTGTAATTACCGTGCTCCAAGTAGCACTAGCGGTCATGAAGCGCACGGCTACCTCATCCAAGACACCATTAGGCTCAATGGCCGCCGACGCAGTTTGCGAGGTCAGTAACACAGCTAGTAGCATCACAAGTCGAATGAATATCTTGCTCATAATTAGAACCCCTTATTCTTGGAACGATCCGTGCGTTCGCCCATATCCCAAAGACAGTTCCCTTCTTCCCTCAGATCTTTCGTCAGGTTCGGGTTATTACAGTTGATCGTTGTAGACTTTGGCCCTCCATCCTCACCACACCCTACCAGAACGAAAGATGCCAGCACGCTGACGATAAAAACTCGAATGATATTCTGCATGATTAGAACCCCCTATTTTTTGAACGGTCGGTAGGCTCTCCCATATCAAATAACCTTTCACGGGACGCTTGATATTGAGCTTCGCGGTCGGCTTCCACCTGCATTCGAGAACCAACAGCATTCTGCTGAGCAATTAACAAACTACGGATTTGAAGGAGTTGGTTGACCTGGTTACTAGCAAGCTGGTTGGCATAGCCAATAGCAGCTAACTGACCATCTGCTCCCTGAGCTGCTGACTGTAATCGGTGCAGCTGACGAGCGTCAGCCTGCAAGTTTTTATGCTGTAGCTTCAAGCCTTCAAAGAGAGCATCGTTGGCTGTTTTCTGGGATTCGGACGCCAAGCGACGGTTTTCTTCCATCTTCGCTTGTTCTGCAGGCGTACAACCTCCAGATCCATTGAAGCAAGGTGAACTGCGGTAGTAGGCCACATCCTGGAATTTGCTTAGGTAAGCATCAAGGCTACCAAGCTGGTTTTGATAATAAGCAAGCGTATTGGTGGCATGAGTTAAATCATCAATCGTCGATTGTGCCTGGTCCCAAATATAAGCCACTGGGGCCATAGTGTTTTGCAGCTGGTTTTCATACTGCTGCAACTGAGTTTGGTACTGTTGGATCTGCTTGGCTGTTTGAGTGACAGACTCCATTGCTGACATAATATTTTGTGTCAGGTTCGTTCCATCAACAACCGGAATTCCAGCTACTACCGGTATGGGAGAGATAAATGCTAATGAAATAGCGGCCGTAGTTATTTTAGCCGCTAAAATACGTACGTTGTTCATAATTGAGTGCCCTTAGTATTGTCGTGACTAAGTTGCACCCACCAACCTGTATCGGCCTAAAATCTATAGATATGAGCCTTTACCCCTACTGAAAATCAGCGGTGAATGTGGACCTCTACAAAGATAGGTTGTCACTTTCTATCCTGGCGTCCGACCTGCGCGACACCTTAAAAACGCGCGGCCTCAGATCTTTGAAACATAGGTGTCATTCCCCTTAAAGCTGGTTAGGAGTTCCAAGGGTTAAAGTCGATAATTAGAGGCCTCGTAGAGCAGGATACCGTTGAGCCCGAAGGTGCGAATAAAGGACGAGTGAAATAGGAACCATCAACTTGTTGGTGGGCCTACTTCACCTATCCTGCCCGCACTTCGGCCCTGTTTTCACCACTAAAACACCTGCATTGGTCCTTGCAATTATCTGTAATGTTCTGCTTAAACTTGCAGAACAATAACTATCCTTTAAAAACAAAGAATTAAAGAAAAAAACGGCGTGTTTATAGTCATAAAATAGCGTTTTAACTCGATTATTTTTCTCCAGTCACTAAATAGAAAGCTCAAATTTCCTATCCCCCTCCTTGTTTGAGCAAGTGACCGCCCCCCAAATGTCAATGAAAATTGAGTTCGACACAACCAAATCACCACACCTCCTTTAATTTCAATTAGTTAAATAAAGGCAAAAGGCTGCTTACCTCCTTTCATTGACACTTTCAGCCAATCCACATGTTAGAATATTTTAAGTATTGTCTCCCTTCGGTCGGTTTGTACTCCAGGAAAGAAGAGCTCTTTAGAATCTCGCACCTTCACCTCTTGGCGTTAAACCAACGGCCTATGGCCGTTCGATAAAGCCATAGGGCTTTATCACTTGAAGGTGTAAAGCCCGTATAAAACGGGCGGTTACACCGCCTGAATATCCTGAGATATACTGAATATCCTGACCAAGAGACAAAAAATCGGGCCTCTGTGAGTCATAAACGGGCCGCTGCGAGGACCTTCCGGGCCGCTGTGAGGTGCTATCGGGCCGCTGCGAGTCGTTTAACCCGATTTTCGGCATTGATCTCTATGCCGATGCAACGCAACTTATCTATATCTTCTTTTATCCTCGTCCGGTGATTGCTCATAGTCTTACTGCTTACTTGATCACCGCTCACTGCCTTGATAAGCGTGTCTAGATGCCAACCTCCGGCGGGATCGCACTTATGTGTGAGTACAAAGCGAGCAACAGCTTGGCTAATCCCATATTGCAACCTAGCAATAAGTGTTGGCTCATAATAAAGAAACAAGTCCTGTTCCAGCAGCATTACCAAAGCTACTCCTAACCGGACACGCCACAGATTCCGCTGGCCTCCAGTCAGCGGGTTATGTCGAGTCATAGAAGACGGAACAACATGGTCAACTAAACCGCCAATGATACGCTCTCCCGTCAACTCCAGCTTCGGAGTAACAATTTCAACAGTAGCGGCTCGCAATTCACAAACTAGTTTTTTTAGTCGGTTATCACTGTATTGATGCTCGGATAAAATTCGACGCAACTTTGCTGGATCAACCAGCAGCTCGACACCGCCGTCTGAAATATCGCGTCGACGCTCAGCCAAGTACAGCATGGACTCAACAATATCCGCATGGCGCTGCCCTAACCTACCTGTAACCCGACAGCGACCAAATCGGGTTTCCATCCATTCACCCTTACGCTGTAATGGCTTTCGGCTAGGCTGATAGATCATAACTCGAGCCTGTAACACCGTGCTGGTAGGTGCAACCTTGTTACCAGTTGTCATCAACATTCCCTACCACAGTTTTATGCTTTATCGCTGGCTGCCTTTTTCTCCGTTCCAGAACAGCAGGTTTAAGTACACCGCCATCATGTCGTCTAAACCAACACTCAGAAAATGGGTCACCGTAATTAGCTTTACTCACCCCAAAACGGACAAAATATTTTCTCTGGATGCTCTCAACACCCAATTTTTCTGCTTCAGCGGGAGTCATACTTGCGAGATAGGCTTGCCAGCGGATATTGTCGACTAACACTGACGAGCCTCGGCTGGCTTGCTGATGGTCTCCAGCCCCCATCATCACCGCTCCTTTGTTGGAATGATGTAGAAACACAATGGAGCAATCCGTTTCAGCGGCAATAGTCTCCATTCGCCCGATTACCTGTGCCATAGGTCCACTGGCATTCTCTTCTTCAATATGGAAGCGACGCAGAGTATCCAGAATCATGAGTCGCCTCCCCTCAGCAACCTGCCTGATGCCTTCGAACCATTCTGAAGTCATTATGTCAGGACACCTACCAATTAATGGCTCAATAAGCAGACTTTGGGCTACCATTTGTTTTTGTGTGGGAGAGAGGTATGTTCCCAAAACGTGTAATCTATGATGAATAGCAGTAGTCGGGTCCTCGGCAGGCAAATAGGCCACTGAGCCATTAGCCAAATCACCTATGCCCAGCAAATCCGGCCCTCCCGCTATCTGTGCTGCCAATTGAAGGGCCAGCATTGATTTACCTACGCCGCCAGGAGAAACAATGGATCCTACGGTTCCCGCTGCCATATTGGGCAGCACGTAATCAATCGGTGGAGGCAGTTCATTAAATGCAGACATCAGATCAAGTCCCATATTTTTAGCCTCCTATAAAATACCCAGGTCTCTTAGCCTGAATTCGAGATCTTCTACGTTCTTCAATCCATTTCTCAATTTCAGCTAAATCCCAAGCTACATTTCTACTTGTGAGAACAATACGGCGTGGAAATTCACCCCGTTTCTCCAAGTTGTAAATAGTCCGGTCTGAGAGTGGAATCATTTCCAGAAGTGCTTTCCTATTAATTAGTGTCTTATGTGCCAGTGTTTGCATTTATTTGCCTCCTAATACCAGAAGAGACTTTAATAATAACAACAAAATTAAATTTTAAAACATAAAATAAACACCAATAAACTAAAAACAAAAATATCATTTTCAATAATCACGATATATCGAAATTAAATATACAATATATCGAAAATAAAGAAACAAATTAAAAAACAGTAATCATAAATATTTATTTAAAATGGATTTTAGCTGCTAAAATCAAACCTAAAACTATTCCATTTGAAGTTCACATCATTAACCAAATTCACACTTTAAGTTAAGAGGTAACTCTTATGGAAAAGTTATCAAAAAATTTAGCGGCTAAAATTTTTATAAGGCAGCCTCAGCGGTGGTTACAAGGATGGAGTCAGTATCTTTAGAAGTAATCCAGTGGTTTTAAGCTAGTACATCTCATGTCGACTCAACACATATCTCTTTACATTTGATAATTAAATGTTCGTTAAACGGTATAGAGGAAAGTAGATGGTTTATTCCATCAATAATTGCTCAACTTTGACTAACAATTAAATATACATTCAGTTCTAATGATATATAAGGAATCTTAACGGCCATTTTTTAAAATCACAAAAATTTGAATTAATTTCCTTTTAAAAGGACATAAACACACAATGTATTTGTGTCCTTTTTATCAGTAAATATTAGGATAGATTTTTATTTAAATAAGAAAATTTTTAGATCGAAAAGTAAAAACTCAGAATACCTCAATACTTCATAACCGAAGAAATGGTGGAAATTTTGGTAATAATACTTAACCGTAGCTAAGAGCTTTAAACTGTTCTGCCATATAAGTTACGTTAAAAATGGTTTAATACTCAACATAACTCAAATTAGGCCCAACCAGAACTAGCGATATAAAATCCTTTACATCCCACTACTAACATAAAATTTAAAAATTATTATCTACAAGGACGCAATAAAATAGAAAGCAATTAAAACTTTTGACCGGTCCACTCATCTATCATATCAGCCCAGTCCTGTAGCATTGATGCTCTTTGTTCTCGATACTCAGCTTTGTTGTAAACGGCCCTAACCCCTTTCTGTTCGTGCGCCAGGCATTTTTCTATCCAATCAGTGTTGTATCCAGCTTCATGCAGCAGTGTACTCGCTGTTCTACGTAGGTCATGAGGCCCAAACTTACTTAGTGACTGCCCATCCTTCTGCGCAGCCTTATACGTTAGAGCCAATACACGATTCATTGTCGCACTGCTCATTGGGGCATCGGAGTCATAACGAGAAGGAAGAATGTAATCAGATCCACCGGCAAATGTCTTCAAGGCGATCAAAATATCCATCGCCTGGCGTGACAAAAACACCAGATGCGGGTTACGTCGTTTCATCCTTTCTTTAGGGATTGTCCACAACGCTTCGCTAAAGTTAATTTCACTCCAAGTTGCATTGGTTAACTCGCTTTTACGTACCATAGTCAGCAAAAGCAACTTTACCGCAGCACGAATCGAAGGCGTGGTTCCTACCCTTTCCATATAGCGGTACATCAAACCGATCTCAGCAGGTGTTAATGTTCGGTCTCTTGGTTCAAATCGAGCGATACTTGCAGGCCTCACCAAATCTGCCGGATTCTCAACTTTCTGCCCTCTCTCAATTGCCCACCGATACACCTGGAGTACAATATCACGCGTGTGTACAGCCGTTGCGGGCGCGCCACGCTCTACTATCGCATCAGTCAGTGCTCGCAGATCTTCATGGGTGATTTCGGTCAGCTTCTGATTGCCAAATTTGCCCTCTAACTCTCGTGCATAGACTGAGCGACGCATATCCCGGGTAGAATCGGCCATCTGATAGCCACGCAGCCATTTCTGAGCCCAGGCACCAAAGGTTTCAGCATCTTTCGTTCTCGCCTTAGCACGTGCTTTCTCTTTAGCCGGTGACTTTCCATCAGTAACCATTCGCTTCGCTTCATTGAGACGCTCACGCGCTTCAGCTAACGTGATGCCTCCTACTCCATAACGACCAAAGGTAATAGTTTCTTGTCTGCCATTGATCGAGTAGTTGTAGCGAAAAGAGATAGAGCCTGCGGTAGTGACAGCAACATAGAGGCCATCACGGTCATTGACTTTGTAAAGTTTATCTTTGGGTTTGAGATTGCGTAGCTTTGTATCAGTCAGCATGTTTCGACCTATTATTCTTGTTTGATACCATGCTGAAAAACCTCTAAAAAACTAGAGGTTAATCCATAAAAAACAGATAGATATATAAATTTAATACCATGCCCCATCAAAAACACTCAGCATGGTATCGGGCGTAATCCATGGCATTACCGATGAATCATACCCACCAAAATACCACGGTCAAACCGTGCTTGGCGTTGCCAGACATTGCCAAAAATGACTAACCCAAAAACAAAAAAAGTCCGCAATTACGCGGACTTAAGTATGATTTGGTGCCTGTTAATGCCAGACCTTTCTTAAAGGAGCATTATTCCCACTCGATAGTTGCTGGTGGCTTACCAGAAATATCGTAAACAACACGTGAAATGCCGTTAACTTCGTTGATAATGCGGTTAGAGACTTTACCTAGGAAGTCGTATGGCAGGTGTGCCCAGTGAGCAGTCATGAAGTCGATAGTTTCTACAGCTCGTAGAGATACAACCCAATCGTACTTACGGCCATCGCCCATTACGCCAACAGAACGCACTGGTAGGAATACCGTGAATGCTTGAGATACTTTGTGGTAAAGGTCAGCAGCGTGAAGCTCTTCAATGAAGATAGCATCAGCACGACGCAGCAGATCACAGTACTCTTTCTTGATTTCACCAAGAACACGAACACCTAGACCCGGACCTGGGAATGGGTGGCGGTAAAGCATGTTGTATGGAAGACCAAGTTCTAGGCCGATCTTACGTACTTCATCTTTAAACAGCTCACGTAGAGGCTCAACAAGGCCCATTTCCATATCATCAGGAAGACCACCAACGTTGTGGTGAGATTTGATTACGTGTGCTTTACCCGTCTTAGAAGCAGCAGACTCGATTACGTCTGGGTAGATAGTACCCTGAGCAAGCCATTTAGCATTCTTCAGTTTCTTAGACTCTTCATCGAAGATATCTACGAATACGTGACCGATGATCTTACGCTTAGCTTCCGGTTCAGCTTCACCTTCTAGCGCATTAAGGAAACGATCTTCAGCATCTACTTTGATGATGTTTAGGCCAAACTTGTTACCAAACATATCCATAACTTGCTCTGCTTCGTTCAAACGAAGAAGGCCATTATCTACAAATACACAAGTTAGTTTGTCACCGATTGCACGGTGAGCAAGCATTGCAACTACAGATGAATCAACGCCACCAGAAAGGCCAAGGATAACTTCATCATCACCTACTTGCTCTTTAATACGAGCAACCGCATCTTCGATGATGGATTCAGAAGTCCATAAACGCTCACAGCCGCAAACGTTAAGAACAAAGTTCTCAAGCATTTTAAGACCATTCTTAGTGTGCGTTACTTCAGGATGGAATTGCACGCCATAGTACTTCTTCTCTTCATTTGCCATCGCAGCATATGGGCAAGTGTCTGTTGCTGCGATCTTTATGAAATCAGCAGGAATCTCAACCACTTTGTCGCCGTGGCTCATCCAAACATCTTGCGTCGCTTCAAGGTTAGCAAATAATGCTGAATCACCCGTAACCTGAACCGCGGCGTAGCCGAATTCACGCTCGTTAGAACCTGCAACTTTACCACCAAGCTGTTCTGCCATGGTTTGCATGCCGTAGCACACACCAAATACAGGAACACCTGAATCAAATACGTACTGAGGTGCGCGCGGAGAGTTCTCTTCCGTCACACTTTCAGGTCCACCAGATAGGATGATACCGTCTGGATTGAATTCACGAATATCCGCTTCTTCTACGTCCCAGCTCCAAAGTTCACAGTAAACACCGATCTCACGAATACGACGAGCAACTAGCTGTGTGTATTGAGAACCGAAGTCCAGAATTAGAATACGTTGGTCATGAATATTTTTAGTCATTGTAAGCAGTCTTATTGGCTATGTGATAAAACGGAGGCGAGTTTACTCACCTCTGATTAACTCTTCAAGAAATAAAGCAAACGTTTTCGTTGGTTATCTGTAAGACGATGTTTTGTGAGAACCACTCTCTAAACAAAACAGGCTTTAGATAAAATAATGTGCCGACTAACTCGGCACATTATTCAAACGTTTGGACGTATTATTAACCTAAACGGTAGTTAGGTGCTTCTTCCGTGATTTGAACATCGTGTACGTGAGATTCTTTCATGCCCGCACCAGAGATACGAACAAACTCAGCTTTAGTACGCATGTCTTCAACAGTTGCAGAACCCGTTAAGCCCATGCTTGAGCGTAGACCGCCCATCTGTTGGTGAACGATCTCTTTTAGACGACCTTTGTATGCGATACGACCTTCAATACCTTCTGGAACAAGCTTGTCTGCAGCGTTGTCAGATTGGAAGTAACGGTCAGAAGAACCTTGAGACATAGCGCCAAGAGAACCCATACCACGGTAAGACTTGTAAGAACGACCGTTGTAAAGGATAACTTCACCCGGTGCTTCTTCAGTACCAGCGAACATTGAACCAACCATCACACAAGATGCGCCAGCAACGATAGCTTTACAGATATCGCCAGAGAAGCGGATGCCGCCATCTGCGATTACTGGAATACCGTATTCGTTTGCAACTTCAGCTGCGTCTGCGATTGCTGTTACTTGAGGAACACCAACACCAGTAACGATACGAGTCGTACAGATTGAACCAGGGCCGATACCAACTTTAACTGCACTAACACCTGCTTCGATAAGAGCACGAGCGCCAGCCCCCGTTGCTACGTTACCACCGATGATTTGTAGATCAGGGTATGCAGCGCGAGTTTCGCGGATACGGTTAAGTACGCCTTCAGAGTGACCGTGTGAAGAGTCGATGAGTAGAACGTCTACGCCAGCTTCAACTAGAGCAGCAACACGCTCTTCGTTACCAGCACCAGCACCAACAGCTGCACCTACACGTAGGCTGCCGCGCTCATCTTTACAAGCGTTTGGTTTACGTTCTGCTTTATGGAAATCTTTTGCTGTGATCATTCCAGTAAGTTGGAAGTCATCATTTACAACAAGAACTTTTTCAACACGCGCTTCGTGCATTTTCTCTTGAACTTCTTCACGAGTTGCACCTTCTTTAACAGAAGCAAGGCGAGCTTTAGGCGTCATTACTACATCAACTTTCTTAGAAAGGTCAGTAACAAAGCGAACGTCACGGCCAGTAATAATACCAACAAGTTCGTTTGTTTCAGTAACAACTGGGAAACCGGCAAAGCCGTGTTTTTGGGTAAGGGCTACAACATCAGCGATTGTCGCGTCAGGGTTTACAGTAACAGGGTGAGAAACCACACCTGCTTCGTAAATTTTAACCTGGCGAACCATTTCAGCTTGCTGTTCAATAGACATGTTCTTATGAATGAAGCCGATTCCGCCTTCTTGTGCCAGTGCAATCGCTAGGCGAGCTTCTGTCACAGTATCCATCGATGCAGAGATCATTGGGATGTTTAGGGAAATATTCTTCGTCAGCTGAGTGCGAAGATCAGCTGTATTAGGGAGAACGGTGGAGTGTGCTGGCACTAGCAGTACGTCGTCGAATGTCAGCGCTTCTTTGGCAATTCTTAGCATTTGCAATATCTCACAATAATAGGAGTAAAAAGAAACAATCCAATCTCATCGTTTCGCCTAATGAGGGCAGCCAATTAAGGAAAATTCAACTGCATTTGGATTAGATATTGCGGACGGATTATACGGCCAACGAAATCGCTTGGCTACACATTTTTGTATTTTTAATTTGCATTTACCCCCTTGCTATGTATTATATTGCCGCTATCTTCCATACTCACGCCCTGTGAGATTCCAAGAAAGACCTTCCTTCAAGGAAAGATAGTGCTCCTATGACTAATCCAAACATCTTTACTGTTTCTCGCCTCAACTCAGAGGTTCGTCTCCTATTAGAAAACGAAATGGGAATAGTCTGGCTCGTTGGTGAAATCTCAAACTTCTCTGCACCTGTCTCTGGTCACTGGTACCTCACGCTTAAAGACTCTCGCGCTCAAGTTAAGTGCGCTATGTTTCGTGGCAATAACCGTCGTGTGACTTTTAAGCCTCAGAACGGTAATCAAGTTTTAGTCAAAGCACGTCTGTCTCTTTATGAGCCGCGTGGTGACTATCAGCTAATCATCGAAAGCATGCAGCCAGAAGGTGATGGTAAGCTTCAGCAAGAGTTTGAAAAACTGAAGATAGATTTGGCATCTGAAGGCTTATTTGCTCAATCGAGTAAGCAGACTTTGCCAGAGCATCCTAAATGTGTAGGTATCATTACTTCCAAAACGGGCGCAGCACTGTTTGATATTCTCGATGTGTTGAAAAGACGCGATCCTTCATTGCCAGTTGTCATTTATCCAACGATGGTTCAAGGTGAAGAAGCCGCGATTCAAATCGCCCAAGCGATTGGACGAGCTAACGAACGCAATGAATGTGACGTATTAATTGTTGGTCGTGGCGGTGGCTCGTTAGAAGACTTATGGTGTTTCAATAACGAGATAGTAGCTCGCACGATTAAGGCAAGTCAGATCCCAATCATCAGTGCTGTTGGCCACGAAATTGACGTCACTATAGCTGATTTCGTCGCAGATATGCGTGCACCAACGCCGTCAGCGGCAGCCGAACTGGTTAGCCGTGATAACAGCCATAAAGAACAAACTTTCGCGTCTAAACGTGCTCGCTTGGTCAGTGCGATTCGTCATGTGTTAATCAAACAAGCGCAATCAACTCAAACGTTGAAATACCGCTTAGAGAAACAGCACCCGAGCTACCAGCTACAAAAGCAAAGTCAGCAACTTGATGACTTAGACATACGTTTACGTCGTGGTATGACCCAATACTTAAAGCAACATGCACAAGGTATTGAACGTAAACAGCATCAGCTTCAGTTGAACTCACCAGTGAAACGCCTTGGTGTACAGAAGTTACATTTACAGCGTTCTGAGCAAAAGCTTCTGGATGCGATGGATAAGACGTTACTAACGACTCGCCACCAGCTAGCTATGGCTGCAGAGAAGTTAGAGACAGTGAGCCCACTGGCAACCTTGAAGCGAGGCTACAGCATTACCCATTCAACATCAGGCAATACCGTGTCATCAATTAATGATGTCGAACCAGGTGAAGTGATCACTACTCAAGTTGAAGATGGTGTAATTGAGTCACAAGTGACAACAAGAGTCGCGAAGAGCGAGCTTTAGATTCGACTCGAACGTTAAAAGCCCTTTAAAATCAGAAAGCCCTATCGATAATCGACAGGGCTTTTTTCTGTCTAATCGCTTAGAAAGAAAACGAACGGATTTAAACTCTACTCCCTATTCATGATTCACGACTCAGTCGTAGAATGCTCCTTCATGGTGAGCATACCTTCCGTCACAATAAAGTTGATGATGAAATCTAAACCTTGGCTCTCTTTTAGGTTGGTGAACACGTATGGTTTGGTTGGACGCATGCGTTGTGTGTCTTGCTCCATCACCTCAAGTGACGCACCTACATACGGTGCTAAATCGATCTTATTGATAACCAACAGATCAGAACGTGTAATACCCGGACCGCCTTTACGTGGGATCTTCTCCCCTTCCGCTACATCAATCACGTAGATAGTCAGGTCGGCTAATTCAGGGCTGAACGTAGCACTGAGATTGTCGCCACCACTTTCGACGAATACCACATCGAGGTTCTTGTGCAGCTTAGCCAGCTCTTCTACGGCAGCTAAGTTCATCGAGGCATCTTCACGAATCGCCGTGTGCGGACAGCCACCCGTTTCAACACCAATGATACGATCCGGTTCTAGCGCTTCTGCTCGCGTGAGTATCTTTGCGTCTTCTTGGGTGTAGATGTCGTTGGTTACCACAGCAATGTTGAGCTTGTCGCGAATAGCTTTACATAGCACCTCTAACAGCGCTGTTTTACCAGACCCTACTGGGCCGCCAATACCAATTCGAAGGGGTTGCTTATAACTTTCCATTGTCTACTTCCTTATATTCTTTTCACTACACCGTTCGAGCTGACCGCTACGAACGAAATAGTCTCGTGTATTGTGTTTCGTGCAGTGAGCTTGCTAATGCCATTGATGGCAAAAAGCTGCCTACCATCCAATCTTCTATCACGCGGGCCTTTTCGATCACCTCAGGAAAGGTGTTGGTGATGTTAATCAATGCCAACTGCCCGTCGGTTTGCCCTAAAGGCACCAGTTTCACGCCTGCGGTAACGATATTTTCAAGCCAACTCCATAAGTAACCCTGCTTGAGACTTTCTAAATCAATGCCCCAATGCTGGGCTGCCATACACATGCCCAACAATTGGTTTGGGTGACTATCAACAGAGTCCACCAGCGAAATATCGATATCTAAGCGCTTCAACAAAGTATTTAATGCCTGCCCACGTTGCTTCTCTTCCGCTCGCAATTCACTGGTTTCACGGCTTGAATACAAGTAGTTACACCAATGCTCAATCTCATCGAGTTCACCTTTTTCTAGCGCGTGATAAAGGCGATCTAAGATAGGTAACTCCAAGGTCGCGACACTAGAGCTGACAATGGTATTAAGCCACTGTTCCATGCTATCGCGATTAGTCACCCACCCCGCCTCAACCGCCAGTTCTAGCCCTTGCGAATAAGTGAAGCCACCAATCGGCAACGACGGACTGATCAATTGGAACAGACGATAAATTGCGACATTTTCTGTTGTGGTCATACTCTTGTTCTTTGTCCTCTAGAATCGAAAAGTTCGAGAGCTTACGCACCTAACAGTAATAGTGCGCTTACTGAAGCCACGCCGACCGACATCCATTTAGAGTAAACCGCGCGGCCAACAAACGTACCGATAACCATTAATGCCAAAGCAGTGATGCTCATACCCGTTGCAAATTGAGTCAGGTTGCTCGCGGCTTCAACGCCGTGTGCGTAACCATGGAAAAACAGCATTGCAATCGAAGCGACTAACACGCTGTTTACACGCTTGGTGGATGGTGAGAATACGTGCCATAAACATAGGCTGACGACGAACAGAGAAGCGATGATTGCCGGTTCAACTATTACAGAGAAACCTAGGGCTTGGCCTGCGATAAGCCCCACGACCAATGAAGCTAATCCGCCGCCAATCAGAGCGGCTTTTATCTTGGTTGAAAATGACAGTGCGCCAATTAATAGACCAAAAGCGATCAGCATGATCAGGTGATCCATACCTGTCACAGGGTGAGTTAAGCCAGACATAAATGAGTGAGACTCATGAACCGAATGCGAACCGTGCCCCGGGTGAGCCAAAGCCAATGTTGATGTAGTTAGAGAAGCTATTGTGAAAGTGCATAAGCCTGCTGCTGTTTTAAAGTTCATCGCGTAATCCTTGCGTTTATAGTTATTAAGATCGTTGTTATATAAGCGTTTAGTTTTAGTGAGTCATCAATGACTCGATTAGTGATGGTGGTGATGTCCACCAGAGCGACCACCGTATGCGCCACCTTCTGGTTCAAAGGGTTGTTTTTCGGTCGTCACTGTCGCACCCAAACCTTCAACCATTTCGTCCAAAACATGGTCGTGTTGATAGCGCACCCAGCCCGCCTCGACTTGCAGTGGTACATGTCGGTTACCAAGGTGGTACGCAACACGAGTTAACAAATGCGAGTCTTCACAGTAAACGGTTGAAACGGTTTCCGGTGCCGCTTTCACTTCGACGACTAAACCACATTCACTTGAGAGTTGTTCGCCACCACGCAAGATATGACCTCGTGGTAGAAACAGGCCGGCATTGCGCCCGTCATCTAGCATCACCTTAAGGCGGCTTTTGATGCGGCTATCGATCGGCAGGCTTAGAAAGCCATCTGGAGTCGTGTTCAACTCGGCTTGAATTTGAGTAAGTTCAATCATGCTATTACCTCAATCTCCTTGTGAGATTTATAACGTTCAAAATAAGAGCCTTCAGCTCGCAGTTAAAACAAAAAGTATCTTTGAGCCATTGGCAGCTCTTCAGCAGGCTCACACGTCAGTAATTCACCATCGGCGCGCACTTGATACGTCTGAGAATCCACCTCAATCTTCGGCATCCAATCATTGAGCTTCATGTCGGCTTTGCTGATGTTTCGGCAGTTACTTACTACACCAATCAAGCTCTGCAGACCCAACTGTTTGTCGATGTTCTGTGCCTTGGCTTCTTTAGAGACAAACAACATCGATGTGTTCTGACACGCCTTGCCGTAGCTACCAAACATAGAGCGATAGTGAACTGGCTGAGGGGTTGGGATTGAAGCGTTTGGGTCACCCATCGGCGCCATGGCGATCATGCCGCCTTTCAAAATCACGCTTGGTTTCACGCCAAAAAAGGCTGGCTTCCATAGAACTAGGTCAGCTAATTTCCCGGCTTCGATCGAACCGATTTCATGAGACATACCATGAGTGATCGCAGGGTTGATGGTGTACTTAGCGACATAACGTCTTAAACGGAAGTTATCGCTGTAGTCTGAATCTTCTTTTAGGCTGCCACGCTGCACTTTCATCTTGTGTGCGGTTTGCCAAGTACGTGTTACCACCTCGCCTACGCGCCCCATCGCTTGTGAATCAGAAGCGATCATCGAGAACGCGCCCAAATCATGAAGAATGTCTTCAGCGGCAATAGTTTCACGGCGGATACGTGACTCGGCGAACGCGACATCTTCAGCAATTGACGGTGAAAGGTGATGACAGACCATCAACATATCTAAATGCTCATCGACCGTATTGACCGTATAAGGTCGCGTTGGGTTGGTAGAGGAAGGCAGAACGTTCGGCTCACCTGCGGCGCGAATAATATCGGGAGCATGACCACCACCGGCACCTTCGGTGTGATAAGTATGAATCACACGATCACCGATTGCGCCAAGCGTCGATTCAACAAAACCAGATTCGTTCAGAGTGTCGGTATGAATCGCGACTTGTACGTCCATCTCGTCAGCAACGCTCAAACAGGTATCGATTGAAGCGGGAGTGGTTCCCCAATCTTCGTGCAACTTCAAACCCACTGCGCCTGCCGCTACTTGTTCACGCAATGCTTCTGGCTGACTGGCATTGCCTTTGCCTAACAAGCCAAAGTTCATCGGGAATTGATCGAGTGACTCTAGCATGCGGTGCATGTTCCAAGGCCCCGGCGTACATGTGGTCGCGTTGGTGCCGGTGTTTGGCCCTGTGCCTCCGCCAATCATGGTTGTCACACCTGACGCCAATGCCTCTTCAATTTGTTGTGGGCAGATAAAGTGGATGTGTGAATCAATGCCACCAGCCGTCAAAATTGAACCTTCACCTGCTAAAATTTCCGTGCCCGGGCCAATCACAATATCAACGCCTGGTTGAACATCTGGGTTGCCCGCTTTGCCCAATGCCTGAACTCGACCATCTTTGATGGCGACATCGGCTTTTACGATTCCCCAGTAGTCCAACACAATCGCGTTAGTGATCACCAAGTCAGGTGTTTCGGCACTTGGACGTTGGCTTTGCCCTTGTCCATCACGAATGACTTTACCGCCGCCGAACTTCACTTCGTCGCCGTATACCGTGTAATCCTTTTCAACTTCTAGCCATAAATCGGTGTCAGCAAGACGCACTCGGTCTCCGATTGTTGGCCCAAACATTTCGGCGTAAGCCTGTTTGGATATCTTCGCCATGTTCAATCCTTTGTTGTTTTTATTGTTTCCGTGAGAGCGCTTAGAGCTTGCCCATCACCTTTCCTTGGAAGCCGTAAATTTCTAACTTACCAGCGTAACGTACTAACTCGACGCTGCGCGACTGACCCGGCTCAAAACGGGTGGCGGTGCCTGCAGGGATATTGAGTCGAAAGCCTTTAGTGCTTTCTCGGTCAAAGATCAGCGAAGGATTTGCTTCATAGAAGTGGTAATGAGAGCCAATTTGAACGGGACGATCGCCAATGTTTTGCACCTTAATGGACGTCGTGTCGCGGCCTTTATTGAGAGTGATGTCACCGGAAGCAGTTTCGACTTTTCCGGGAACGAATCCTGAGTATTGCTTTGTGGAACCAGCCATATTACTTCTCCCTACACGATAGGTTCATGAACGGTCACCAGCTTGGTGCCATCAGGAAAAGTGGCTTCGACTTGTACATCAGGGATCATGGAAGGGATCCCCTCCATAACGTCATCGACAGTAAGCAGTGTGCGTCCAAAATCCATCAACTCTGAAACGGTTTTACCCTCACGGGCACCTTCAAGAATGGCACTACTGATCAGTGCAATAGATTCTGGGTAGTTAAGTTTTAAGCCTTTTTGTTTGCGCTGCTGTGCCAGCATTCCTGCGCAGAAGATAAGTAGCTTATCTTTTTCTCTTGGTGTTAATTCCATTTAGCCGCCCGCTGTTAGTGTTGTTTCTTAGTGCTCAAAAACGCATGAGCAGTAAGTGGGATTCAAGCACAGCAAGCTTGAAAAATGTACCTAGAGCCGGAAGTCACCCTAGGTACAAAAGGGCTAATCGCTAAGTCGCCCAAATCCTTGGTAAATCAGGAGTCGTACCACATAAATGAGAGCGAGTTGCTTGCCATATCTGACCAA
Source organism: Vibrio sp. 5S239 (assembly GCF_041439575.1). Lineage (NCBI taxonomy): Bacteria > Pseudomonadati > Pseudomonadota > Gammaproteobacteria > Vibrionales > Vibrionaceae > Vibrio > Vibrio sp. 5S239. Next base: position 56,120 of record NZ_JBGOOM010000005.1, on the reverse strand, counting down.
AGGCCTGGAGGATGTCTTCACTCCAATTACCCAAGGCTCGCACCACAATCAATCCTTCTATCTGAGTCGCACCCAATATTAATGTGGGTTCACTCGACGTTTTTGATGTGACTGATTGCTGTGAAGCTTGCTGTGTAATAGATAAGAGCAAGCTCTGTACCAACTCTAAACCTTGCTTCTCATTTGAGGTGATATAAAAGGTTCCCATCATTGAATAATTAAGTAACCCCATATTTATCATTAACTTATCGCCACCGTGAAAATTAAAACCTTCAGTAAGAAGCCTTTGATTATCAAGGTAGATTTCCGTTTTCCCTACAAGGTGACCACGCTCAAATCCCTTATTCTGTGCAGGTCGCCCAAAACAGTGCATCTCCCAACCCCAAAACTGTGCACCCTTTTCAAGGCGAATTTCAGTGTCTAGACGAACGTGTGCATTGGGAAAAAAGATGTTCTCTTGCGGCATCCACTCTAAACGTGCGCCTTTCTTCACTCGAAGGGTTTGCTTCTGCTTGGCGTACTTGTTGTTAGAACGATAGAACTTGGTCGCACCGGGTGTGGTGATCAACGCATGAGCGCCGCTTTCGATGGTCGCTTCAATATTGAGAGTGTCACCACCTACTACTCCGCCGGGGGGATGAAGTAAGTAGGTGTGACACGTTTCCCCATCAGGATACAGGGGGCGTTGCACCGCAAGCGGACCAAACTGCTGACGATTCTTTAATACGGTTTTATCACCGCGGTCGACAAAGGTGAGGTTTAAGCTCGCCTGCCAACCGTCTCTAATATCTTGTTCAATGGTTTCATTCAGAGACAAAACTCCCGTTAAAGAAGTATTTATTGCTTCACTCGAAGAATATAGAGAGCTCATACGGTTAGGTACTCCTTAATCAAAGACTCATTGAGCCCTGTCATTTCACCTTCTGCGACCTGACGACCACGGTCGAGAATGCAAAATCGGTCACCGACCTTTCTCGCAAATGGCAGCTTCTGTTCAACAAGCAGAACGGTGAGTCCCATCTTCTCGTTGAGCATACGAATGATGTCACCAATTTCTTGCACAATATTAGGCTGAATACCTTCAGTCGGTTCATCCAAGATCAACAGTTTTGGATTAACCACCAGCGCACGCCCAATCGCCAGTTGCTGCTGCTGACCACCAGATAAGTCACCTCCGCGACGATGCAGCATCTCTTTTAATACTGGGAATATATCGAAGATGAACTCAGGGATCTTACGGTCGCCCTTTTCTCGAATCGGCAAGCCTACTTCTAGGTTTTCTTGAACCGTGAGCATCGGAAAGATCTGACGACCTTGCGGCACATAACCGATGCCTTGGCGAGCACGATCTTCAGCATCGGTTTTCAAAAGCGACTCGCCCGACAATGAGATGTCACCGCTTTCGACCTTAACCAACCCCATGATGCATTGCAGCAACGTGGTTTTACCGACTCCATTTCGCCCCATTAGCACCGTGCATTTACCTTCTGGGATCTGCATATCCAAATCCCACAGCGTATGGCTCTCACCGTAATATTGATTAACTGATTTAACCTCTAGCATCCTATTCTCCGAGATAAACTTGTTTAACTTCAGGGTGAGCCTGCACTTGATCCATCGTGCCTTCAGCCAACACATGACCTTGATGAAGCACGGTGACATGGCTGGCAATTGAACGAACGAAATCCATATCGTGTTCAACCACGACCACTGAGTGCTTTCCTGCCAGTGAGTTAAGTAACTCAGAAGTACGGTCCATCTCTTGGTGAGTCATCCCTGCAACGGGTTCATCCACCAGCAATAGCCTAGGGTTTTGCATCAATAACATGCCTATCTCTAACCACTGCTTTTGTCCGTGAGACAGGTTACCTGCCAAATTCGCCGCTTCGTCTTTTAAATGAATCAACTCAAGCACAGAGGTCAGTTTGTCTTTCTGTTCACCAGACATCACAGCAGTGAAAGTTGCCCACACTGAACGGTCACCGGCCATGGCTAATTCAAGGTTCTGCCACACAGTTAAACACTCAATCACGGTCGGTTTTTGGAATTTACGCCCAACGCCTGCATTGGCAATTTCGGCTTCATTCATCTTCAATAAGTTGATGTTCGAACCCAACCACACCTCGCCAGTGTCCGGCTTAGTTTTACCTGTGATGATGTCCATCATGGTGGTTTTACCTGCCCCATTAGGGCCGATGATGCAGCGCAGTTCGCCCTCTTTGATATAGAGGTTGAGATCATTTATCGCTTGGAAACCATCAAAGCTTTTGTTGACGCCTTCGACATACAACAGCACGTTATGTCGAGTATCGATGGCAGGATGAATATCGGGTTTGAGGTAATCAAAGACTTCGTCTCGACGAGTGAACGCCTGAACCGATTCCTTTACGCTATTAAATGTGGTCATGCGATCACCTCCTTGGCCTTATGCTGATCATCCTTATCTTTATCTTGGTTTTTCCCATTTGATGCCTTGCGCAGCTGCTGCCACCTTTCACTAACAAAGCCAATCACACCTTGTGGGAAGTACATGGTTGAGAGTACGAATAGTCCACCCAGAGCAAACAGCCACACCTCCGGGAATTCAACCGTAAACCAGCTCTTGGCGTAGTTGATGATCAATGCCCCGACAATGGCGCCAAACAGAGTGGCACGACCGCCTAAGGCAACCCAAACCACAATCTCAATCGAGTTAAGAGGAGCAAATTCTCCCGGGTTAATGATGCCAACTTGAGGCACATATAAAGCCCCAGCAATACCCGCGATAACCGCTGAAAGAACGAAGACCCACAGCTTGATGCCATCGACGTCGTAGCCCATAAAGCGAGTGCGAGATTCCGTATCACGAATCGCTAATGCCACACGGCCTAATCGACTGGTCACCACCATACGACACGCGATGTAGCTGAGAATGAGTGCAACGCCAGTCGCGACAAACAGACCAATCTTGACCGCATCACTCTGCAAGCTCAGACCAATAATGTCTTTGAAATCCGTCAGTCCGTTGTTACCACCAAAGCCCATCTCGTTGCGGAAAAATGCCAGCATCAATGCGTAAGTTAACGCTTGAGTCATGATAGAAAGATATACCCCTGACACGCGAGAACGGAAAGCAAGATAACCAAACAAGTAAGCCAACGCGCCCGGCACTAGCACCACCATCAAGCAAGCGAACCAGAACTGATCGAAGCCCTGCCAGAACCACGGCAACACCGACCAATCAAGGAACACCATAAAGTCAGGCAGGATTGGGTCACCATAAACCCCACGGTCACCAATCTGACGCATCAAGTACATGCCCATCGCATAACCACCAAGCGCAAAGAAAGCACCGTGGCCGAGGCTCAATATTCCGAGATAGCCCCACACAAGATCGAGCGCCAACGCCAACATTGCGTAGCTCAGGTATTTCCCCATTAGTGAGATAGTGAAAGTCTCGACATAGAGCGGGTGCCCACTTGGTAACATGGTGTTAGCCAGTGGGATAAGAATGACGGCCGCAAGAATGGCAAGGATGGTCAGTTGTCCACCTTTGTCACCACGCATCGCCGAAAGTACAAATGATTTTGACTGCATGATGTTGTCCTTAACCTTCAGCCGCACGACCACGTTGCGGGAACAGTCCGCGTGGGCGTTTTTGAATAAATAGAATGATGAAAACCAGTACCAGAATCTTGGCGAGAACCGCACCAGCCCATGGTTCTAAAATCTTATTGAATAAACCAAGGCTTAAGCCTGCGACTAGCGTGCCCCACAAGTTGCCAACACCGCCAAATACCACCACCATGAATGAATCTATGATGTACGCCTGTCCCATATTTGGGCCAACGTTGGTCAGTTGAGACAGCGCCACACCCGCGACACCCGCAACGCCAGAGCCTAAACCGAAGGTCATCGCATCAACTCGCTCAGAACGAATCCCCATCGCACGAGCCATGCCACGGTTTTGAGAAACCGCACGAACCTGCAAGCCTAATGGTGTCTTTTTCAGAACCATTAATAAGCCCATAAACACCAAACCACAGAACAAGATGATATAAAGTCGGTTATAGGTCAGGGACAACATTGGGTTCAATTGAAGTGCGCCAGACATCCATTCAGGCGTGCTCACTGAGCGGTTCAAAGGAGAGAAAATAGAACGAACGGCTTGCTGCAAGATCAAGCTAATACCAAAGGTCGCGAGTAAGGTTTCCAATGGGCGACCGTAAAGATGACGAATTACACTTCGCTCAATCGCAATGCCCACTAAGCCAGAAACAATGAATGCCGCTGGGATGGAAAGTATCAACGCTAGGCCAATATGATTCGGCATCAACAACTGCAATACATAGGTGGTATAAGCGCCAATCATGATCAGCTCGCCATGAGCCATGTTGATAACGCCCATCACACCAAAGGTAATCGCTAAGCCAATGCCCGCCAGCACCAATACAGAACCTAAGCTCAAGCCGAAGAATACCGTTTCCACACCCGAATAGAGTGATTGGCTTTGTTGATAATCGTCCATCGCACGCTCTGCCGCTGCCAAGACTTTTGGATCTTGTTCGCTGTTGAGCAGTTGATTCAAGGTTTTGAGTACCACCGAATGTTTGAAGTCACCGATTCGCTCAATCGACGTGACTCGGTCTTCAATGGTTACGCTTTGATCAAGGGCGGTATAAATAGCCAATGAGAGATCCATCAGCTCTGCCACTTTGCTATCTGATTCGTTGGTTCTGAGTTCAGCGATGCGTTCGATGATATCAGCGTCTTTGGTACCTAACAGATCCAGAACCGCTTTATAGCGCACATCAGGATTACTGCTGTTCAGTCCAATCGAGGCGATTTCCCCGCGCAAGATCCCGCGAAGTTTGTTATTCACGCGAACCTTTTTAAACTGTCTCGCATTCTCGATATTCAGCGTTGAATCATCCCATACAGACAGAGCTGACGTCGCTGTTTTGATACTTTGAATGAGGTAGAGCTGTTTGTACTGCTCGCTCTGTTTCTCATTAAAGTAGTAAAGATCTCCGTTTAACCAGCCATCCAAAATAGGTTTCGAAATGTCTCCCGTCTGTGCCTCAATCACCCAATCGATAGCCAATTCTTTATCCGATGTTTTCTTACCAACTAGCGCCTTGGTAAAGCTAGCTTCATCCGTTATTCCAGCAAAAGCCAACTGAGCACTGACTGCCATGAGCAACAGCGCTTTAAATACGTTTAATACGTTTTTCATCCCTGCTTCCTTAACCAACCAAGTTAGATATTGTTATTTTTACTTGGAGGATGTGTGGATAGTGGTTGTTACCTGAAACGATGAGCCTTCCGTTCGCTTCGCCCATTAAACAGACGCGTTCTTCCCAAACCGGAAGGCTCAATATTCCTGAATTGACGCTCTAGTTACCGCCAGAACACTTCTTCGTTTCGACGTTAAACGCACCACATGAAAATGGCTTCGACCAGCTAGAGAACAGCTTCGCTGATTCAGGTAAATAACTAGACCAGGCATCGCCCGCAACAAGACCAGTGGTTTCCCAAACGATATCGAATTGACCATCGTCTTGGATCTCACCGATCAGGACGGGTTTGGTAATGTGGTGGTTTGGCAGCATGGTTGAGTAGCCGCCAGAAAGGTTAGGAACCGACACGCCAATCAAGGCATCTTGCACAGATTCTGGATCGGTTGTGCCCGCATTAGTAACCGCTTGAGCCCACATGTTGAAGCCAACATAATGCGCTTCCATTGGGTCATTGGTGACACGCTTTTCACTTTTAATGAACGACTGCCACGTTTCAACAAACTCTTCATTGGCTTCGGTATCAACACTCATGAAGTAGTTCCACGCCGCAAGGTGACCAACTAGGGGTTCTGTATCCATACCCGACAGTTCTTCTTCACCGACAGAGAATGCAATAACTGGGATGTCTTCAGATGAAATGCCTTGAGCGCCTAACTCTTTATAGAAAGGAACGTTCGCATCGCCGTTGACAGTAGAAACCACTGCGGTTTTCTTACCGGCTTCGCCGAACTTTTTGATATCTGAAACAATAGATTGCCAATCAGAATGACCAAACGGTGTGTAGTTGATCATGATGTCTTCTTCTGCGACACCTTTACTTTTTAGGTAGGCCTCTAAGATCTTATTGGTGGTACGTGGATAAACGTAATCGGTACCTGCAAGTACCCAACGTTCAACTTCAAGCTCTTCCATCAAGTAATCCACTGCTGGGATCGCTTGTTGGTTTGGCGCGGCACCGGTGTAGAAAACGTTTTTAGAAGACTCTTCACCTTCATACTGTACTGGGTAGAAAAGGATGCTGTTGAGTTCTTCAAAGACAGGCAACATCGATTTACGTGATACCGATGTCCAACCACCGAACACCACATCCACTTTCTCTTTTTCGATAAGCTCACGCGCTTTCTCAGCAAATAGCGGCCAGTTTGACGCAGGGTCAACCACGACAGGCTCTAGCTTCTTGCCAAGCAAACCGCCCTTTTTGTTCTGCTCTTCGATGAGCATTAGCACGGTATCTTTTAGCGTGGTCTCACTGATCGCCATGGTGCCAGAGAGTGAGTGTAGAACACCGACCTTGATGGTCTCATCAGCAGCAAACACTGTTGCAGAAGAAAATGAAAGTGTTGTACACAGTGCAGCTAGCGATAAATTGAACACCTTGTTCATGATTGTTACTCCATAATTGTATTTTTGTTATCCAATTACAGAGTTACAAGAAGAGTGCCAAACTTAAAAATTGGTCAATAAATTTATAACTTATTGTATTAATAGAATTTAAAAACAAATCACACCAATAATGTGCATAGTAATTATGTAACTATGTTTCATGCTGGTGCAGTGACGGTGGGAATGAACCAAGATGACACATTCCTGTTCTTCAGATACAAAAAAGACCCAACACTTTAGTATTGAGTCTCTGGTATAACATCACCGATAGTCGTTCAAACCATGAGTTTAAGGCTATTCCGCTGGTTGAAATTCGAATTTTACTCTCGACTTTGATTTCAACTCGTTGCAATCACCGTTGCAAAAATAGCTCGCCGCGCCACAGGCTTGAAGCTTCTCAAGTTGGCTGCTGCACTCAGGGCAAAACCCAACTTTAGTAAAGTGAGCCTGACAACTTTCACAGTGATACTTGCCATCCCAAGCTAGCTCAGATTGGCATTTAGGGCAGATATTTTCACTCATTAGCACTTCCTAATTTACTACTATTTTTATAATCTACTACTGATGAAGCTTATGTAGCTTTCGAAACAAACTCTTTAATTCTCGATAGGCTTCTAAGACAGATTGTTGCGCCATTCGTCAGTGCTTTCAATTATATATTTTGGCGCAGATCGTTCTTGTGCAAGGTCGTATTAGTTGCTATTGGCAGACTAAATGAGTACGACAGAAAACCGAAGATCATAGGTTGATCTTTTGCTTTATCTGTTTTGATCAGCGATCTACCCTAAAAAGAATATTTATATCACCACACACCGAAAGCATAAGTTACATGTGCTGCATTTCAATTTTAAATAGTCATTTGTATTAAAAGTGACATTTAAAAACAAAGAAAACAGCATAAGTAATTTCGATCTGTAATCTGAATCATCGAATTACATGCGTCAGCATTTCAATGTGCTGGTCATCTAACTGGGTTAACTTAACGGACAATGCCTTAAGCTCTGACGTATTCTCAATGTGAGTGCCACCACACGGTATAGACACTAAAGTATCAGCATCCAACTGCCACTCCCAGTAACGAGAGTCTGTTAATGCCTCGCCTTCCAGTCTCATTGCTACTGGCGTCGGCTCTGCAAGCCAGCCAGAAATCATCTGATTGATATCAGTTTCAATGCCATCAAGGTTTGCTAGCAGGTCTGCAACGTTCAAGCCCCGTTTCTTCAGAGTTTTACCCAAGCGATACTTGTCGGTACACAACTCTTGAGTCACAAAGCTCGTCACTTGAGCGTAACTATTAAAGTCATAGCTGCCGAGCGGATCTTTTCTGTCGGCATCTTTGCGCCAGTAACTCTCTGCTAATACTTTATTCAGCGCTAAGGAAGCAATGTGACCTGCGCTGTGACCTCGGCTAAGGCTGGATTGGTACTCTTTATCAACCGACAACACGATTTCGTCGTGAATATTAATCATAGAAGCTGATGCCGATAACTGATGGACAACAACAAATACCCAGCCTTCAGCATCACGCTTAACAGGAATATCTGCTGCGATACAAAGTTTTCCAGTAGATTGTTCTATTGCTCCCACAAGGCAATCTTCAACTGGATATTGCACGTCATCAACAGTGACAAAGCCTTGGTCTGCCGGGTGATCGGGCCAAATATGACTCACAGGGTGGAAAGGTGTTACGTCGGTGATCAGGTAAGTTTTGCTGTCGTCACTTTCAACGTGCAGCGCCTTTGCGTTGAGCTGCCAAATCTGATGGCAAAATTGAGTGATGGTTGGTGTGATTACTTCAGCTTGTGTGATCAAATCGCTAGTTGTCATATCGTTCTTCTTCTGGAATCTAATCTGGTTCGTTAATCCATAGCGATACAGAGGAACTAATTATGGATTAACGTAAATTTTGCTTAAAAAAATACCCGAGACAGGCTCGGGTATCAAATTTATTGGAAAGAGCTACTTACGACCTTTCATCATGCTCATCATACGCTTACGTTTACGTTCTTGAGAGACTGTTAGCTTGTTTGTCTTAGCCTCAAATGGGTTCTCGCTATTCTGGAATTGAATGCGAATTGGTGTACCCATAATCTCTAGTGAACGACGGTAGTAGTTCATCAAGAATCGCTTGTATGAATCTGGCAAGTTACGTACTTGGTTACCGTGGATAACGATAATCGGTGGGTTATAGCCACCAGCGTGCGCGTATTTCAGTTTCACGCGACGGCCACGAACCATCGGCGGTTGGTGATCATCAGTCGCCATTTTCATGATACGAGTTAGAACAGAAGTACCAACACGAGTCGTCGCTGACTTGTAAGCCTCTTGAACAGACTCAAACAAGTGACCAACTCCTGTACCGTGAAGTGCAGAAATAAAGTGAATACGTGCGAAATCGACGAAACCTAAACGACGGTCTAGCTCTTTCTTAACGCGATCTTTAACGTCGCTATCTAGGCCATCCCATTTGTTTACTGCAATCACGATTGAACGACCCGCGTTCAATGCAAAGCCTAACAAGCTTAGATCTTGATCCGAGATATTTTCACGGGCATCAATAAGCAGCAATACAACGTTAGCATCTTCAATCGCTTTCAATGTTTTTACTACAGAGAACTTTTCTACGGTTTCATTGATGTTTTTACGACGACGAACACCCGCAGTATCAATTAGAACGTATTCACGCTCATCACGCTGCATTGGAATATAAATAGAATCGCGAGTTGTACCTGGCATATCATAAACAACTACGCGCTCTTCACCAAGAATACGGTTGGTGAGTGTTGATTTACCTACGTTAGGACGACCAATGATCGCTAACTTAATTGGTTGATCTTGAAGGCGCTGGAACTCTTCTTCAGCCTCTTCTTCAGTGAAATCAACTTGCTCTTCTTCTTCGTCTTCAAACTCTGTTAAATCGCTTACTTCACCATTCTCAGCTTTTAGCGCTTCTGCGAATGGGTTAAGAGCAAGGTCAATCAGCGCTGTTACACCACGACCGTGCGCTGCTGCGATTTGGTACATGTCTTCTACGCCTAGTTGCCAAAAGTCAGCACTTGCAGCATCAGGGTCGATACCATCCACCTTGTTTACTACTAGCATTGAAGGCTTTTCTAGCTGACGAAGGTGCTTAGCAATTGCCACATCTGAAGGTGTTAGGCCCGCACGGCCATCTACCATAAATAGGACAACATCAGCCTCGTCAATCGCCGCTAGCGACTGTTCAGCCATTTTAGTTTCAACACCATCTTCAGTACCGTCGATACCACCAGTGTCGATAACAATAAACTCATGCTCACTAAAATGAGCATGGCCATATTTACGGTCACGCGTTAAGCCAGGAAAATCCGCAACCAATGCATCACGAGTTCGAGTCAATCGGTTAAATAACGTAGATTTACCTACGTTCGGACGCCCTACTAGAGCAACAACAGGTACCATAACAACCTCTACAATTTCTTCTCTAAATGTAGTTATAGGTAAACTCTTGTTCGCAAGTTTAAACTCTTACCTATAACCACATGGTTTATTAATTTATAACAACAAAACGGCTCCTAGCTGTTACCAACCAGGAGCCGATTGTGAATTATATCACGCTTTTATTTGCTAATCGTTAGTTTCTTTACATCGCCATTGCGAGTCGTCACTAAGTAGCCTTCAGGCATTTCAATTGGTGCAACCGCAAAGCCGCTATCATCGACTAGCTGTTGAGCAACAAATTCACCAGATGAACGATCTAACCAGTGCAGGTAACCTTCCGTATCACCGACAACTACATAACCGTTAATAATAGCAGGAGCCGTTAGTAGACGGTTTTCTAACAATGGAGTGCTCCAAAGTTCAGTACCACTACGAGCATCAACCGCAACCACATGATCTTTGTCTGTGACCACAAACAAACGACTGCCATCACTCGCTAAGTCTATCGCTGACGAGTAGTTACGTTTCCAAACGGGCTTGCCAGAGCGAAGATCGATAGCGATTAGCTGACCATTGATACCCACGGTATACAAGGTGCCTCCAAGAACAACCGGAGATGCATCAACATCTACTAAACGATCGATTTCGGTTGCACCTTTTGGCGTGCCGACTGGCTGTTGCCAAATAAGCTGACCACGGTCCACGATAGCAGCTGCTAGACGACCATTTGCTGTACCCCAGAATACACCACCAGAAACCGCTACTGGTGTGCTGTCACCACGTAATGTTAGGCTTGGTACTTCAGTGCTGATGGCCCACTTTTGATCACCCTTGTCTTGATCTAACGCGATCAACATGCCCCGACTGGTATGCACAATAACCATGTTGTTTTCAGTCACGGGTGATGCAAGCACCTCACCATTCACTGACACACGCCATAGCTCTTCACCAGTCGATTCGTCTAACGCGATCACTTCGCCATTTTCAGAACCTAAGAACACTTTGCCGTAAGCTGCTGTTAGGCCACCAGATAAGCGTGCGATCACTTCTTTTTCAAGATCATTTTCCCACAACTTTTTACCCGTTTCAGGGTCTAGCGCTTTAACAATACCGTCACGGCTCGCGACAAACACTTTGTCGTAAGCAAGCTCTGGCGTTAATTTGGAAAAGTAGTGACCAACACCATCACCAACCGACGTAGACCACTCTTGTTTGGGAGTGAACTCACTGTTTACTGTTGGTACTGGCGCCATGATTACGGTGTCTTCTTCACCTGCACAGCCAGCTAGTAGGCCAAGAGCAATCGCACATAACGCCGCTTTTGGAAACATCTTCTTCATTCAAAGCGCCTTATTTAGCTAGGTCGTCAAGTTTGATTTGAAGCGTTTGGCTCGCATCAACAGCTTGCTGTGCTTCTGTATAGGCACTGTATGCTGCGTCAGTGTCGCCTTTACGAAGTGAGATATCACCACGCAGTTCCGCAACACGGCCTTTCCAAGATTCATCAGTCATTGCAGCAAGGTCAGTCAATGCTGCGTCAAATTCACCTTGCTCAGCTTTAATTCGTGCAACACGGTAAGTAAGCAGAGGCTCAAGTGCTGCATCCTTCGTTGCCGATTTTGCCCACTCAAGCTGTTCAAGCGCACCTGAAAGCTCACCTGCTTGTACTTGTGCTTTTGCAAGTTGCATTGCAGCAAGTACTGAGTACTCAGCGTCTTTGTTTGCGTTGATGAAAGCTTGAATATCAGATTGAGCCGCAACGCCTTTAGCATCAAGCGCTGAAATTACAGAAGTGTAGCTTTCCGAAGCAGCTTCACGCGCTTCGACGACTGAATCTTGGTAATAGCGCCAACCAAATAGACCACCTAAACCAATAACTGCACCAAAGATTACGGCCTTACCGTTCTCTTTCCACCAATCTTTAATGGCTTCAACTTGTTGCTCTTCGCTATCGTAAAGTTCCACTTCCTGTCCTCTTTAATTCTTTAAACGCCAGCATAGTGCTGACGTTAGTATTCATTATGAGCGTTTGCTCAATGGTTTAGATTAGCGCAGCCACTTTCTCTGCAACTTCCGTTTGAGACACGGTTTCTTGCACGCCGCCAACCAAATCTTTTAGCACGACAGTATTGTCAGCAACTTCGTTCTCACCAAGCACGAGTGCCACAACAGCACCTACTTTGTCAGCACGCTTGAATTGCTTCTTGAAGTTACCGCCACCGAAATGGTTCATCACGCGTACACCTTCTAGGTTGTCGCGTAATTGATTCGCTAACTGCATGCCCGCGATCATTGTACCTTCACCAGCAGCAACCATGTATACGTCAACGCTACGGCGAACTTCTGTTAGTTCTAGCGTTTCCATCATCAGAACCAAACGCTCTAGACCCATTGCAAAACCAACCGCATTAGTTGCTTTGCCGCCTAGTTGCTCAACAAGACCATCGTAGCGACCACCACCACATACAGTACCTTGTGCACCAAGGCTGTCGGTGATCCACTCAAATACGGTACGGTTGTAGTAATCTAAACCACGTACTAGACGCTCATTAACTTGGTATTCGATACCAACAGCGTCAAGAAGTTCACACAAACCAGCAAAATGTTGCTTCGATTCTTCACCTAGATATTCAGATAGTCGAGGTGCGTCACCTAAGATAGCTTGAACATCAGGGTTCTTAGTATCTAGTACACGTAGAGGGTTAGTATGCATACGACGTTTGCAGTCTTCGTCAAGCACATCAATATGTTGCTCAAGGAAAGCCACTAACGCAGTGCGGTAGCTTACGCGATCTTCTTGAGAACCGATTGAGTTCAGCTCTAGGCGAACGTGCTTATCGATGCCTAGCTCACGCCATAGACGTGCTGTCATCATGATAAGTTCTGCGTCAACGTCTGGACCGTCTAGGCCAAACACTTCAACACCACATTGGTGGAATTGACGGTAACGACCTTTTTGAGGACGCTCGTGACGGAACATAGGGCCCATGTACCATAGGCGCTGTTCATCACGGTTGATAAGGCTATTTTGAATACATGAACGTACACAACCTGCTGTGCCTTCTGGACGCAGCGTTAGGCTATCGCCATTGCGGTCGTCAAAGGTGTACATCTCTTTAGAAACAACGTCTGTCTCTTCACCAACTGCACGGCTAAATAGGTTTGTTTCTTCAACGATAGGCATACGTACTTCGTTGTAACCGTATGCGCTCACCACGTTTTTAACTGCGCTTTCTACTTTTTGCCACAGTGGTGATTGAGTTGGAAGGCAGTCGTTCATGCCTCGAATTGCTTGAATATTTTTAGCCACAGTATTTATTCCGTAATTTCTCACGACCAGATGTTAGTGCGAATAGACAATCACACCTCATCGTGTTGTATTAATCTTCTAAATTTTCTACATCAATGCGATTTGCTTTATCAAGCACCGATGCTTTTGCTCGGATCTTCGCTTCAAGCTTGTCGACAAGGTCATCGTTGTCAAAACGCTCTTTCTGACGCTTACCGTCTTCATAGAAGGCACTCTTACGTGCACTACCCGCTAGACCTAAGTGAGACACTTCAGCTTCACCAGGGCCGTTAACCACACAACCGATGATTGATACATCCATTGGGGTAATAACGTCTTCTAAGCGCTCTTCAAGAGCGTTAACGGTGTTAATAACATCGAACTCTTGACGAGAACAGCTCGGGCACGCAATGAAGTTGATGCCACGCGAACGAATGCGCAAAGATTTAAGAATATCAAAGCCGACTTTTATCTCTTCAACAGGATCCGCCGCGAGTGAGATACGCAGCGTATCGCCGATACCTTCAGACAATAACATACCTAAACCAACGGCTGACTTCACAGAACCAGCACGAGCACCGCCCGCTTCGGTAATACCAAGATGAAGTGGTTGGTCAATCTGTTTGGCAAGCAAGCGATAAGAACCGACGGCTAAGAATACATCCGAGGCCTTAACGCTGACTTTAAACTGCTCAAAGTTCAGACGGTCTAGGATATCTACATGACGCATCGCGGATTCAACAAGCGCTTCTGCTGTAGGCTCTGTGTATTTCTCTTGGATCTCTTTTTCAAGAGAGCCGCCGTTAACACCAATACGAATCGGAATATTCATATCGCGAGCGCAATCCACAACAGAGCGGATACGGCTTTCGTTACCGATATTACCGGGGTTGATACGCAGACAATCTACGCCATATTCTGCCACTTTAAGGGCAATACGATAATCAAAATGGATATCAGCAACCAAAGGAATAGAAACTTGCTGCTTAATTAGCTTAAAGGCTTCAGCGGCATCCATAGTTGGTACAGATACGCGAACGATATCAGCGCCAACTTTTTCCAAAGCTCGAATTTGAGCCACGGTCGCGGCTACATCGGTTGTTCTTGTGTTGGTCATGGATTGCACAGCAATTGGCGCACCATCACCGATCGGCACATCACCCACATAAATACGGGTTGATTTGCGACGAATAATAGGAGATTCGTGTTGCATATTAACTCTAAGGTAAGGTTATTCTAGCTACTTTGCCTGAAGTATACCCAGAAAGGTCGACAGGTTCACTTGCAAATGTCATCGATACGCCCTCAGGTGCACCTAGAATCACTTTGTATGGCGCCGTTCCTGAAAGATTGAGTGTCTGACCTGCTTTTTTGATACCGGTAGACAAAGTCTTGCCTGCCGCATCTTTTACTTGAATCCAACAATCAGCAGAAAATTGCATAACGAGCTGATTAGCTACAGATTCAGGAGTTACAGATTCTGGTTCAGCAACAACAGAGTCAACCTCTGCGGCTGCTTGAGTTTCTTCAACTTGCGTGACTGTATCTGAAGATTCAGCAGCACTAACCACGGTAAGAGCATCAACACTTTCGATAACGGCTAATGAATCTAACTCAGGAGTAAGCGGCTCTTCAACCACCAGCTCTTCTGGGCTCTCAGCATTGACCAGAGATTGAGATAAAGTGTCTTGTTGTTGATTCTGCCACCACCACAATGAAGAGATACCAGCAATAACAGCGAAGATACTCCAAGTCAGCAACATAATGCGACTGTTGTGCTTCTCGGTTTTTGTTTTACGAGAAAAGCTCAACATTTCTTGTTCTTGATGTTGAGCATCACCTGCATGGTGAAGTGCGCTCAGTACAACTTTTTCATCAAGGTTGACGTATTTCGCGTATGAGCGAATGTAACCACGCATGAAAGTCGCCACTTGATCTGACTCAAATTGGTTTTCTTCGATTTGTTGTATCAAAGTAACGCGAAGCTTTAAGCGATCAGAGATCTGTTTTTGTGTAAGACCAAGAGACTCGCGTTTATTTTTGAGAAGCGTCCCCGCCTCCAAAGCTGGAGCAACGGTTTCTTGTGTTTTTGTATCGTGTTCTGTGTTCATAAAAAGTGAACTTCTAAAGATTATCGCAGGTTGATGAGAGCATTTTTATTATCGTTTAAGCTCAATCTAGCAACCCACTTTATGTGAAATTTTTCTTGTTACCTAAATCATCAACCCTTAAAGACGAACATCACTCATAATATTATGAATGATCCTCTCAGGAAGCTAGTTTATCAAGTAGCCAACCTAAATAGACATATTGATGATTAGTAACAAGCGAGCACTTAAATTAATTTAAGGTTATTTAATCATAAGCTAATGCCATTGCAAGGCAAAAACACTTTAAACAAAATTTACCGTCAGCTCATGCTTTTGTCCAAAATTTGACGAAAAGTGTAAGAAAGTACAGAGAAGAAGCTCAAAATGACAAAACCTCTCCCCCTGAAAAGCAACAAGCCAGAAGTAATGCTTCTGGCTTGTTTAAGTTCAACTATCTTTTATACCGCTTTTACTTCAATCACACCACCTGCAATCAAGTTCGCTTCTGATGCGGCTTTGATCATTTTAGTGCGCTTGGTTCTATCAATCACATCACCCACTAACTGCCCACATGCGGCATCAATGTCATCACCACGAGTTTTACGAACGGTTACGGTATAATTGTATTCCATTAATGTTTTTTGGAAGCGATCAATACGAGAGTTGCTTGGCTTTTTATAAGGCGATCCCGGGTAAGGGTTAAATGGAATTAAGTTAACCTTACACGGCGTGTCTTTCATTAACTCTGCAAGCTCACGAGCATGGTCCATATCATCATTCACATGATCCAATAGAACGTACTCAACCGTTACTTTACCGCGGTTAGCATTTGAAGAAGCAATGTAACGACGAACAGACGCTAGGAAATCTTGAATATCCCAACGATCATTAATCGGCATGATCTGGCTACGTAGTGCATCGTTTGGCGCGTGTAGAGAGATAGCCAACGCAACATCAATGTTGTCTGTCATTTGGTCAAGGCCAGAAACAACACCAGACGTTGATACGGTTACACGACGCTTAGACAGTGCGAAACCTAGATCATCAAGCATGATTTCTAATGACGGCATTAGGTTCTTCATGTTTAGCAGTGGCTCACCCATCCCCATCATTACGACGTTAGTAATTGGGCGACGGCCAGTTTCTTTCTCGAGGCCTATTTCACGAGATGCACGCCAGATTTGGCCAACGATCTCTGAAACTTTTAAGTTACGGTTAAAGCCTTGTTGAGCAGTAGAACAGAATTTACATTCAAGCGCACAACCAACTTGAGACGATACACATAACGTCGCACGGTCACCATCTGGGATGTATACGGTTTCAACATCTTGATCGCCAACGCTCATTGCCCATTTAATTGTGCCGTCTGAAGAGTGTTGAGCTTCTGAAACAACTGGTGCAACAATCTCACAACGACGCTCAAGTTTTTCACGTAACTTTTTGTTGATGTTGTTCATTTTTTCGAAGTCATCAACACCGAAATGATAAATCCACTTCATCACCTGCTCTGCTCGAAACGCTTTCTCATTCAGTTCTTCTGCGAAAAATTGACGAAGACCTTTACGATCAAAATCGAGTAGATTGACTTTAGCTGTGGTCATGATGCCTCTCAATGACGGAACAATAATTAAGGGCGCGAATTGTACAGGCTTTACGCAACTTCAACAAGCATTGTAAAACCCTGTGTTTATTAAGACATTCAAACTTAAGCGATTAAAACTTGAACAAGTTTATTTATTGGCCTGAGATTGCCTAATTTAAACAAAATATTCCCGACAGCACTCCTTCGTCGTTTCGGGAATAACGTAAACCCACTTACAAAAAAGGCTTCACCGAAGTGAAGCCTTTATTGATACTTACTGTTGTCTGCTTACTCAGCAGGACGCGGGCAAATTTCAGATTCTGGGAAGAAGAATTCGATTTCGCGAGCTGCAGACTCGGGGCTGTCGCTGCCATGTACTGAGTTGTAACGCATGCTGATTGCGTAGTCAGCACGAATAGTACCGCAAGCCGCTTGTTCTGGGTTAGTTTTGCCCATAAGTTCACGGTAACGAGCGATCGCGTTTTCGCCTTCAAGCACTTGAACCATGATAGGACCAGAAGTCATGAACTCTTTAAGTGGTCCAAAGAACTCTTTACCTTCATGTTCTGCGTAGAAGCCACTCGCTTGCTCTTCAGTTAGACGAACCATTTTAGCAGCAATAATTTCTAGACCTGCTTTCTCGATACGGTGGTAGATTTCACCAACAAGGTTACGCTTAACTGCATCCGGCTTAACAATTGAGAACGTTCTTTCTAGAGCCATAGGGATTCCTTCACTTCATTTTTGTTATTAAATACTGAAAGTACTGAGATCATTCGATCTTAGTGTTATGAATAAGCGGCATTAAATACCGCGCACTCTTATTATTATTTTGCTTGGTCGATAAGAAGGCGAGCCAGAGTACGGACACCCATACCAGTCGCACCTGCCGACCATTTATCACTTGCTGACTTACGGTAAGTACCCGCGCAGTCCATATGAATCCAACCTTTTTTGTAATCATCAACAAAGTAAGAAAGGAACGCAGCCGCTGTACTTGCCCCCGGAGAGTAATCCCCAGAGCTTATGTTTGAGAGATCAGCAAAGTTAGAAGGCAGCATACCACGGTGGAAGTCAGCAAGAGGCAGTGGCCAAAGACCCTCTTTTTCTTGATTTGCCGCCGTTAATGCTTGGTGAGACAGCTCATCGTCGAAGCTTAATAATGCGTGGTAGTCGTTACCGAGTGCATTTTTAGCCGCACCGGTTAACGTTGCGCAGTCGATGATCAGATCTGGGTTCTGTGCACTGGCGTACATCAAACCATCAGCAAGAACCAAGCGACCTTCCGCATCGGTATTCATGATCTCAACCGTCTTACCATTTTTGTAAGTAATGATGTCACCAAGCTTCAACGCACGGCCAGAGATCATGTTCTCTGCACAGCATAAGATAAGTTTAATGCGCTTGTTTAAGCCACGCTCAATCGCAAGGCCTAGGCCACCCGTAATGGTTGCCGCACCGCCCATGTCAGCCTTCATCGCTGTCATGAATTGACCTGGCTTAATGCTATAGCCGCCTGAATCGAAAGTGATGCCTTTACCGACTAGACAAGCAAATACCGGTGCGTTTTCATCGCCGGTTGGGTTGAAGTCCAGTTGAAGCATCGCAGATGTGCGTTCAGAGCCGCGGCCTACCGCATAGATGCCTTCCCACCCTTCGGTAAGTAGGTCTTTGTCTTTAACGATTTTCGCTTTAACTGTGCCCGTAGGAGCCACTGATTTGATGTATTCGGCTGCCATCGTCGCTAATTGACGAGGCGCCACTTCTTCAGCGGTTTTATTGATAATGTCACGAGTCCAATCAGTAGAACGAATGCGAGCCTCTAGTTCAGCTTGGTCGGCTTCTGAAAGTGCATCCCACTCCAATGCATTCTTTTTCTTTGGTCCACGGTAGCCTTGATAAAAAGCCCAAACACTTTCGAGATCCCAACCTTCACCACGAAGTGATATGAATGCAATACCTTGTCCATCAAGCGTACGACCAGCACGTTGAACCGCGCCTAAATCGTGTCCTTCGCCAATATGAATTGTCGAACCCGCTTCAGAGAACGATAAAATAGCTCTTTCTCCCCACTGAGGCTGGGCAGCTTCTTGACTTAAAAATACAGACATCTGTGTAGACATGATTTCTCCTTGTCATGAACCACCTTGCTTGAGTGGCTCGGTTATTTTTTATTAGCGCACTGATGTTAGCATTATGTAGAAGTAAAATGTCATTTTGATAAAAAACGGACCATAAGGTCCGCTTTTTTAGTAAGAATTGTTAACTTGGCTGCGTTTTATATTGGACAGATCCCAACCCACGACCAAATCATCAGACAAGAGGCTTAGTCCATCTCATCCATCCAGCACAAAATAATCGCCTCTAAGATTTTCTCATTAGAGTGATTAGGCTCGTCATCAAACTCTTCAAGGTCTAGCACCCACTGATGTAAATCGGTAAAACGTACCGTTTTAGGATCAGTATCTGGGTACAAATCACATAGTTCAATTGCGATATCTCGCGAATCAATCCACTTCAAGCTCATAACACTTCCTTATATTTATCAGCGACGCTCTGTCACCTTTATGATCTATACATTAGGTCAGTTTTGTTAAACCGTTATCTCAGTCATGGCGAAACCACCATAACTGTAGAGAAGTTCTTAGTGATCTTCAGACGCTAGGTTCAATGTGTACTTTGGAATCTCAACAACTAGGTCTGTATCAGCCATTTTAGCTTGGCAACCAAGGCGAGATTCCATTTCTAAGCCCCATGCTTTATCCAGCATGTCGTCTTCTAGGTCATCACTCTCTTCTAAAGAATCGAAGCCTTCGCGAATCACAACATGACATGTAGTGCAGGCGCATGACTTTTCACACGCGTGTTCAATACCAATACCGGCCTTCAATGCAACATCAAGAACCGTTTCGCCAGTTTTTGCTTCTAAAACAGCGCCCTCTGGACATAGTTCTTCGTGAGGTAAAACAATAATCTTTGGCATGCTTATCTATTCTCTAACTATTAAATATTATCGACTGACTGACCTGACAGTGCAGCACGAATTGATTTATCCATACGACGAGAAGCAAAGTCTTGGCTCGCTTTGTCGATATTCTTAATTTCTAGTTCAATGGCATCAGCATTGTCGCCATTACGCACTTCAATCAACACTTCAATCGCTTGAACAAGTTGCTGTTTCCCTTGTTCATCTAGGAGCTCGTCACCATCAGCTTGCATTGCAGCAATCAAGCCTTCGATAACACGATCAGCTTCTACGCGTTGTTCCGCAAGAGCACGTGCTTGCATGTCTTCTTTGGCAAACGTCATCGAGTCTTTCAGCATGTTAGACACTTCGTCGTCGCTTAGGCCGTAAGAAGGTTTAACCTGGATTTCTGCTTGAACGCCAGTGCTCTTCTCCATAGCGGTAACCGATAATAGACCATCAGCATCCACTTGGTAAGTCACACGAATGTGCGCCGCTCCCGCTGTCATTGGGGGAATGCCTTTTAGAGCAAAACGAGCCAGTGAACGACAGTCGTCAACCATTTCACGTTCACCTTGCACGGTGTGCACTGTCATTGCAGTTTGACCGTCTTTGAACGTGGTAAACTCTTGTGCGCGAGCCACAGGGATCGTGGTATTACGAGGGATGATCTTTTCAACCAAACCGCCCATGGTTTCAATACCTAAGGAAAGCGGGATAACATCCAGTAATAACATTTCAGAATCAGGCTTATTGCCGACCAAGATATCCGCTTGAATCGATGCGCCAATCGCAACCACTTCATCAGGGTTAATGCTGGTTAGTGGTGTACGACCAAAGAAGTCACCGACCATTTCACGTACAAGCAATGTGCGAGTAGAACCACCAACCATGACCACTTCGAGAACTTCGTCCGCGTCAACTTCCGCATCTTTCAGTGCACGACGGCACGAAAGCAATGTTTTCTTAACCAGCGGCTTGATGATCTCTTCAAACTCTTCACGAGTTAATGAACCAGACCAACCAAGCACTTCAACATCAACACTTTCAGCTTCAGATAAGCCAATCTTCGCTTCTGTTGCTGCATCTAGCAGAATACGATTCTGTTCTGCTGTTAGTACTGATAAGCCCATTTTCTCTTGAAAGTGCTCCGCGACTAAATGGTCAAAATCATCACCACCTAATGCAGAGTCGCCACCCGTTGCAAGTACTTCAAAGACGCCTTTCGATAGGCGTAAGATAGAGATATCAAACGTACCACCGCCTAAGTCGTAAACGGCAATGATCCCTTCTCTACCTGAATCTAATCCGTATGCAATGGCTGCAGCCGTTGGTTCATTCAAAAGACGTAAAACATGGAGACCAGCAAGCTGTGCTGCGTCTTTAGTACCTGCACGTTGTGCATCATCAAAATACGCAGGAACGGTAATCACAGCACCAGAGAGCTCTCCACCTAACGTGGACTCAGCACGTTGGCCTAGCGCTCGCAGAATATCTGCAGATACTTGAATTGGGTTCTTGTTACCTTGCTCTGTGCGAATCACAGGTAGACCATTATCACTTTCTTCAAACTGATATGGCAGAGATGGGTATCGCTGTTGAATATCTGACAGTGAACGACCGATTAATCGCTTTACTGAGATAATGGTATTTTTAGGATCAGTCTGTGCACTTGCACGCGCTTCATCACCAGTTGTGTATGACTCTGACTGATAGTGAACAACGGAAGGCAAAATACTGCGGCCTTGTTGGTCCACGAGTGTGCTCGCCTCACCACTGCGCACTGCCGCAACCAATGAGTTTGTTGTACCTAAATCAATACCCACAGCAAGCTTGTGCTGGTGAGGAGCGGCGCTTTGCCCTGGTTCTGCTATCTGAAGTAGTGCCATGGATGTGTCCTTGTTATACAAACTAGCCGATCAGACGATCTTCAACTAGCTCAATTTCATTCTTTAATTTTGCAATAAACTTAAGCTTTCTTACTCGGTCTGCTGCCTCTAGCCAAGCTTCACTGTCGAGTTCTTGTTGGATAGCACTTAATTGTTGTTTATACATTTTGCTAACCTTTCCTTCAAATGCTAATAATGCATCTTCAGGGTTAGAACTGTCGGCAATATCTTCAAGCTCTTCACGCAACTCCATCTGCTCCATTAGAAACATTGGATCTTGCATGGTTTGCTGCTCACCGCGAATATCCTCACCGTGTTGAATCAACAGGTATTCAGCACGGCTGATTGGATTCTTCAACACCTGATACGCATCATTGATTTGTGCCGCTTTTTGCACGGCCAATAAGCGATCACGCTCAGAAGCTGTAGCAAATTTATCAGGGTGGAATTGGCGTTGTAGATCTCTAAACTGAGAAGAAAGAAGGCTACCATCCAGTTGAAACTGAAGTGGTAGCCCAAATAATTCGAAATGATTCATTTAACGGTGGTCCTAAGTTTAGGCTTTTTAAACAAAGCCTAATTTTATTCTTCGCTCACAATAAACGCTTAACGATTGAAGTGTTTATACGTTGAAGCTCTCACCACAACCACATTCGCCTTTGGCATTAGGGTTGTTGAATTCAAAACCTTCGTTTAGGCCTTCTTTGACATAATCAAGCTCAGTACCGTCTAGGTAGACTAGGCTCTTTGGATCAATGATAACCTTCACACCTGAATGCTCGAACACTTCGTCTTCTTCGTTAAGCTCGTCAACGAATTCTAGTACATACGCCATACCCGAACAGCCAGTCGTTTTTACCGCTAAGCGTAACCCGATACCTTTACCTCGGTTATCTAGGAAAGCTTGAACTCGGCTTGCTGCCGTATCTGTCATGGTGATGGCCATACTACAACCTTGTGTTTTATATAAATTGAGAACTCAGGGGGAGCACAAAGGATGCTCCCAAATATTGCTTATTTTTCGTGATTACTTAATGAAACGATTAACGCTTCTTTTTGTAATCCGCAACAGCTGCTTTGATTGCGTCTTCAGCAAGAATTGAACAGTGAACTTTCACTGGTGGTAGCTCTAGCTCTTCTGCAATTTCAGAGTTTTTGATAGCCGCTGCTTCATCAACACTTTTACCTTTAACCCACTCAGTTACTAGTGAGCTAGAAGCGATTGCGCTACCGCAACCGTAAGTTTTGAATTTTGCGTCTTCAATAATACCTTCTGCAGATACTTTGATTTGCAGTTTCATTACGTCACCACAAGCTGGTGCGCCAACCATGCCGCTACCAATACTTGGGTCTTCTTTATCAAACGAACCTACGTTACGTGGGTTTTCGTAGTGATCAATTACTTTTTCGCTATATGCCATGATAGTTACCTCGAATCCTCTAGTTCCGTGAGATTAGTGATGAGCCCACTCAACAGTGTTCAAATCAATCCCTTCTTTATACATATCCCATAGAGGAGACATGTCGCGTAATTTGTTTACCGCTACACGAATTTGTGCAATCGCGTAGTCGATTTCTTCTTCCGTAGTAAAACGGCCGAATGAGAAACGTACAGAACTGTGTGCTAGTTCGTCGTTTAGACCAAGAGCACGTAGAACATATGAAGGTTCTAAGCTTGCTGATGTACACGCTGAACCTGATGATACCGCTAGGTCTTTTAGAGACATCAGCAGAGACTCACCTTCAACGAAAGCAAAGCTCACGTTTAGGTTGTGTGGTACACGTTGGTCTAGATCACCGTTTACCGTTACCGCTTCTAGATCTTGAACCCCTTTCAATAGGCGCTCACGAAGTACTAATGCATGATCGTAATCTTTCTGCATGTCTTGCTTAGCAACAGCACAAGCTTCGCCCATACCCACTATTTGGTGAGTAGCAAGCGTACCTGAACGGAAACCACGCTCATGACCGCCGCCGTGCATTTGCGCTTCAAGACGAATACGTGGCTTACGACGAACGTAAAGTGCACCGATACCTTTAGGGCCATACATTTTGTGAGCTGAAAGTGAGATTAAGTCAACTTTCATCTCTTGTACGTCTAGTGGAATTTTACCCGCAGACTGAGCCGCATCAACGTGGAAGACGATCTTACGTGAGCGACATAGTTCGCCGATTGCAGAGATATCTTGGATGACACCAATCTCGTTATTTACATGCATGATAGAAACTAAAACAGTATCTTCGCGCATTGCAGCTTGTAGCTTGTCTAGATCGATGATGCCGTTTGCTTCAGGTTCAAGGTAAGTTACCTCAAAACCTTCACGTTCTAGTTGGCGACATGGATCAAGAACCGCTTTGTGTTCTGTTTTGCACGTGATTACGTGCTTACCTTTCTTCTCGTAAAAGTGCGCAGCACCTTTGATAGCAAGGTTATCTGACTCTGTAGCACCCGATGTGAAAACAATTTCACGTGGATCTGCATTCAGTAAATCGGCAATTTGCTCACGAGCATTATCTACTGATTCTTCTGCCTGCCAGCCGTAACGGTGTGAACGAGATGCAGGGTTACCGAAGTTACCGTCAATCGTCATACACTGAACCATTTTTTCAGCAACACGTGGATCGACTGGGCATGTAGCTGAATAGTCAAAATAAATAGGCAGTTTCATTTTCTACTCCAATGTAAAAACTGACCGCTAAGAGCGGGCATTGACACCGTGAGGTGCTGCACTAATCGTTGTAGTGCTCGTATTCTTATGTGCAAAACCATTATTAACCGCAAGATCGATATCTTGACGGTCAGAAGTTTCTAAAACTTCGTTATCTTTCATTAGCTCACCGAGCGTAATGTCATTTAAGAAGCTACTGATTCGGGAGCTTAAATCACGCCATAGGGTATGAGTTAAACAACGACTACCACCTTGGCAATCTGCTCGACCGTGACATTTAGTTGCATCGACGGATTCGTCCACTGCGGCAATCACAGTTCCGACAGCGATGTCGCTTGCTTCAGCACCTAAACGGTAACCGCCGCCAGGACCACGAACACTAGCAACTAAACCAGCTTTACGTAACTTAGAAAACAGTTGTTCTAAGTAAGATAACGATATGCCTTGTCGCTCTGAAATATCAGCCAGAGGAACCGGGCTTTTTTGCGAATGCAGTGCTACATCTAGCATAGCTGTTACCGCATATCTTCCTTTAGATGTAAGTTTCATATCACACCGTATCCACATTGTTTATGTGGTTGGAATTTTCCCATACTTGACTAAATTGGTCAAGTATTTAACTGACTAAATTGGTCAAGTATTCATCCCTAGCTATTGTATGGGATTTATTTATCGCTTTTAACCTTCTCTATTGAGGTCAAAATACCACGTAGAGTGTTGATTTCTTGCAATTCTGGTCGTGCTCGGCTGAACATACGACGTAGCTTATTCATCACCTGACCTGGCTTATCCTTAGAGATAAATTGGGTCTCAATGATCACTTTTTCAAGGTGCTCGTAGAACATTTCTAACTCTTCGTGACGAGGGTATTCATCTTGTTGTTGTGGCTGATATTGGCTAGCCACCATATCAAGGTGTGCAACACGAACTTCGTAGCTCAGAGTCTGTACCGCCATCGCTAGATTTAATGAGCTGTACTCTGGGTTAGCAGGGATACATACGTGATAGTGACATTTCTGCAATTCATCATTCGTTAAGCCTGTACGTTCACGACCGAACACTAATGCGACTGGATGTTTTTGACCTTCAACTGCAAACTTTTCGCCACACTCGCGAGGCTCAAGCATTGGCCACTCAAGCGTACGAGAACGAGCACTTGAGCCTACAACCAAACCACAGTCTTTTACTGCTTCTTCTAGAGTAGAAACAATGGCCGCGTTTTCTGCGATGTCACCAGCACCAGCAGCCAGCGCTAAGGTCTGCTCGTCAACTTCACATTGAGGGTCTACAAGAACTAATTGACTCAACCCCATCACTTTCATTGCGCGAGCTGCTGAGCCGATATTTCCCGAATGAGACGTACCGACCAGAACGACTTTTACATTGTCTAACATGCTATATGACACCACTTTAAAATTAATCGCGAGATATTAACACATAGCAAAGTAAAATGATCAGGCCCTTCGCGGAATGTGAATTCAAGAGTTCAAAAAACAACCACTTCCTTTTTACGGAAACTTTGATATACTCGCCGCCGCTTTAAATTGTTCTTTAACATCTTGTGGGAAAAACCATATGCATCCAATGCTAAACATTGCGATACGCGCTGCGCGTAAAGCTGGCAACCATATTGCAAAATCTCTAGAAACAACAGATAAGATCGAAACGTCTTTGAAAGGTAACAACGATTACGTTACTAACATTGCTGAAGAAGCTGAGTACATGATCATTGAGACAATCAAAGCATCTTACCCAGAGCACAGCATTATTTCTGAAGAGAAAGGCCTAACTGAAGGTAAAGACTCTGACGTACAATGGATCGTTGACCCACTAGATGGCACCAACAACTTTGTAAAAGGTTTCCCTCACTTCTCTGTATCTATCGCAGTTCGCATGAACGGCCGTACAGAAGTTGCTTGTGTTTATGACCCAATGCTAAACGAGCTATTCACCGCTCAACGTGGCGCTGGCGCACAGCTTAACAACGCTCGTATGCGTGTTACTCAACTAAAAGACCTTCAAGGTACTGTTCTAGCGACTGGTTTCCCATTCAAGCAAAAACAACACTCTGAATCTTTCATGAAGATCATCTCTGGTCTATTCATCGACTGTGCTGATTTCCGTCGTACAGGTTCTCCTGCTCTTGACCTATGTTACCTAGCAGCTGGCCGTGTTGATGGTTACCTAGAACTAGGCCTTAAGCCATGGGATCTAGCTGCTGGCGATCTAATCGCTCGTGAAGCTGGTGCTATCATGACTGACTTTGCTGGCGGTACTGATTACATGACTTCTGGTAACGTTGTTGCTTCAAGCGCACGTGGTGTTAAGTCTATTCTTAAGCACGTTCGTGAGAACGCTAACGAAGGTATGCTGAAGTAATTCAGACCTTACGTTAACGCTCCCTGTTTCAAGGGCGCATAGAAATTCCAAAGCCTCGCTACTGCGAGGCTTTTTTGTACCTGCGATTCAAAGATACGAGATACGAGATACGAGATACGAGATACGAGATACGAGATACGAGATACGAGAGCAGGATGGCTCTTAGTTACATTAAGTACAACTCACTTCGCCTATAAATTGCATTGAGCTTCCCCACAAAATACAGACGTAAAAAAACCGCTAGTTACCTAGCGGTTTTTTTGTTTACCGAAACTTGTTAAGCCAAGGCCTAAGGCATTTCTTCAAACTCTTCACCTTCTTTTTCCACTTGTGGTGGCATTAGGTGCTCACGTGTAATACCCAACTTCATAGCCAGTGCTGATGCAACGTAGATAGAAGAGTAAGTACCAACCGTAATACCTAACAGAAGTGCGGTTGCGAAGCCGTGAATCATAGCACCGCCCTGTACAAACAGTGCGATAACTACGAATAGCGTTGTACCAGAAGTGATCAATGTACGGCTCAATGTTTGTGTGATTGAGTTGTTCAGTACTTCAGGCGCTTCACCTTTACGCATCTTACGGAAGTTCTCACGAATACGGTCGAATACAACGATGGTATCGTTGAGGGAGTAACCGACTACCGTTAGCAAGGCTGCTACGATGGTTAGATCCACCTCAATTTGCATTAGAGAGAACACACCAAGTGTGATGATAACATCGTGCGCAAGTGCTAATACCGCACCCGCTGCCAAACGCCATTCAAATCGCACTGATACGTAGATCAATATACAGATAAGAGAAACGATGATAGCAAGGCCACCAGCTTCTGTTAGTTCATCACCCACGTTAGGGCCTACGAACTCGATACGGCGCATTTCAACTTGCTCACCAGTACCGTCTTTAATTGCAGCCAGAATCTGGTTACCAAGCGTTTCGCCTGCAACACCGTCACGCGGGCGTAAGCGAACCATAACCTCACGTGCCGACCCAAAGTTCTGTACCGTTGCATCTCCGAAGCCTTCAGCCTCTAGTGAGCTACGGATATCGGGTAGGTTTGCAGGTTGCTCAAAACCGACTTCAATCAGAGTACCGCCTGTAAAATCTAACCCCCAGTTCAACGATTTCGTTGTTAAGGTAAAGATGGCAGTACCAATCATCAAGATAGAAAATACAAAGGCAAATTTTGACCAACGCATAAAGTCGATCATTTTTTCTGCTTTTAGAATCTGAAACATATTAATTCCTAGCCTTAGATCGACAGTTTCTTAACGCGTTTACCGCCATACATCAGGTTCACGATGCAACGTGTTCCGACAATAGCTGTAAACATTGAAGTCAAGATACCAATTGATAACGTTACCGCGAAACCTTTAATCGCACCGGTACCGACAGCAAATAGAATGATTGCTGTTAGTAGTGTCGTGATATTGGCATCGGCGATAGTGCTAAATGCGTTCGCGTAACCTTGGTGAATCGCTTGTTGTGGACTGCGTCCATCTCGAAGCTCTTCACGTATACGCTCAAAGATCAGAACGTTGGCATCAACCGCCATACCGACCGTCAATACGATACCAGCAATACCTGGCAGGGTCATAGTCGCCCCCGGAATCATCGACATTACACCGATAATCAACACCAAGTTAGCCATTAGCGCAATGTTCGCAATCAGACCAAAACTACGGTAGTAAAGCAGCGTAAATAGCATAACTGCAGCCATACCCCAAACCATCGCCATGATACCCATATCGATGTTTTGTTGACCCATAGATGGACCAATCGTACGTTCTTCTACAATCGAGATAGGCGCAATCAGAGCACCCGCACGCAATAGAAGTGCCAAGTTATGAGCTTCAGCCGTTGAGTCGATACCAGTAATACGGAAGTTACGACCAAGCGCTGATTGAATTGTCGCTTGGTTAATCACCTCTTCGTGCTTACTTAAGATAACTCGACCTTCAGGTGTTTTACGACCACTGTCTTTGTACTCGGCAAACACGGTAGCCATTAGCTTGCCGATGTTCTTTTTAGAGAAAGCCGACATCTTGCTACCACCTTCGCTGTCTAACGAGATGTTAACTTGTGGACGACCATACTCATCAACACTAGAGCTTGCATCAGTAATACTTGAACCGCCTAAGATAACGCGCTTCTCAAGTACCACAGGACGACCATCACGATCTTGCTTGATTTCACTACCCGCAGGAGCACGACCAGAAGCGGCTGCAGCTAAATCTGCACTGCTATCGACTTCACGGAATTCAAGAGTCGCGGTTGCGCCTAAAATTTCTTTAGCGCGAGCCGTGTCTTGAACACCTGGCAATTCCACTACGATACGGCTAGCACCTTGACGTTGAACCAAAGGCTCAGCTACACCAAGTTCGTTAACACGGTTACGTAGAATGGTAATGTTTTGCTCTACCGCGTAGTTGCGGATTTCTTGAAGGCGAGTTTCAGTGAAGTTAGCCACCAAAGAGAAACGACCGTTAGATGCAGAATCTACGAACGTCATATCTTGGTGTTGAGATTGCAGTAACGATTTCGCTTCAGCAAGCTGCTCTTCGTTACGCAGAAGCACTTCAACGGCATCTTTACCCGATGGGCGAATTGCACGGTAACGAATTTTTTCTTCACGAAGTTCGCTGCGGAACGCTTCTTCTTGTTGGCCAACGAGCTTTTCCATTGCAGCGTCCATATCCACTTCCATTAAGAAGTGAACACCACCACGTAGGTCAAGACCCAGTTTCATTGGTGCAGCACCAATAGATTCAAGCCAATCAGGAGTTGAAGCTGCTAAGTTTAAAGCAACGATAACGTCATCGCCTAGTGCCTCTGTGATGATATCACGGGCGCTAATTTGCGTATCTGTATCGTTAAAGCGAACAAGAATGGAACCGTTTTCTAAAGCAACGGATTTAGTAGAAAGGCTCTCTGCTTCAAGAGCATTGGTGACAACATCCAGCGTAGACAGATCTACAGAGGCGCCACGCGCCCCTGTAACTTGAACTGCCGGATCTTCACCGTATATATTTGGAAGTGCGTATAGCGCAGTGATAGCAATGGCAAACACCACCATCAAATACTTCCATAACGGATAACGGTTTAGCACAGCGAGGATCCTCTAGCTGTTTATAGAGATTTCAGAGTACCTTTTGGTAGCACTGCTGTAACGAAGTCTTTTTTGATAACGACTTCGTTGTTTGCACTCAGTTCGATAGCAACGTAGTCGCTGTCTTCAGCAATCTTAGTGATCTTGCCAATTAGGCCACCGCTTGTAAGAACTTCGTCGCCTTTGCCCATAGAAGACATAAGGTTCTTGTGCTCTTTAACACGCTTCGCTTGTGGACGGTAGATCATGAAGTAGAAGATCACAGCGAACATACCTAGCATGATAAGCATTTCGAAACCGCCGCCTGCTGGTGCACCTTCTGCTGCTGCGTGAGCTTGAGAAATAAACATTAAAAACATCCTCTATTATATTTTGGTAATTGTTTGTCTAATTGGGTTATATCCCTTTATTTTCAAGCCCCACCTCTTGGAAGAGAGATAGGGCTCGCAAAAAAAGAAATACTAAGATTCTTTGCCTAGTGGTGGCACTTCACGCCCCATTCTTGCGTAGAACTCTGCAACGAACTCTTCAAAGCGGTCTTCATCGATAGACTGACGAATGTCTGACATTACTCGTTGGTAGAAACGCAGGTTATGAATCGTGTTCAGTCGAGCACCTAGGATTTCGTTACAACGATCCAAATGGTGTAAGTACGACTTGCTGTAGTTCTTACAAGTGTAACAGTCACACTCTGAATCTAGTGGTGTTGTATCGGTTTTATGCTTCGCATTACGGATCTTGATCACACCTTCAGTCACAAACAGGTGGCCGTTACGTGCATTTCGCGTTGGCATCACGCAGTCAAACATGTCGATACCACGACGAACACCTTCAACCAAGTCTTCAGGTTTGCCTACGCCCATTAGGTAACGTGGCTTATCTTCCGGCAGTTGAGGGCATGTGTGCTCAAGAATGCGGTGCATATCTTCTTTTGGTTCGCCTACAGCTAGACCACCCACTGCGTAACCGTCAAAACCAATTTCAGTTAGGCCTTTAACAGATACATCACGTAGGTCTTCGTATACACCACCTTGAACGATACCGAACAGTGAGTTCGGGTTCTCAAGTTTGTCGAAATGGTTACGTGAACGCTCAGCCCAACGAAGAGACATCTCCATTGAGTCTTTTGCTTCTTTGTGTGTCGCAGGGTAAGGCGTACACTCATCGAAGATCATTACGATATCTGAACCTAAATCTTTTTGGATTTCCATAGACTTCTCAGCGTCCATGAAGATCTTGTCACCGTTTACAGGGTTACGGAAATGAACACCCTCTTCAGTGATTTTACGCATTGCACCTAGGCTGAATACTTGGAAGCCGCCTGAATCAGTCAGGATAGGACCGTGCCAGTTCATGAAATCGTGCAGGTCACCGTGCATTTTCATGATTTCTTGGCCAGGACGTAGCCATAGGTGGAATGTGTTACCTAATAGGATTTCAGCACCTGTGTCTTTTACTTCTTCAGGTGTCATACCTTTAACAGTACCGTAAGTACCTACAGGCATGAATGCTGGGGTTTCAACGGTACCGCGTTCAAACTGAAGTTGACCACGACGCGCGCCGCTATTAGTTTTTTTAAGTTCGTATTTTAATTTCACGAAGCCTCCAATATGCCAGAGAAACAATCTGACTGTTAATTCAGAACCTTAAGCCAAACAAAAGTTCAGTCCAGTGGGTTCTATGAGGAGCGGTCGCGTATTCCTTGCGAGAGATTAGACAGACACCCTGCCCGACTCCTAGCTTACTGCTAGCACCCGTAAATTTTTGTATCGCTTAAACCAGCTTAAATTAGCTCGTTTTCTTATTGATGAACATCGCATCGCCGTAGCTGAAGAAACGATATTCGCTCTTCACGGCGTGGTCGTATGCGCCCATCACATTGTCGTAACCAGCAAACGCACTCACCAACATAATCAGTGTTGATTCTGGTAGGTGGAAATTAGTAATCAAGCAATCCACCAACTGGTATTCGTAACCTGGGAAGATAAAGATTTCTGTGTCACCAAAGAAAGGAACTAACTCTGTGCCTTTATTACGTGCATCTTGCGCTGCACTTTCTAGTGAACGAACCGATGTTGTGCCAACCGCAATAATACGCCCGCCACGCGCTTTTGCAGCAGCTACGGCATCCACCACTTCTTGCGGCACTTCAACGTACTCAGCATGCATGTGGTGATCATTGATGTTGTCCACTTTTACGGGCTGGAATGTGCCAGCTCCAACGTGAAGCGTCACGTAAGCAAACTCAACACCCTTTTCTTTCATGCCAGCCATTAGCTTATCATCAAAGTGAAGACCTGCTGTTGGCGCTGCAACCGCACCCGGCTTTTCATTATAGACAGTCTGGTAGCGCTCTTTATCTGCATCTTCATCAGGACGATCGATGTAAGGAGGCAGTGGCATGTGACCAACATTGTTAAGAATCTCTAGAACGCTTTGATCGGATGTGAAATGGATTTCAAACAACGCATCATGACGCGCTACCATTTCAGCTTCATACTCATCGTTCTCACCAAGGAACAACTTAGTGCCCGGCTTCGGTGATTTAGAGCAACGAACATGCGCAAGAATGCTTTTCTCATCGAGCATACGCTCCACTAGCACTTCAAGCTTACCGCCTGAGGCCTTGCGACCGAATACACGAGCAGGAATCACGCGAGTGTTATTAAAAACAACAAGATCGCCTGGCTCAACCAAGTCTAAAACGTCTTTAAACGAACCATCAGCTAGGTTACCGCTGTTGCCATCTAATTTAAGCAGGCGGCTTGCTGTGCGCTCCTCTTGAGGGTAGCGAGCAATGAGTTCATCTGGTAGGTCAAAGTGAAAATCTGAAACTTGCATGTTTGTAGTCTTGTCTTAGTTGATGAGATTTGTGCTGTTGACGAATAATAAGTCATGGTTGCAGATCAATCGTTACGGTAAGTCAATCGTTACCAGAAACACATCACAAACACGACTAAAAATTTCGCAGTGGGCTAGTATAGGCACACGAGCCGCAATAGCAAGGTTTACAGCACTGGATTATTGTAAAGAGGCGTAAAATAATGCTACTGATTCACCACCTCAAACTAAAGAATTAGTTGCATAAAACTCACCCAAGAATGCGTCAGATCTCAGTTATTTTTTGGATAAAAAACTATAGTAATAGCAACAAATAAAAAAGAAGGAGGTTCGTATGATCAAGGTTGAAGATATGATGACTCGCAACCCTCATACTCTATTGCGCTCACACTCACTGGCCGATGCTAAACACATGATGGAAGCGCTTGATATCCGCCATATCCCAGTCGTTGATGCTGACAGAAAGCTACTTGGTGTTGTTACCCAACGAGACGTTCTCGCCGCTCAAGAATCCAGCCTACAAAATATCCCACAAGCTCAATCTTTTACTCTTGCCACTCCCCTCAATGACATTATGCACAAAAGCGTTATGTCGGTAGAACCGCGTGCAGGATTAAAAGAGTCAGCTATCTATATGCAGAAACACAAAGTGGGCTGCTTGCCTGTCGTAGAAAATTATGAATTAGTGGGTATTATTACAGACAGCGACTTCGTCACGATAGCGATCAACCTACTAGAACTACAAGAAGATGCGGAGCCAGAAGAAGTCGAAAATTAATCCACTTATTTTATTCGCTATAACCTCTAGAGCCTTTTTTATCTAAGGCTCTTCACATATCTAGATCCCCCCTCCCTCTTAAAAAAATAATAATATCAACAACCTACTTTGCACATCATTCTTAGATGCAAAATATAGTGAAACAGCACTATTTATTAATATGTTTATCATTAGAATAATGCCGAATTATTAAGAATAAAAAAGCTGCTTCACTAGGAAATGTATTTATGAGTTTAAAGAAATTGCTGTCCTTGGGTTTTGGTGTGATTCTCACGCTAATTTTGGTTATTTCAATCGTTGCTTCATTACGCTTTTATCAATCAAGTAATGGGTTTAATAGCTACCGTTCCCTTGCATTGACCAGTGTCTCTACAGGGCGAATCCAAGCCAACATACTGGAGGCTCGTTTGTCTGCACTTAAATATATTAAGAACCCTATTCCTTCACATATATCTGAATTGCGTAGACGTATCACAGTATCAAATCAATTGATCGATAACCTACTAGACTCTCGCTTTGACAACCTGAACAAAAGTGAATTTCTAATGATAAAGAAGCAGCTTGAGCAATACAGCCACGGCTTTAGCAAAGTTGTTCAATTGGTCAATACGGAAAACAATCTAGTTCAAGAAACTTTAGCACCCTCAGGTATCGATATGCGAAAAGCAGTAACGAACTTAATGCTCCAGGCTTCAGTCGAAGAAGATTTAGAGGTTGCCGCAAGTTCAGGGGAACTTCAACAGCATGTCTTACTATCAAGATTGTACGCTTCTAAGTTTTTGGCCAGCAATAAAACAGAAGATGCTCAGCGTGCTGAAAAAGAGTTGTCCTCTGCAGCATTAATAGCAAAAACTATCGAATCGCAGTTAATGTCGATGGAGCAAATCGGCCACCTAAACGACTTTACTAATGCTTCAAAAACTTATCGTTCCACATTTTCGAAGGTCACTAACACAATAAACGAGCGCAACAGCATCATTACAGAGACTCTTGATCTTGCTGGTATCAATGCGGCTAAAACCATTGAAGAAATCAAACTATCGACGCAAGCAAAACAAGATTCTGTCGGGCCTAGTATGGTCGAGCGATTTTCTAGTGCTCAGTGGGTTCTCGGCATTCTTTCTATTATTGTTGTAGCGGTTTCCCTAAGTATTGCCATTTCAATTTACCGTAGTGTTTGGAAGGTAGTAGGAGGAGAGCCGAGTGATATCCAATCCATTGTTGCTGAGGTTGCTTCTGGCGATCTTTCTAAGCAGATTCCAATTACAGGTAAAGAAACCGGTATATACGCTAACACTTTAGCGATGCGCCAAGAACTGCGCCGAATCATT
This sequence comes from Vibrio sp. 5S239, assembly GCF_041439575.1. Lineage (NCBI taxonomy): Bacteria > Pseudomonadati > Pseudomonadota > Gammaproteobacteria > Vibrionales > Vibrionaceae > Vibrio > Vibrio sp. 5S239. The sequence goes on along the minus strand of NZ_JBGOOM010000005.1, from coordinate 21,117 downwards.
GATGGTTTCCACCAAATTTCAGACAACGTTTCAGCAGCCTCAGTTGAGCTAGCCGCAGTGATGAGTCAGACCGAAGGAAATGCTAAACAAGAACTGAGTCAAATGGAACAGATAGCAACCGCTATCAATGAGCTCTCCAGTACTGCAAATGAGGTTAGTCAAAATGCGGCTAGCGCTGAGAATGCAGCAACCGGCGCAACTTCCAATGTAAAAGAGGGGGGCGTTTCACTCGATAGATCCGATGATATTTCTCGCAAGGTTGAAGACTCGATCGAAGAGACATCAAACATCGTCAATCAACTGCAAGAGTACTCAGTGGAGATCGGCACTGTTATTGAAGTGATCAACGCCATATCGGAGCAAACTAACTTGCTAGCGCTCAACGCAGCCATTGAAGCGGCTCGAGCTGGCGAGCAAGGAAGAGGTTTTGCTGTGGTTGCTGATGAGGTTCGTTCTCTGGCCGCTAAAACACAACAGTCAACTATCGACATTCAAGAAATAATATCTCGACTTCAAGCACAAGCGAAAGATGCCAATCAATTCATGCAATCTAACCTATCGCTAGCCGTAGAGTCTCGTCATTACAGTGAACAGCTCAGAACGGCATTTGCATCAATAACAGAGTCTGTCGACCTTATTTCAGATATGAATACACAAGTCGCAACAGCATCAGAAGAACAGTCTGGGGTCACGCAGGACATTTCACAAAATGTTTCTTTAACCTTTGATATTGTCCACCAAAATGTCTCTGGAATCGAGCAAAGCAAACAAGCAAGTGAAGAGCTGTCTTCATTAGCTGTGAAACAAAAAGACTTACTGAGCTTTTTCAAAATATAACGTTATAAACGCCACTATTGTGGCGTTTTTCTTATCGAATGAAGTCACAAAAAGAGCGGCTTAACTCGCCGCTCAAAATTAGGCTTGATGCTTCAATATTGTCTACAACAACTCAGACACCACATCGGCTAATTGGTGGAAGGTTTCACGACGTGATGAGCTTGGTCGCCAAACTAGGCCAATATCGCGGTAAGCCTTCTGACCTGGAGGATCAATAACCACGAGATTCTGATTCTCAAGCAAACCGTGATCGATAGCCATCTGCGGAATAAAGGTGGTTCCTAAACCATTTGCCACCATTTGCACCAATGTGTGGAGGCTTGTGGCGGTGAACGGGTTTATCTTCTCTTTGTCTGTTAACTTACAGGCCGACACTGCATGCTCTGTTAAACAGTGTTCATTCTCCAACAAGAAAACAGATTCGTCTGGCAGATCATCATATTTAATAGGAACACGAATCCCATCAGCTTGATTACGACTGATCACCATTCTAAAAGGATCTTGCCCAACCACTTTGCTCTCCATGTTGTCGATATCGACAGGCAGAGCCAGAATCAACACATCTAACTCACCATGACGCAGTGCCGCCAATAAGTTAGTCGTCGTGTCTTCACGTAACAGCAAGTTCAACTGTGGGAAGCGTTGATTAGCTTCTTGTACCAAATCGCATAATAGGAACGGGGCAATAGTAGGGATACACCCCAGCCGCAGCTGACCTTGCATCGTATCACCATTGCACAAACTACCAAGCTCGACTAAGTCTTGCCCTTTCGCCAATAGCTCTCGACCATGCTTCACCACCAGCTCACCCGCTTGAGTAAAAACTAATGGGCTCTTTTTATCTTTCTTCTCATAGAGAGGGCAACCAATCAGCTCCTCTAAATTTTGAATGCCTTTACTTAATGTAGATTGACTAACGAAACAGCGATCCGCTGCGTCGCTAAAGTGACGAGTTTCGTGAAGCGTAACCAGATAGTGAAGTTGCTTAAGACTTGGCCATTTATTCATGAAATTACTTTGTAATATGAGTAGGATAAATTAGATAAAGGTCATCAGACCTAAGGACTGGGCAAAGAATAAGCTCATCGTTTTTTTCGATTAACTTAATCTATTTAATTCGCTTTTTTCTATAGTACATATTGTACTATAGTTTGTCCCGTAGAAACGGAGCCCAAACAAAGATGTGTTGGGCCAACTAATTTTTTAGGAGATTCCAAATGGTACTAGTAGGTCGTCAAGCCCCTGACTTTACTGCAGCAGCTGTTCTAGGTAACGGTGAGATCGTTGATAACTTCAACTTCGCAGAATTCACTAAAGGTAAGAAAGCGGTAGTTTTCTTCTACCCACTAGACTTCACTTTCGTTTGTCCTTCAGAGCTAATCGCTTTCGACAACCGTCTAGAAGATTTCCAAGCTAAAGGCGTTGAAGTAATCGGTGTTTCTATCGATTCACAATTCTCTCACAACGCATGGCGTAACACTGCTATCGCTGACGGCGGTATCGGTCAAGTTAAATACCCTCTAGTTGCTGACGTTAAGCACGAAATCTGCAAAGCATACGATGTTGAGCACCCAGAAGCCGGTGTTGCTTTCCGTGGTTCTTTCCTAATCGATGCTGACGGTCTTGTACGTCACCAAGTAGTTAACGATCTTCCGCTAGGTCGTAACATCGACGAAATGCTACGCATGGTAGACGCACTAAACTTCCACGAGAAGAACGGTGAAGTTTGTCCAGCACAATGGGAAGAAGGTAAATCAGGTATGGACGCATCTCCAAAAGGTGTTGCAGCATTCCTATCTGAGCACGCTGACGACCTAAGCAAGTAATTACATTCTTAAGCCCGAACTCAACGCGGGTTAATGGTTGGAAGACTCTCTACAAAGAGACATAAAGCATAAGCTAATAGCGCAAAGCGCACCGCCAATCAGTTAAGAAGTAAAGTCCTATTAAAAGCCCGAAGTTAACGCTTCGGGCTTTTTGTTTTCCCCTCCTCGCGCCACCCTAGACTGCCTCTTGTAATAGATAATTGAGGTAGCGATAAACCTAAACTTTACCTCTATTTTCCCTTATCCCCATCTATTCAGAATCACACCTAGATTGCTATTATTTCATCAGTATCTTTTTGAACGGATAAACACGATGAACACCGAAATTGAAGTCTGTATCGATAACTTAGAGTCCCTATACAATGCCCTAGCAGGCGGAGCTAATCGTATTGAGCTTTGCTCTTCATTGGCTCTTGGCGGATTAACTCCAAGCTTCGGAATGATGAAGCAAGCGGCAATAATTTCGTCCGTTCCGGTCTACGCTATAATAAGACCTAGACAAGGCGACTTTATTTTCGATAACGACGATATGAACTGTATGCTTGAAGATATTGAAGCTTGTGCAAGTGCAGGGTTGGATGGGGTCGTACTTGGTGTGTTAGCGCCTAACGGAAGTATTGATATGCCAAAAATGCAACAACTGGCTGAAAAAGCGCACTCGTTAAAGCTTGGGATAACCTTCCATAGAGCCATCGATCAAAGCTCTGATTTCCAAGCAGCATTAGAGCAGATCATTTCACTTGGATGCGAAAGAGTCCTGACATCAGGACTTGCTGTTAATGCCGAGCAAGGCATCGATGTATTGGCAGCAATGGTCAAACAAGCCGACGGACGAATTGATATCATGGCAGGGGCTGGCGTTAACGCTGCGAATGCTAAAATGATTCAATGCGCCACCCAAGTACCTGCTCTTCACCTTTCAGGGAAATCCACAAGAGCTAGCCTAATGGAAAACGGATCGTCCGCTCAAATGGGGAGTGATGACATTGATGATTACCAGATTCCTGTCACTGATGCCAGTAAGGTATTTGATGTGAGGTTCGCTTTAACTATTAAAGAGTAATAACCATTAACATAAACCGAAGAGTACCAAATTACCGAATCTCACTCATGACATATATTAGGCTCATTACGGTCACTGCCAACTGTTGGTTTAAGTCGTTTGGCAATCACCTTTCAAAGAGATGAGTTCAATTTATTTTAGTACGTCATCTAGGCTTTGTTCACCTAGATGGCGAACATCTTTGCCCTTAACAAAATAGATAATATATTCGCAAATATTTTGGCAACGGTCGCCCACTCGTTCAATAGCACGAGCTGACCACATAACCTGTAAGATAATAGGTATATTCTGCGGCTCTTCCATCATGTAAGTCATTAGCTGACGAATTACAGCTTCGTATTCAGCGTCTAGCTTATCATCAAGCTTATGTACTTCAGCCGCGGCATCAACATCCATACGTGCAAATGCATCCAATACCTGATGGAGCATAGTTATCGCTTGACGACAAAGAGGCTCTAAAGAAACATGAAACTTCTGGTCTTTGGCCGAGGGGGCCTCTATCGCACCTTGCGCTATTTTAGAAGCTACATCACCAATTCTTTCCAAATCAGTAATCGTTTTGATGATCGCCATAATCAAACGAAGGTCTTTTGCGGTGGGCTGGCGCTTGGCAATAATACGCGTGCATGCCTCATCGATAGACACTTCCATCGCATTCACTTTATGATCGTCACGAATCACTTTCTTAGCCAGTTCAACGTCATCTCTGTGAAGCGCTTGCATTGCAAATGAAAGTTGCTGCTCCACTAGCCCACCCATGGTGAGTACGTGAGTACGGATCGACTCTAATTCGACGTTAAATTGCCCTGAAATGTGGCGACCGAAATGCATATCAGCTCCTTACAAAGAAATAAATCAAACCGTTTATATAGAGTGGTTTAGCTCTAGGTGGCATCGACTCAACAGTTAGCCGTACCTACCTGTAATGTAGTCTTCTGTTTGATTTTTCAATGGTGACGTAAATATTGAGTCCGTATCTGAGTACTCGATCAATTTCCCCATATGAATAAAGGCAGTATGGTCGCTAACACGAGCAGCCTGTTGCATATTATGAGTCACAATTACCACGGTATATTGTGTTTTTAGCTCGTTGATTAACTCTTCAATAGTCAAAGTAGAAATTGGATCCAAGGCCGATGTTGGCTCATCTAACAAAAGTACTTCCGGTTCTATCGCAACCGCTCGAGCAATAACCAAGCGTTGCTGTTGGCCACCAGACAAACCGAAGGCATTCTCATGCAAACGATCTTTTACTTCATCCCATAATGCCGCTGCACGCAATGAACGCTCAACCGCATCATCAAGATCACGACTATTACTCAGACCTTGCAGCCTCAACCCATAAACCACATTCTCATAGATGGATTTAGGGAAAGGATTCGGGCGTTGAAATACCATGCCAACACGACGTCTTAAGGTTGCTACATCAACCTTAGGATGATAAACATTGTTTCCGTACAACTTCACTTTGCCGGAGACTTTACAGCCTTCAACAAGATCGTTCATTCGGTTAATACAGCGAAGCAGTGTCGACTTTCCACAACCCGAAGGACCGATAAACGCCGTCACCTGCCCTTTAGGTATTGTCATCGAGATATCATCAAGTGCCTGCGCTTCTTTATAGTATAGGTTCAGCCCTTCAATCGAGATGGCTGTTTGCTCTTCAGTTAGGTTGTGCACATCTAAAGGCGCTTGATAGCCCAAGGTTTCATTAATTGAGAACATCTTAATCTTGTCCTAAGGTTCGGTACTTTTCACGCAAGTTATTTCGAATATTAATCGCGGTCAGGTTCAACCCAACAATCACAGTAACCAACAAAAATGATGTCGCATAAACCAGTGGTCTTGCCGCTTCTATGTTTGAGGTTTGAAAACCCACATCATAAATGTGAAAGCCCAAATGCATAAATTTTCTGTCGAGGTGAACATACGGGAACTGCGCATCGACAGGTAAACTCGACGCTAATTTCACTACTCCCACTAGCATTAATGGCGCTACTTCTCCCGCAGCACGTGCTACAGCCAGAATAAGCCCGGTAATAATCGCAGGGCTCGCCATCGGTAAAACGATACGCCACAAGGTTTCAGATGGGGTTGCCCCCAAAGCTAAAGAACCATGCCTCACAGAACTCGGGATTCGCGTTAACCCTTCCTCGGCGGTCACAATCACGACAGGCAATGTTAACACAGCCAGAGTCAATGCCGACCACAACAAGCCTGGCGTACCAAATGTCGGCGCAGGTAAACGCTCCGCGTAGAACAACGAATCTATAGAACCACCAATGGTGTAAACAAAAAAGCCTAAACCAAATACACCATAAACGATGGATGGCACACCCGCTAAGTTAATAACCGCAATACGAATCAAACGAGTTAGCGCATTGTTTTTTGCGTATTCATTTAGATAAATCGCGGCAATGACACCAAGTGGCATAACGACAATCGACATGATCAGCACTAAAAGTACCGTACCGAAAATCGCAGGGAACACCCCCCCTTCAGAGTTGGACTCTCTAGGTTTTTCAGATAAGAATTTCCAGACCTGCTCACACCAATGCAGCACTTTCTCTGGGTAGGTCATCTGATTTGGGAACCAAAAGTCTAAGATCTCACTCAGCGGAATCTCAACGACTTTGCCCGTCATATCTTCAACAATCAGAGTATCAAGGTTGAGCTGCTGTCTTAAAGAGTCGAGTTGATATTCTCCCGAGGCGAGTTCACTCCTTAAAGCCAAACGTTTAGACTCCAGCTCTTGTCGCTCTGTATCTGACAGGTTGTCATTGAGCTCTCTTTTACGCTTTTCTAAACGTAATTGCTCTAACGCCCAACTTGTTGTGCGGACCGTTTGGTTAACGATCTTTTTAATTTCATCACGCAACGTGTCGGCGTGAGTTAAGCCTTCATCCAGTTCTTTCTCGATATCATCGGTTAGAACACCGTCAGCACTCCTAAAGCCAACCGGCTTTCCGAAGAAGTACCCACCGCGGCTACGCTCGATCACAGCCCACTCTTCTGGTGTGGTTGGTTCTTTAAGGTTCACCTCAAGAATAGATACGAAATCCGCAGGGTACAGTTCGCGGTTAGCAATTTTGATACTAAGACGTCGAACGACCCCTTTATCAATAATCTCTTGCGGCAACTTCTTATCTTGCACATTCGACAGTTGTTCAACCGGAATGTATTTACGATCATAGAGTTGACCGATTAAACGGTTCTTTGTCATCTCTTGATGCTGAAATGGCACATTTGCAAGGCTTTCTGTTTCATTCACTTGCCATTGGTACAGGGGCGCAGGCCAGAAATAGGTTAACCCTTTCCAGCCAATAAATAAGATCAGGCCAAGTACCGAAAGCATACTAATACTAACGGCACCACCAGTTAACCATATCCAAGGAGATCCCGATTTAATCCACTTAAACATGAAGAAGCTCTCTTACTGGTTGCGATTGACGATTCTGATAAAAATTATAAAGCACGGTATTTATCTCGCAGCCTTTGTCTTACCCATTCCGCAATCGAGTTCACGGCGAAGGTAAATAAGAATAGAAGTAACGCAGCTAGGAACAACAATCTAAAGTGAGGACTACCAACCTCTGATTCAGGAAGCTCAACAGCAATCGTCGCAGATAGCGTTCGCATCCCCTCAAGAATATTCCAATCCATGATAGGCGTATTACCGGTCGCCATCAGCACGATCATGGTCTCACCAACCGATCTACCCAACCCCATCATGATTGCAGAGAAAATTCCGGGACTTGCAGTAAGCAGAACAACATATATTAGAGTTTGCCAAGGCGTAGCACCTAACGCTAAAGAACCATCCGACAAGTGCTTAGGCACCGAGAAAATAGCGTCTTCTGCGATAGTGAAAATGGTTGGGATAACAGCGAAGCCCATCGCGAATCCAATCACAAGAGCGTTACGTTGGTCAAAATCGATCCCATGGTGGTTTAAAAAGAGCTTGATATCACCAGCAAACAACAACGATTCAATTTTCCCACCCAAGTTAAGCACGATCACAGTAGTCACAATCAACACAGGAACCAGAATCAATGCATGCCAGCCATTAGGAAAACGGCTCACCCAATCGTGTGGTAAGCAGTACCAAATTAAACCAACAACCAACGTGCTAAGAGGTAACACCAACAACAGTGAGACAATAGCAGTTAAATGCGTTTCCACGATAGGAGCAAACCACAAACCCGCTACAAACCCGATAATGACCGTCGGTAGCGCTTCCATTAATTCAATCGAAGGTTTTACCACTCGACGCATCTTTGGAGTCATAAAGTAAGCGGTGTAGATAGCGCCAAGTACCGCAATGGGTACCGCGAATATCATCGCAAACAGTGCGGCCTTAAGTGTGCCAAAAGTCAGAGGAACTAAGCTGAATTTCCCTTCAAAATCATCATTTGCCGAAGTGGATTGCCACACGTATTGAGGCTCTGGGTAGCTCTCGTACCAAACCTTTTGCCATAACGATGAAAAAGATATCTCTGGGTATGGGTTATCGACTAAAGCAAGATTAATAACACCATCACTCAGTGTCGCGAGGTGAATTTCATTTGCAGACATGGCCGCGAGTTGTGGCGACTTCTTATAAGCTTTCTCAAACAGAGATAACTTTTCACTTGTCGTATAGTGGCTTTGAATCGTGCCATTCTGATAGAAACTGTAAAAGCCTTTGCGATAAGTATCAGGTAATAAGAACTGTACCTCTGAAGGTAACTTAAAGTCTCGAATATGAGTCAAGCTACGTTTCTCATTGCTTAATACATCAAACCATTGAGAAACTCGCCCATCAAAATGACTCACGAGCAGAGAATAAGCACCGGACAACAAGTCAATACTCTTAACGGAATGCAGCTCATCACCTAAACTTAAGTCGATCACTTCCCTAACCGAGAACTCGTTCGCTTCAGTGGTTAGAATCGTAAGATCAGAGGCGTTGCGAAGATATAGAGTGTGCCCGTTAGGCGTCATTAAAAGCTGGTCTTGCTGACCAAACCCTTTAGATAACCATTGGGAGTTAACCTCTGAATACTCACCAGTCAATGACGCTTGGTACCATTTTATTAGAATGCGGTTATTGGATAGCTGAGCCACCAGCGTCAGAAGACTATTGTCGGTCGCAAATGTTAGCTTTTCAACGCTCAAGCCACTACTCAAAGCGATGTCATCTAAAAATTCAAACGGTTTACCTTTGAGTTGAAGGTAGTTGATACGAGGGCTATCGGCTTGACCTTTTCTTACGGCAAGAGGCTTTAAGAACTTAGGCTGAAACAACTGCACTTGGCCTTGGCGGTTAGCAAAGGCGAACCAATTGTCTGAGGGCGCGCTTCGAGCAAACGCAACCGAGTCTTCAATAATTGACGCTGAGAAGTATGGAGTCGATTGAGTATTATCAAGAGTCCAATAATCTACCGAACCATCGCGATCGATCACTAAAGCATGTTGACCGTATTCATCAATCGTCATTGCAATCGGATCTTGTACTATCACAGGTTGGACTTTTTGATCTGTCTCTAAACTTGAGTCAGCAAAGATAGGAAGAATAACCATCGCTAGGTAAATAAAGATAAGAACCAGTGCCGCCAATACGCTCACACCACCTAACGTCACTGCAAAACGCATAAGACGGTCTTTCAACCATCTTTTTTTATCTCGTTTTTTCAATGAAATTTCGGCTGCGGTCATCTGTCTATCTACCTTTTTTGAGCTAATATCATAATATTTCGTTTACATGACAATTATATTACAACTCACATTAAACAACTGAAAATAATAGTAAGTTTTGCTGAAACTGTAGAGTGAAATAATACCGTAACAAAAACAGCATACTCTGCTCATTTTTACAATTTGAGTAATCTCACACTCTTTAAGATGTCTAGGATGGATTATGAACGCTGAAAAGCTCTATATAGAAAAAGAACTCAGTTGGCTCTCCTTTAACGAGAGAGTTTTACAAGAATCAGCGGACAAAACGGTGCCTCTTATCGAAAGAGTGCGATTTCTTGGGATCTTTTCTAATAACCTAGACGAGTTTTACAAAGTTCGATTCTCTGACGTTAAACGTCGTATTTTGATCAACCAAGAACGTGGGATCCACGATAACTCAAAGCATTTGCTTACCAAGATGCAAACCAAAGCGTTTAAGCTGAACCAACGTTTTGATGAACTCTACAATGAGCTTATTCTAGAAATGGCAAGGCGACGGATTTTCTTGGTCAACGAGACGCAATTGAATGATCCTCAAAAGAAATGGATAAGAAAATACTTTAAGAAAGAAGTACTTCCACACATTACTCCCCTTTTGATGACCGACGAGATTAATGTGCTTCAATTCTTAAAAGATGAATATGCCTACCTGACCGTCGAACTTCAAAAAGAGCAGCAATCCAAATACGCCGTCATAGAGATACCGACCGATCACCTTCCGCGCTTTGTCATGGTTCCAGAGCAGAAAGGAAAGCGCCGCAAGACGATCATCTTACTTGATAACATCATCCGATACTGCATTGATGACCTATTTAAAGGCTTTTTTGAATACGATCAACTCAACTGTCACGCGATGAAAATGACACGTGATGCCGAATACGATCTTAGTCATGAAGTCGAACATAGTTTGCTAGAACAGATGTCGGAAGGTGTCGCTCAAAGGCTCAGTGCAATGCCTGTGCGTTTTGTTTACGAACACACAATGCCGAAAAATATGCTGGATTTCTTGTGTGGTAAATTAGGGATCTCTAACTACGACAACCTGATTCCTGGTGGTCGTTACCATAATTTTAAAGATTTCATTGGTTTCCCGAATGTTGGTCGTGAATACTTAGAAAACAAGCCGTTACCCCCTATGTCATGCGCCGACTTTGATGGGTTTGATAACAGTTTTGATGCCATCAAGAATCAAGATATCTTGTTAAACTATCCATACCATACCTTTGATCACATAGCAGAGTTAGTTCGTCAGGCTTCATTTGATCCAAAAGTCATCGGCATCAAGATCAACATCTATCGTGTAGCGAAAAACTCTCAGTTAATGAACTCGTTGATTGATGCGGTTCACAATGGGAAAAACGTAACTGTGGTGGTTGAACTTCAAGCTCGATTCGATGAGGAAGCCAATATCGAATGGTCAAAAATTCTAACCGACGCTGGCGTTCACGTAATCTTTGGTGCTACAGGTTTGAAGATCCACTCTAAGTTACTTCTTATAAGCCGCCGAGAAGGTGAAGAAATCACTTATTACGCGCATATCGGTACGGGTAACTTCCACGAAAAGACAGCAAGAATTTACACAGACTTCTCGCTGCTCACCGCCGATCAAGAGCTAACTAACGAGGTGCGTAATGTCTTTGGGTATATAGAGAACCCTTACCGCCCTGTAAGATTTGACCACTTAATTGTGTCGCCACGTAATTCACGTAAAAATCTTTACCGTCTTATCGATACAGAAACTGCTAATGCCAAGTCCGGCAAGAAAGCAGAAATAACATTGAAGGTGAACAACTTAGTCGACAAAGGGCTGATCAACAAACTTTATGGTGCAAGCAATGCCGGAGTCAAAATTCGTATGATCATACGAGGTATGTGCTCACTTGTTCCGGGAGTAGAAGGCATCAGCGAAAACATTGAAATCATCAGTATCATCGACCGATTCCTAGAGCACCCACGCGTTTTGATTACACATAACGATGGCGACCCTAAGGTGTTCATCTCATCGGCGGATTGGATGACACGAAACATCGACCACCGCATTGAAGTCGCAGCGCCAATCCGTGATGAACGTTTGAAACAACGCATCATCGACATTGTAAATATTCATTTTACCGATACAGTTAAAGCAAGGTGGATAGACAAAGAGATGAGCAACGCTTACGTCCCTCGTGGTAACCGTAAAAAACGCCGCTCACAAGTCGCCATCTATGATTACCTCAAGCAGGTAGAGAAACAGACTCGAAAAGCTAGGGAACAACAATCTCACGATGAGCCAAGCTAAAAACATCAAGGCCAATACGCCTGAAGACTCTAAAAATACCACCCCACTTGAGGCCGTGGCATCAACAACCAAACATGTCGCTGCCATCGATTTAGGCTCAAATAGCTTCCACATGGTTGTAGCGAAAGTTATTGGACAAGAGTTACAACTAGTCAGCCGACATAAGCAAAGAGTCCGGCTTGGTTCTGGCCTCGATGACCAATCAAACCTAAGCAATGCAACCATCGAACGTGGTTTAGAGTGTCTTGCTATGTTTGCCGAGCGTCTACAAGGCTTTGAAATCGAGAATGTGCGCATTGCGGCTACTCACACGCTTCGCCAAGCAAACAACGCCCATATATTTATCCAACGTGCGCGAGAGGTACTCCCATTTCCTATCGAGGTGATTCCCGGGGAAGAAGAGGCACGACTAATCTATTTAGGCGTAGCCCACACACAACCAGAGTCAGACTCCAAGTTAGTCATTGATATTGGCGGCGGCAGTACTGAGTTGATTATCGGTCAAGGGTTTGAAGCGAAGCTCGTCAACAGCAAACAGATGGGCTGCGTAAGCTTCACTCAACGATACTTTTCGAATGGAAAACTCTCTCGTAAGAACTTCTCCAAGGCTATTATTGCAGCCCAACAACGCCTAGAACCTCTTGCCGCTAAATATAAAAAGAAAGGCTGGGATGCGGCTCTTGGCTCTTCAGGCACCATCAAAGCAATCAAAGAAGCCTTAGTTGGAATGGGCTATGAAGATGCCATTATCACTGAAAAACGATTAGGCCATTTAATTGATGTGTTGTGTGAAAACGACAGTATTGAAGAGATAAAACTCAAAGGATTGGCTGAAGAGCGCCAACCCGTCTTTGCTGGCGGAGTAGCTATTCTCACTGCGATATTCATGGCTCTTTCAGTCAAAGAGATGCACTTTTCAGACGGTGCGCTTCGTGAAGGCTTGCTGTATGAGATGGAAGATCGTTTTCAGCGTTCGGACATTCGCATGCGAACCACTGAGAACCTCGCGACCAAACACTCCGTTGATTTCGACCACGCGACTCGCGTAAAAGAGCAAGCCAGCGAGTTCTTACATCAGCTCTGCGATGAACTGTGCATTAAGAAAAAAAGTCAGCTTTTTGAACTCCTCGAATGGAGTGCTCTATTACACGAGGTCGGACTGAGTATCAGCTTCTCAGGCTTCCATAAGCACTCTGCGTATCTTCTTGAGCATACCAATATGCCAGGCTTTAACAGCGAGCAACAAATGGTCATGTCGATATTAGCTCGCTTCCAGCGCAAAGCCCTTAAGCTTCAAGACATGCCTGAACTGAATTTGTTTAAGGGTAAGCACTTGATCAGCTTAATTCGCATATTACGTCTATCCATCATTCTCAATGGTCAACGTAACGACTCTCCACGCCTAAAAACACGCATTGAGGTCATCGAGAAAGATCATTGGAAGATATGTGGTGCCGATGGTGATTGGCTTGAGGAAAATAAACTATTGGCGGCGGACTTACTCGCAGAACAGGAACTTTGGAGTAATGCTGAATGGCAACTAAGCTTCGATGATAATCAAAAAGCGTAATTGCCAATCGGGAGATCAAAGCCCTACTTTTGCGAGTTCTTGTTTGGCGTATTCGTGAGGAATAGAAACGTAGCCGTCTTTTTCCACCAACTCTTGACCTTGTTTAGAAAAGATAAAGGTTAAGAACTCTTGCTCGACCGGAGAAAGCGGCTTGTTTGGGTGTTTATTCACATAAACATACAAGAAGCGCGAAAGCGGATAAGCGCCACTTAGGATGTTTTCTCTTGTTGCGTGTACATATTGATCACCCGTCTTAACCACAGGAATCTGTCTCACCCCCGCAACACGATAGCCAATGCCTGTGTATCCAATGCCGCTGATCGACAAAGCAACAGATTGAACAACAGAAGCTGAACCCGGCTGCTCATTGACTCGATTCTTGAAATCACCACCGCACAAAGCATTCTGCTTAAAGTAACCATAAGTACCAGACACCGAGTTTCGCCCAAACAGTTGGAAGCGATGCTTTGCCCAAGGTTGTTTAATACCTAACTCTCGCCAATTTTCGATATTCCTAACACCACCGCAGCGTAAAGTCTCCGAGAAAATGCCATCTATCTGACGGAAGTTGAGCCCTTTGACCGGGTTATCTTTGTGTACGAACACGCCAATAGCATCGATAGCGACTCTGAGCGCGGTAGGCTTATAGCCATGCTCTCTTTCAAACGCTTCAATTTCTCGTAAGCGCATCGGACGACTCATTGGTCCAAGGTGAGCTGTACCCTCTGTTAAAGCTGGAGGGGCCGTCGCCGAGCCAGAAGCTTGGACCTGAGCATTCACGTTCGGGTAGTAAGATTTGAACTCTTCAACCCACAACGTTGTCATTCCCGCTAAGGTATCTGAACCTACCGACAGCAAACTCCCCGAAATACCTGGCACCTTGGAATAATCGGGAAGAGGTTTGACGCTCTGTTCCGCATAAACAGTGTGAACCAAAGCAAATGCTAACAACAAACTAACTGAGAAACGCACCCTGCGTATTAAACAACTCATGACACGGTTAATCTATTTGGCAACGTGAAATGGAAGCGACTACCAACCCCCACTTCACTTTGAATTTCTAAATGGGAATCATGATGACTCAGCGCATGCTTAACGATAGCGAGCCCTAAACCACTGCCGCCAGTATCACGTGAGCGCGCCTTATCGACCCGATAAAAGCGTTCTGTCAGTCTATGTAAGTGCTGAGGTTCAATACCATCTCCAGTGTCTGACACATCCAAACACGCGCCTTGGCTTGTTTGATACCAACGAACCCTAACCGTAGCACCTGGTGGTGTGTATTTCACCGCGTTGTAAACCAGATTCGATATCGCACTTCTCAACTGGTCTTCATCGGCTAATACTCGTAAACTCGTATCGATATCAAACTCAAGTTTGTGCCCACAGTCACCACTTAAGCTCGCGGCTTCTTTTTCAAGAACTTCGAGCATCGCCGGTACATTGACTACTTCGTCTAGCTCGTGCATTGGCGCCGCTTCTATTTTTGAAAGAGTAAGTAGTTGGTTCACCAAACTGTTCATGCGATTCAATTGCTCAGTCATCACACCATGCGCCTTGGTCCACATCGGGCCGACGATCATGTCTGGATCTTCCGTCATTTCAAGATAGCCTTGAAGTACGGTCATTGGAGTGCGCAATTCGTGAGAAACGTTAGCAAAGAAGTTACGACGCATGCCTTCTAGCTGTTTTAGTTGAGTCACATCACGCACTACCATCAGGTGTTCACCCTCGGTATAAGGCACAATACGTAACTCAAGCATACGCTCCACGTTCAGAGGTGAAGGCATCTCTAATGGCTCAGAGAAATCTTGCTTGTTCAGATATTTAATAAAGTCTGGCGTACGAATCAGATTCGAGATCGGTTGCCCAGAATCGTCCGGCCAACGAAAGCCCAACAAATATTGAGCAAGCTTGTTACACCAAACAATATTCCCTTCACCGCGAAACACCACAACGGCATCGGGTAAAGATTCAGCACCGTTTCTAAAACGGCGGATCAGGTTGGTCAGCTCTTTTCTTTTACGACGCTGTCTCTGTTGCATACGGTAAATACCGTTAAACAGAGATTCCCAGTTTCCTGAGCCTGAAGGTGGTGTTAGACGCTTCTCATCCCACAACCATGCAGACAAACGCATTTGATTGTGTAGATGCCAGCCGAGCTGCAATACCGTAGCAGCCAGCAGTAACCAAGGTAAATAACCGAATATCCATCCGACAAAAACCCATGGTGCGTAAAAAAAAACCAGCTCCCAAACCAGCTTTTTCCAGGTTAACTTTTCAACCATTCAGGACTCCGTAGACTGCAGCGAAGCAACATTAAGCTTTTGTAGAAAAACGGTAACCCGCGCCGCGAACCGTTTGAATTAGCTTATCGTGACCTGCCGATTCAAGCGCTTTACGTAGGCGTCGAATATGCACATCAACGGTGCGGTCTTCAACGTAAACATTCGTACCCCAAACGTTGTTAAGTAGCTGCTCTCGGCTGTATACACGCTCTTGGTGCGTCATAAAGAAGTGCAACATTTTAAATTCTGTCGGTCCCATATCTACGGGACCTTCGCTTGCTGTAACGCGATGCGAGACTGGGTCTAGTTTAAGACCTTGTACATCAATCACATCTTCCAATGCTGTAGGTGTTACACGGCGAATAACCGCTTTCAGGCGAGCGACTAACTCTTTTGGTGAAAATGGTTTGGTAATGTAATCGTCAGCGCCAACTTCTAAGCCACGAACTTTATCTTCTTCTTCACCACGAGCTGTCAGCATCACCACAGGGATGTTGCGAGTTAACTCTTCACGCTTCATATGCTTGATAAAGTTTATCCCGCTACCACCAGGTAGCATCCAATCTAGTAACACTAGATCTGGGAAAGGTTCACATAGCTTGTTTACCGCTGTATCATAATCTTCAGCCTCTACTGCTTGGTAGCCTTTTTGTTCAAGCACGAAACACAACATCTCACGAATTGGTGCTTCATCTTCAACGACCAGAATCCTTCTCGACATAATTGAATAGCCTTTATAAGTAATCAACGCATTGCATTATCTGAGTTAATTATGACACTTTTGTGACCTTTGAAAACAAATTTTCATATAACTGTCTCAAACATTTCACTTTGTAAGTTTTGATACAGAGCTAAGGACAAATCGAATTAGATCTCATATCATGAGGCACTTCTAAAAAGGTATGAGAAATATTTATGTGGTTTAAAAATTGCCTAGTCTATCGCTTCAACCGTGATATTGATTTCAACGCAGATCAGCTAGAGAAACAACTTGAAGAATTCCGCTTTACTCCTTGTGGTAGCCAAGACAAACAGAAATTTGGTTGGGTACACGCAATGGGCAAACATGGCGATATGATGACGCACGTCTCAGAAAACCGCATTCTAATCTGTGCAAAGAAAGAAGAGAAAATGCTACCTGCTTCTGTGATCAAAGAGTCACTGAACGCAAAAGTAGAAACGCTTGAGGCAGAATCGGGAACACCTCTTAAAAAGAAAGAGAAAGACAGCCTAAAAGAAGACATCATCATTGATCTGCTTCCTCGTGCATTCAGCCGCAGTAATTTTACATACGCGCTGATCATGCCAAAAGAAGGTTTCATTGTGGTTGATGCAAGCAGCTACAAAAAAGCAGAAGACGTACTAGCATTACTACGTAAAACAATGGGTAGCTTGCCAGTAGTGCCTGCTACTCTAGAGCAAGCGATTGAAACGACTCTGACAGAGTGGGTGAAATCTGGTGATACGCCTCAAGGTATCACTATGCTCGATGAAGCAGAGCTTAAATCAATCCAAGAAGACGGCGGTATCGTTCGAGTTAAGAAACAAGAACTAGAAGCTGATGAGATTAAAAACCACATCGAAGCCAATAAAGTGGTAACTAAGCTTCTGATCAACTGGCAAGATCGCATTGAGTTCATTCTTGCTGAAGATGGCAGCATCAAGCGCCTGAAATTCAGTGATGAACTAAAAGATGAGAACGACGATATTCCTCGCGAAGATCAAGCAGCGCGCTTTGATGCAGACTTCTCACTGCTATGTGGTGAATTCAGTGTTTTCCTACCAAACCTATTTGAATCATTAGGCGGGTTAACTCAACCTAACGCTTAACTGATGTAATTTGAAGCCCAGGTGTCAACAGCACCTGAGCTTAATTCCCAGCTACCTTGTAGCATTTCCTCCAGCTCCGCGCTCTTCTTAATACCATTGTTATCTTTAGGGCTATCAACCCAACTCATTTTAGCGTAAAATTTGCGCCCCTTTGATATCACTTGGTGGTATCAACCTGACTTGAGATCAGACTAGAGAACGAAGCAATGACGACACAAAAACCATTTGTACCGGAACTATTATCACCGGCAGGAAGCCTCAAAAACATGCGTTACGCATTCGCTTACGGCGCAGATGCTGTATACGCAGGCCAGCCACGTTACAGCCTTCGCGTTCGTAACAACGAGTTCAATCACGAAAACCTACAAATCGGTATCGATGAAGCTCATGCTCAAGGCAAAAAGTTATATGTTGTATGTAACATTCAGCCGCACAACTCTAAGTTAAAAACATTCATTCGCGACCTTAAACCAGTTGTAGATATGGGCCCTGACGCGCTTATCATGTCAGATCCTGGTCTTATCATGATGGTTCGTGAAGCATTCCCTGAAATGCCAATCCATCTTTCTGTTCAAGCAAACGCAGTAAACTGGGCGACCGTTAAGTTCTGGTCAACTCAAGGCGTTGAGCGTGTAATCCTATCTCGTGAGCTATCGCTTGAAGAGATCGAAGAGATTCGCGAACACTGCCCAGAAACAGAACTAGAGATCTTTGTTCACGGTGCACTTTGCATGGCTTACTCAGGCCGTTGTCTACTTTCTGGTTACATGAACAAACGCGATCCAAACCAAGGTACTTGCACTAACGCTTGTCGTTGGGAATACAAGACAGAAGCTGCGAAAGAAGACGAAAACGGTCAGATCGTTGAAGCAAACCCTACTGGTGTTGCTATTCAAGAAGTAGAAACGCAAGACATTGAAGTTCAAGATGAGCGTCCAGACAACACACTAGGTCTTGGTAAACCAACAGACGAAGTGGTTCTGCTTTCTGAATCACACAAGCCAGAAGAAAAAATGGCAGCGTTTGAAGATGAGCATGGTACTTACATCATGAACTCAAAAGACCTTCGTGCAATCCAACACGTTGAGCGACTAACGAAGATGGGTGTTCACTCTCTTAAAATCGAAGGTCGTACTAAGTCTTTCTACTACTGTGCACGTACAGCACAGGTTTACCGTAAAGCTATCGACGATGCTGTAGCAGGCAAACCATTTGATGAAAGCCTAATGGGTACGCTAGAGAGCCTAGCTCACCGTGGCTACACTGAGGGCTTCCTACGCCGTCATACACACGACACATACCAAAACTACGAGTACGGTTACTCTATCTCTGATACTCAACAGTTTGTTGGTGAGTTCACGGGCAAGCGCCGTGGTGACCTAGCTGAAGTAGAAGTGAAGAACAAGTTCCTATTAGGCGATAGCTTAGAGATGATGACACCGAAAGGTAACGTTGTCTTCAAATTAGAAGTCATGGAAAATCGTAAATCTGAAGCTGTAGACGATGCGAAAGGCAACGGTCACTTTGTATTTATTCCTGTACCAACAGATTTAGACCTACAGTACGGTTTGTTAATGCGCAACTTGAACAAAGGCCAAGATACGCGTAACGCATCAGGTAAATAACGTTTATTTTGGAAAGATAGATGGCTCTACTAATAACTGACAAGTGCATCAACTGCGATATGTGTGACCCAGAATGCCCAAATGGTGCAATCACTATGGGCGACAGAATCTTTGAGATCGATCCTGATTTATGTACTGAGTGTAAAGGTCACTATGAAAAGCCAACATGTCAATCAGTGTGCCCCATTACCAAATGCATTATCACTGACCCAAATCATATTGAAACTGATGACGAGTTACTTGAAAAGTTTGTCATCATTCAAGGCTTAACCTGACAGATAAAAGGTTCAACTGAATCATTGAGTTGAACCTTTTCTTACCCAACACTTTTCAGAGATACTTTCCCCCTCTTTCTCATACTGATACTCAAGCTATTCTCGTCAATTTTCATCTGAGATAGAGACATCAAATAAAATACTCTCGACTCATATCCGTAACAAGTTTTATTCTGTATTTATAAACTCTAAATAATCGAGTGACATTTCCCCTACATCTTAGACGAAAATACGAGTGGGTCATTAACGCTTAGATGATCGACCAAACTCAGATTACTGATTTGATATTAAAGCCAAACACTGACTAGGCATCACTTTAACTTTCTTTTTTTTCTTCTTTTTCGCTACTTTTTGGTGTGGCTCTGGCACAGTTTTCGGAGCCCAGCTTGCTAATTCATACCCACAACCATCACCTTTAGGAGGGCTTGCTTGAGCTATACAGTTTGAACTGCCTTCCGGGCACTTTAAACGAACATGGAAGTGAGAATGATGCCCCCACCAAGGTCTTATTTTACCTAACCAAGATCTATCATTAACATCAGAGCTATCTTGATCACAAAGGGCCTGTTTAATGACAGGGTGAACAAAGATACGCACCACTTTTTTATCTTTCGCTGCATAGCGAATAACTTGAAAGTGATCATCGGTCCAATTAGATTTACGCAGTTTGTAGTTAGTAAGATCCACAACACTCACAGGTTTAGGGACAGCAAGTTCATTCTCAGTAAGCCTCTTACTGGTTAACCTCAACCATATATCAATATCCAACCCAGTCTGGTGACTTGAATGACCCGATGAGAAGCGGCCCCCTCGAGGTAGTGAAATATCGCCAACTAACAAGTTGGTATTGAGTTGCTCGCTTGTAATTGCACCTAGCCTTTCAATAAACTGAATGGCCTCGGTATGGCCATAGTAGCGCTCTCGCTGAGGGCGAATAATTTGATAACCCTCCCCGTTAATCGGCAGGGCCTGTGCGCCATCGAGGCAACCATTGGCATAACTTCCTATTGATGAGGTTGAGTTTCTTGTCGGGCTTTTTTCTTTTTCCCACGGAGTTGCCGATACGGCAAGCGAATAAAAAATAAGAGCCGATGTATAAAGTAACCTCATAACTATTCCAAATGAATGAATTCTACTTTTCATACTAGTCGTCATCAGAAAACATATACGTATTGAATGTAATTTTTGGCGAAAAAAGGCATTTTATAATGAGAAAATGGAAGGAAACGAGTTTTGAAACAATGGAAAGAAAAAAGGCTCCAGTCTTTCGACTAGAGCCTTAAATATGGCAGGGGTGGAGAGATTCGAACTCCTAACACGCGCTGTTTTGGTAAGTCGGGGAATCCGCGGCTCTACTAATGACATGTTTCAGCACCAAAAAGAAAAAAGGCTCCAGCATTTCTGCTAGAGCCTTAAATATGGCAGGGGTGGAGAGATTCGAACTCCCAACACGCGCTGTTTTGGTAAGTCGGGGAATCCGCGGCTCTGCTAATGACATGTTTCACACCAAAAAGTAAAAAGGCTCCAGCATTTCTGCTAGAGCCTTAAATATGGCAGGGGGTGGAGAAATTCAAATATAGCAGGGGTGGAGAAATTCGAACTCCCAACACGCGCTGTTTTGGTAAGTCGGGGAATCCGCGGCTCTGCT
>NZ_JBGOOM010000004.1:221664-221733 GCF_041439575.1 Vibrio sp. 5S239 | reverse complement strand
ACAGCGCGTGTTGGGAGTTCGAATCTCTCCACCCCTGCCATATTTAAGGCTCTAGTCGCAAGACTGGAG
>NZ_JBGOOM010000004.1:0-221564 GCF_041439575.1 Vibrio sp. 5S239 | reverse complement strand
CCTTTTTACTTTTTGGTGTTGAAACATGTCATTAGCAGAGCAGCGGATTCCCCGATTTACCAAAACAGCGCGTGTTGGGAGTTCGAATTTCTCCACCCCTGCCATATTTAAGGCTCTAGTCGCAAGACTGGAGCCTTTTTACTTTTTGGTGTTGAAACATGTCATTAGCAGAGCAGCGGATTCCCCGACTTACCAAAACAGCGCGTGTTGGGAGTTCGAATCTCTCCACCCCTGCCATATTTAAGGCTCTAGTCGAAAGACTGGGGCCTTTTTACTTTTGGGGTTGAAACATGTCATTAGCAGAGCCGCGGGTTCCCCGACCTACCAAAACAGCGCGTGTGGGAGTTCTTGCGTTTAGCCCACATAGGCGCCTTTGATTGTTTTTATCATCCCTGTATATCTTTCATCTTGAGTTTTTTAATATATTTGTTTTGAGTGTGGATACTTGGAGTGGTTAGTTTTTAGCAGGCACAAAAAAGGCCACCTAAATTAGGCAGCCTGATTTAATATTTTTAGATGTTAATCTAGTTCTTTCTCAGCTTGTTTCGCCTTCTCTATCATTGGAGTAATGGTTGAGCCTTGAACTAGAATAGAGAATACAACAACGGCATAGGTCATGACGAGTATGATCTCTTTTACATCGATGAGCTTCTCTTCAACTACCCAAATACCAGAAGGGATTGAAAGTGCCATTGCTAGAGCCAAGCCACCACGAAGGCCACCCCAAGTTAGAATGTTAATTGACCATGGGTTATAAGTTCTAAAGCGTTTAAATCCGACATAGGATAAGAAAACACTTAGGTAGCGAGCGCTTAATACGAGGGGGACAGCGAATGCCATTAAGATCCAATCCTCTTGATGGAACTTAAATAGCAACATCGACATACCAATTAATAAGAATAATACGCCGTTTAAGAATTCATCTATCAGCTCCCAGAAATGGTCTAGATGATCCTCACTCTCTTTTGAAAAGCCAATGAACCTCGTCCAGTTTCCAATCATGATTCCAGAGACTACCATTGCTAATGGCCCAGATACGTGTAGAACCTCAGCGAAGGCATAGCCCGCAGTTGGTATGCCGAGCGTTAGCAGTAATTCCATTGAGTGATCATCGGTATTGCTGATTAGGTAGTGGAACAGTAAACCTAAAGCAAAGCCATAGACGATCCCCCCAATAGCTTCTTGGACGAATAGCATAGTTACACTACCAACTGTTGGAGCCTCTGTCCCGAATGCAATGGTAAATAGAGTAACGAATATAACTAAGCCAAAACCATCATTAAATAGAGATTCTCCCTCAATTTGAGTTGAGATCCGTTTTGGAGCATCGAGTTTTTTTACGATAGCTAAGACGGCGATTGGATCGGTTGGAGAGATTAAAGACCCAAAGAGTAAGCAATAAATCAGGTCAAATTGAATACCAATGAACTGACAGAACCCGTAGAGAACAAAGCCGATAAAGAATGTTGAAAACAGCGTTGCACCAAGAGCGAGTACTGTTATTTCCCACTTCTGGTCTTTTAGATTCGGTAATTTAATCCCCAGGCCGCCAGCAAAAAGTAAAAATCCTAGTATTCCTTTGAGTAGGAAGTCTTCAAAGTTGATACTGTCAACGGTTTCTGAGGCGATGTCAGCCAATTGGAACCAATTGTTTTGTCCTGCAATGATAATTAATAGAGATAACATCATCGAGCCAGCAGTGATGGCGATAGTTGTCTGCATTTTACCAATTTTACTATTGACGAAAGCAATCAGCATGGCTGCTGCAGACAAGAAACATAAGGTGTAGTAAACCGACATTGGGATTCCAATATGTAACAAAGTATAAACGTGAATTTTCGTTGTCTCATGCTCAAATAGCAAACACTTTTTGTTATTAGTCGGTAATCAATTTCCTGTTTTAGACGTCTAGACTCCTTTTTAATGTGTGATAGGATGGAGAGATAATTAAAGGAATGAGGTTGTACCGTGGGAAGTAATGTAAGGCAAAAGATTGAAGCTTTGTTGAAGCAACGAATTTTACTGATTGATGGTGGCATGGGTACCATGATTCAGGACTATAAATTGGAAGAACACGACTATCGTGGTGAACGTTTCGCTGAATGGCATAGTGATTTAAAAGGCAACAACGACCTATTGGTACTTACACAGCCCAATCTTATCAAAGATATCCATGAAAAATACCTGGAAGCAGGGGCGGATATCCTTGAGACCAATACCTTTAATGCTACAACCATCGCTATGGCTGACTACGATATGGAAGGTCTTAGTGAAGAGATTAACTTTGCTGCTGCTAAGCTAGCTCGTGAAGCCGCTGATAAATGGACAGCAAAAACCCCAGAAAAACCTCGTTTTGTCGCGGGTGTACTAGGTCCAACCAACCGAACTTGTTCTATCTCCCCAGATGTGAATGACCCCGGTTACCGTAATGTTAGCTTTGATGAACTTGTTGAAGCTTATTCTGAGTCCACTCGTGCTCTTATCAAAGGCGGCTCAGATCTTATTCTTATCGAAACCATCTTCGATACGTTAAACGCTAAAGCTTGTTCTTTTGCTGTTGAATCTGTTTTTGAAGAAGTAGGCATCACGCTTCCTGTGATGATTTCCGGAACCATAACTGATGCATCAGGCCGAACGCTTTCAGGACAAACGACGGAAGCATTCTACAACGCCCTTCGTCACGTTAAGCCTATTTCATTTGGTTTGAACTGTGCATTGGGCCCGGATGAGCTACGAGAATATGTCAGCGAGATGTCTCGTATCTCTGAATGTCATGTTTCTGCTCACCCTAACGCTGGATTACCTAATGCCTTTGGTGAGTATGATCTTTCACCCGAAGAGATGGCAGAGCATGTTAAAGAGTGGGCTGAAAGTGGCTTCTTGAACTTAATTGGTGGCTGTTGTGGTACCACGCCCGAACATATTCGCCAGATGGCTGAGGCTGTAGAGGGGGTAACACCACGTCAGTTGCCTAACCTATCTGTGTCGTGTCGCTTATCCGGTTTGGAACCTCTGACAATCACGAAAGAGTCTTTATTTGTAAACGTGGGTGAACGTACTAATGTTACTGGTTCTGCACGCTTCAAACGCTTGATCAAAGATGAGCTTTACGATGAAGCGTTGAGTGTAGCCCGAGAGCAAGTTGAGAATGGCGCTCAAATTATCGATATCAACATGGATGAAGGGATGCTAGACGCCGAGGCGTGCATGGTTAAATTCCTGAACCTATGTGCCTCTGAACCCGAAATCTCGAAAGTACCTGTCATGGTCGACTCTTCTAAGTGGGAAGTTATTGAAGCTGGCCTGAAATGTATTCAAGGCAAAGGTATTGTTAACTCAATATCTTTGAAAGAAGGCAAAGAGAAGTTTGTCGAGCAAGCTAAATTAGTTCGTCGTTATGGTGCAGCTGTCATTGTGATGGCGTTCGATGAAGTCGGGCAGGCTGATACTCGAGAGCGTAAAGTTGAGATCTGTACCAATGCCTACAATATTCTTGTTGATGAAGTTGGTTTCCCGCCAGAAGATATTATTTTTGACCCGAACATCTTCGCGGTTGCGACTGGTATTGATGAGCATAACAACTACGCGGTTGATTTCATTGAAGCGGTAGGAGACATCAAACGCGATCTCCCGCATGCGATGATCTCTGGTGGTGTGTCGAATGTGTCGTTCTCATTCCGTGGCAACAACTACGTTCGTGAAGCTATCCACGCTGTATTTCTATATCACTGTTTTAAAAACGGTATGGATATGGGCATCGTTAACGCTGGTCAGCTAGAGATTTACGATAACGTTCCAGAAGATCTGCGTGATGCCGTTGAAGATGTAGTATTGAACCGTCGCGATGATTCGACGGAGCGCTTGCTTGATATGGCAACCGAGTACCTAGAGCGAGCGGTGGGTAAAGTCGAAGATAAATCGGCGCTAGAGTGGAGAACATGGCCTGTAAAGAAGCGCTTGGAGCATTCTCTGGTTAAAGGTATTACAGACTTTATTGTCGAGGATACTGAAGAGGCTCGTGTTAATGCTTCGCGTCCTATCGAGGTGATTGAAGGCCCTCTAATGGACGGCATGAACGTTGTTGGTGACCTATTTGGTGAAGGTAAGATGTTCTTACCACAGGTTGTAAAGTCTGCGCGTGTGATGAAACAGGCGGTTGCCCATTTAGAACCTTTCATCAATGCATCTAAAGAAGTGGGCGCAACTAACGGGAAGATTCTGTTAGCGACCGTTAAAGGTGATGTACATGATATTGGTAAAAACATCGTTGGTGTGGTTCTACAATGTAATAACTACGAGATTATCGACCTGGGTGTCATGGTTTCTTGCGAGAAGATTCTTAAGGTAGCCAAAGAAGAGAATGTCGACATCATTGGCCTGTCTGGACTGATTACACCGTCTCTTGATGAAATGGTACATGTTGCTAAAGAGATGGAGAGACAGGGTTTCAAGCTGCCTCTTCTGATTGGTGGCGCAACCACCTCTAAAGCGCACACTGCGGTTAAGATTGAACAGAATTATTCTGAGCCAGTGGTTTATGTAAACAACGCCTCTCGTGCTGTGGGTGTGTGTACCTCACTACTTTCTGATGAATTGAAACCTGCTTTCGTCGAGAAGTTGGATATCGATTATGATCGCGTTCGTGATCAACATAATCGTAAGAAGCCTCGCACTAAGCCTGTCACGCTTGAAAAAGCTCGTGCTAATAAAGTGGCCATTGATTGGGATACTTATACACCACCGGCACCGGCGAAGCCGGGAGTTCACATCTTCAATGATTTTGATGTGGCGACTTTACGTAACTACATCGACTGGACTCCATTCTTTATGACATGGTCATTGGTTGGTAAATACCCTGCAATCCTTGATCATGAAGAGGTGGGCGAAGAAGCAAAACGTTTATTCAAAGATGCCAATGATTTACTGGATCGTGTAGAAAAAGAGAAGTTACTTGAAGCGCGTGGTATGTGTGCGATGTTCCCTGCCAACAGTGTCGGTGATGATATCGAAGTGTACACTGATGAATCTCGTACTGAGGTGTTAAAGGTTCTGCATAATCTTCGTC
Organism: Vibrio sp. 5S239; assembly: GCF_041439575.1. Classification (NCBI taxonomy): domain Bacteria; kingdom Pseudomonadati; phylum Pseudomonadota; class Gammaproteobacteria; order Vibrionales; family Vibrionaceae; genus Vibrio; species Vibrio sp. 5S239. Next base: position 216,499 of record NZ_JBGOOM010000004.1, on the reverse strand, counting down.
AACAGACAGAGAAACCAAAAGGCTTTAACTACTGCTTGTCTGATTACATCGCGCCAAAAGACAGCGGCAAAGCGGACTGGATTGGCGGTTTTGCAGTGACCGGCGGTATTGGTGAGCGTGAATTGGCTGATGAATATAAAGCCAATGGCGATGATTACAATGCAATCATGATTCAAGCCGTTGCAGACCGATTGGCTGAGGCGTTCGCTGAGTATCTACACAAAGAGGTGCGAAAGGACATTTGGGGCTACTCGCCAGATGAAGATTTATCGAACGATGATTTGATTCGTGAGAAATACCAAGGTATTCGTCCTGCTCCAGGTTACCCGGCTTGCCCTGAACATACCGAGAAAGGTACGTTGTGGGAGTTAATGGATGTTGAGAAAGCGATTGATATGTCTTTAACGACGAGCTACGCGATGTGGCCCGGCGCTTCGGTATCCGGGATGTACTTCTCACACCCAGATGCTCGATACTTTGCTATTGCACAGATTCAACAGGATCAGGTGGAGAGCTATGCTGAGCGGAAAGGTTGGGATATGTTGGAAGCTGAGAAATGGCTAGGTCCAAACATTAACTAGCTTCTAATCTATGACGAGTTTTGATTCGTAAAGTAAAAGAGAAAGGGTTGCTTATTATAGCAACCCTTTTTGTATTTGTGATTTAGTCATCTATCAGTCGATGATAAACGGACGATCTATTCAAATAACTCTTGATGAAGTTTTTGAATTGCCAGTTTAGACACTGACTCATTCAGCAGGAAGCACAGGTTGTGAGGGCTTGCTCCGTAACAAATCATACGTAGGTTGAAATCTTCAAGAGTACCGAATACCTGCTTTGCATAGCCTTTGCTTTCACTCATGTTATTACCAATAAGAGCAACGAGACAAAGATCGTGCTCAATATCGACAGAACACAGCTCTTCAAGCTCAATACGTGCGGCTTCTGGTAATTCAGGAGCACCACCTGATGTGTCAGTTTGATCTAAAGTCAGTGAAACACTGATCTCTGATGTGGTGATCAGATCAACAGAGATCTTATGTTTAGCAAGGATCTCGAACACTTTCGCAAGGAAACCGTAAGCATGGAACATGTTAGCGCTACGGAGCGTCACCATGGTTTGGTTGCAGCGTAGGGCAAGGGCTCTGAATAGAGGAGAGCTTTCCACCTGCTGACGAATCCATGTACCACCTAATTCTGGCGCTTTTGAAGAACCTACAAAGACAGGAATTTGATGGCGTAGTGCAGGAACCAGAGTCGAAGGGTGTAATATCTTCGCACCAAAGTTTGCCATTTCCGATGCTTCACTGAAGCTGATCTCCGGGATAGGCGAAGCTTTAGGTGCAATACGAGGGTCTGTAGTGTAGATACCCGGAACATCAGTCCAGATCTCTAAACCAATCGCTTGTACTGATTCTGCAATGAGTGCAGCTGAATAATCACTGCCACCGCGACCTAAAGTCGTGGTATTGCCTTCGCTATCAGCACCGATAAAACCTTGAGTAACGACAACTTGTTGTTGGCAAAGTGGAATCAGTTTCTGTTTTGCTAAGTCTGCAATATCTTCTAGTTGTGGTTCGGCTTTACCAAATTCATTATTGGTGCGCATGACTTCTCGAATATCAAAGCGAACCGCTGGTGTGCCACGTTCGCAGATAATCTGAGTAAGGATATGTGTCGACATCAATTCACCACACGCAACAAGGTGATCGGTTAACTTGGCACTCGTTTGGAAAGATGCCGCTTCGGCTGCGTTTGCAACATCATCGAGAATGCAGTGTATATCTTTTTCAATACTGATTGGGTCGGCGAGTTGGTCAAGAATGGCATTATGGATATCAGCTAATTGCGTCATCAATTGTTGGCGACGAGCTTTGTCTTGAACTCCATTTGCGAGTTCTACCAGCAAGTTAGTCACGCCAGAGCATGCACTGCTTACGACCAGTTTTGTATTTGAGTTGTTTTCAATAATGGCAGCACAACGGCTCATTGCTTCAAAGTTGGCAACACTTGTGCCACCAAACTTAGCGACATTAAAAGAACCAGCTACATTAGATGCACTCACGATATATCTCCCACGACTTCCTAAAATAAAATTACGGTTGGGTAATCCAACGTCCGATGTTTTTCGAAGAGAGTTTTAGAGCAAAAAGAGAGGAATTATTAGAATAGTAACCTCAGAAGCTCTTCACCATATAGAAATGGTGACAGTTGACGGGATTCAGCCCGCTCAACCGATAATAAAGGTCCTGCATCCTTTTATTATCTCGGCACTGCTCCCCATAAATGCTTTGTATTGGAAATGCGGTTCCACAAAACATCTGCCTGGGCAGTGCTCCTCTTCTGCTAGATAGCCGTTTCATTGAACGTTTTTGTGGTAACAATGTCAATCCGTAACTTGAGATAATTGAAAAATAATTTTAACAATAATGTGACAGTGGTTTGACCTCAATACTTATGGCTAATTGCTGAGGTAATCAATTTGCTTTAGGGTGGATTGTTCACAACATTAACGTAAGGGATGTACATGTCTAATTTAACACTAACTACTGCTATCGATAGCTTTTATCCACCACACCGAACGTTAATGGGACCAGGTCCTTCTGATATCTCGCCGCAAGTGCTACAGGCTTTGAGCCGTCCGACAATTGGTCATCTAGACCCGTTGTTTATTGCGATGATGGATGAGCTTAAACAACTTCTTAAGTATGCATTCCAAACTGAAAACGAATTTACGATTGCCGTTTCTGCACCGGGCAGTGCAGGTATGGAGACCTGTTTTGTTAACTTGATTGAGCCTGGTGAAAAGGTGATTGTTTGTCGTAATGGTGTCTTCGGTGAGCGTATGCGAGAAAACGTGGTGCGTTGTGGTGGCGAAGCCATTCTTGTTGATGACGAGTGGGGCAAGCCCGTTTCTGTCGACAAGATAGAACAAGCATTGGCGGAAAATCCAGAGGCGGTGGCGGTAGCATTTGTGCATGCAGAGACATCAACCGGAGCGCTATCGGATGCTCAAGCGATTTCTGCGGTTGCTCGACAGTTTGATGCACTCACAATTGTGGACGCGGTGACATCACTAGGTGGTGTGCCATTGCTGGTTGATGAGTGGCAGCTTGATGCGGTTTATTCTGGTAGCCAAAAGTGTCTGTCTTGTGTGCCAGGGCTATCTCCGGTGACTTTCTCTCAGCGTGCCGTTGATAAAATGAAAGCCCGCCAAGCTCCCGTACAAAGTTGGTTCCTAGACCAGAGCTTAGTATTAGGCTATTGGAGTGGCGAAGGGAAGCGTAGCTATCATCATACTGCACCTGTAAACAGTCTTTATGCGCTACATGAGTCTCTTGTACTATTGAAAAATGAAGGCTTAGATAATGCGTGGTCTCGTCACCATGCGATGTATCAAGAGTTGAAAGAGGGTGTCGAAGCATTAGGACTCAAGTTCGTCGTTGATGAAGAGAGCCGCTTGCCGCAACTTAATACACTTTATTTCCCTGAAGGGATTGATGAAGCTAAGGTAAGAACACAGTTGTTGGAAGAATATAATCTTGAGATTGGTGCGGGGCTTGGTTCATTGGCTGGTAAGGCTTGGCGTATTGGTCTGATGGGTTATGGTGCTCGAAAAGAGAACGTCGCCTTATGCTTAAAAGCGCTCAAAGATGTCTTATACCAATCGTAGTAAATAACTGGTCATCCTCGCTTGTTAAAATACTCGATAACATCGTTAGAAATTTTGATTGTAGAATAACTACTTATCGAAAATTTCTGCCTTGTTCTCAAGCCTTTTTCCTACGCTATTTATGACCATCTACTTACTGTGATTGGTATTAAAATAACCTTTCTCTATATGGATTAAAAAAGCGCACGATAGAACGTGCGCTTTTTTTGTGTCGCCTAAACCTCAATCCATGAAATTGGTTTTAGGTACTTTGAAATTATTGAGCAGAAGAGATGTTATTTTTAGCTTCTGAAGTTTTCTTATAATGTACCTTTGAGAAATCTCTATTTGGGAATAAAAACTTTGCTTCGCTACGAATCTGCTCAGCTTTACTTTCCTCCCCAATCCCTTGGTACGCCAGAATTAGGTTGCTATAGAAAGCCGGTCTTGGCTTACTCTGGATGATTTCTAACGACCAATCGATATAAGGCTGAATAAGGCTCGGCTCGGCTTTGTAGAGACCAATGTTTAGATAAGTACTGTATATATCCCAGTCATATCGATCCTTCCAAACCACAGGATTTGTCACTTGTTTGAGGATATCAGGATTTTTAGGCTTAGACAGTTCGAACTTAGTCAGTACATAGTTGGTGTGCAACGCACTCAACATATAAAAGCTTACCAAGATTGGTATCACTAAACTCGACACTCTAAATAGAGTTTTACTGATGAGACTAAACGGCTGTTGATAGTAGTGTCGGGAAGATCGTTGGTCGATCCAGTAAATCAAAATAATGAAAGTGATCCAGTGAATCGCTGAATGATAAAAAGGGTATTCAAGCTGTGAGTGTAACAATATTGGAATGAACAGTGCGAGCAGTGCTAGACGCGTTCCTTTCGCTGCACTCATGATGCGTAACACCACCAATGCCGCGGCCATTAAGAGCCCAAGGATCGGAACAATTCCACCTTCAACGCCCCAATACAAAATTTCATTGTGCGGGTGGTCCATCGAAGGAAGGCCTGGATGGTAATTTGAGTTTAGTTGGTGCTGGCGAGCAGTATACAGCGTATATTCGGATTCGAACTTTCCGTAGCCATAACCTGTAAAGGGCTTTTCTACCATCATGTCCAGTGCTTGTGGGAAGGTATAAGCTCGTGGGCTTTCTAAGTGAGTTCTTTTACTCGCTAAACTATCAGTGGCACTGAGATTAATCACTGAAAAAGCGACAACGATACCGACCAAAACCGATCCACACCAACCGTAAAACCGCTTCTTAGTCGAGAACTTGTAGAGATAAGGCAGAATACATATAAACCCTATTACAGCAGCTAACCAACCAGTACGTGATGCGATGATAATCAATAACGGCACGGTTAAGGTTGGGGTCAAATACAGTAGAATTGACTTGCTAATTTTATGATTATATTTAGCCGGCTGCCTGGCTAACAGATAAGCGGAAAGTACAAAACCAGTCGCTAGGAAGCTGGCCATAACGTTGGGTTGTTGGAAGATCCCGTAAGGCCTATTGGTCGCAGTGTTATAACCAAACAGGTTGCCTGGTTCTAATAAAAAATATTGCACATACCCAAATAAGGCTTGTAGGACGGTGGCTAACACAATGAACCACAGCATGCGCTGCTTATGCTCATTGCTGAATTTGAATTGCTGAAGCACTACGAATAAGGCAAAGCCTGCCCATAATCCAAGTAAACGCCCTGATGCCCCTTGAGGAGCGGCATTGCTGTATAAAATTGGTAGCGTGAGTATGATACAGCTTATCAACAAGCCAATCGTTAATTTGGAATACTTGAGTACTCGGTTTGTAGCGAGTTGGTAAAAACCAATGGCTAGCGTGAAGCTAAGAGCTAACCAAGTTGTTGGGTTAAAGGATAAAGAAAGGCCTGAACCACCAGGGTTAGGCATGAAAAAGTGCATGGCCAACAAGAATACGACAGCTAAAGAAGCAATAAATGCTCTGTTAAGCGGTAGCTGGTTTATCTGATTTTCTAGCTGGGTGCCGCTAGTATGTATTGTTGCCATAGATCCCTAACCTTATAAAAACAGAGCTTGTTCCTTATGAAACAAGCTCTGTTACTTTAACATTTTTATGTCTGTTCGTTGGGGGCTATTTTACACCTAGTTTAAATTTAACATAGGCTTAAGGAAGTGGGCAGTATGCGAACTTTCGACTAACGCCACATCTTCAGGTGTACCTTCTGCAACGATTTCACCACCGCCTTGACCACCTTCAGGACCTAAGTCTAAGATCCAATCTGCGGTTTTGATTACGTCAAGATTGTGCTCAATCACCACAACAGTATTACCGTGATCTCGCAGTCTATGCAGTACCGTTAATAGCTGCTGTATATCGTGGAAATGAAGACCTGTTGTTGGCTCATCGAGAATGTATAAGGTTTTTCCTGTATCGCGTTTAGACAGCTCACGCGCTAATTTAACTCGCTGTGCTTCACCGCCTGATAAGGTGGTTGCTGCTTGACCCAAGCGAATGTAAGAAAGACCCACATCCATTAGCGTTTGCAGTTTACGCGCAATCACAGGCACTGGATTGAAGAACTCGCGAGCATCCTCAACAGTCATCTCTAGAACTTCGTCTATGGTTTTGCCTTTGTAGCGAACCTCTAGAGTTTCACGGTTATAGCGCTTACCTTTACACACATCACAAGGCACATACACATCGGGTAAGAAGTGCATCTCTACCTTGATTACGCCATCGCCCTGACAAGCCTCACAACGACCACCTCGAACGTTAAAACTGAATCGCCCCGGCTTATAACCACGAGAGCGTGATTCCTGAGTGCCTGCGAACAACTCCCGAATTGGAGTGAAGATTCCAGTGTAGGTCGCTGGGTTTGATCTTGGCGTACGACCGATAGGGCTTTGGTCAATATCGATCACCTTATCAAAGTGTTCTAACCCTTTAATTTTCTTATGTGGCGCAGCGACCGCTGTGGTTGCACCATTGAGTAGGGTGTGAGCTATTTTAAAGAAGGTATCGTTGATAAGCGTTGATTTACCCGAACCTGATACACCCGTAATACAACTGAACAAGCCAACAGGAATCGTAGCGGTCACATTCTTTAGATTGTTTCCTGTTGCGCCAACGATCTCTACGACCTTTTTCTTGTCGATAGGTGTTCTCTTTTCTGGCACTGCAATTTCTTTAACGCCGCTTAGATATTGGCCTGTTAAAGAATTCGGGTTGTCTATGATATCTTGCATGGTACCTTCGGCGACCACGTGACCACCATGAACACCGGCACCTGGGCCGATATCGATAACATGGTCGGCACAACGGATAGCATCTTCATCGTGTTCAACGACAAGTACGGTATTACCTAAGTCTCTCAGATGTACTAAGGTTTGAAGGAGGCGTTCGTTGTCGCGCTGGTGGAGGCCGATAGACGGTTCATCGAGTACATACATCACGCCAACTAAGCCCGCACCTATTTGACTTGCTAAGCGAATTCGTTGTGCTTCGCCACCTGATAGCGTTTCAGCACTGCGCGATAGGTTGAGATAATTCAAACCAACGTTAACTAAGAAGTGCAGGCGGTCATTGATTTCTTTCATCACCTTTTCGGCGATCTGTCCACGTTGACCGCTGAGCGACAAGGTTTGGAAAAATTGCAATGCGTCGGCAATACTGAGCTCAACGATCTCTGGCAATGTAGTGTCACCAATAAATACATTTCTAGCTTCTAGCCTCAAGCGAGTTCCACTACAACTAGAGCAAGACTTGGTCGAAATGTATTTCGCTAAGTCTTCACGCACCGCGCTAGACTCGGTGTCATGATAACGACGCTCTAAAGTATTGAGTATACCTTCAAATGGATGACGCTTGACTCGAATATCACCACGATCATTGATGTATTTGAATTCCACTTCGGTGCGGCCTGAGCCTTTAAGAATGATCTCTTGAGTCTTTTTAGGAAGGGAATTAAACGGTGCATAAAGATCAAAACCATAATGTTCTGATAGTGATGTGAGCATCTGAAAATAGTAATAATTCTTTTGATCCCAACCTTTAATTGCGCCTTCTGCAATGCTTAGGTTTTCATCTAAAATCACTCGGCTTGGGTCAAAATATTGTTGAATGCCAAGGCCATCACAAGTGCCACATGCACCGGCAGGGTTGTTAAATGAAAATAGACGCGGCTCAAGCTCTTGCATACTGTAGCCACACTTAGGGCAAGCAAAGTTTGCAGAGAACACGATCTCTTCTTGTTCTTGGTCATCCATCCAACCAACCACGGCAATGCCACCAGAAAGCTCTAGTGTTGTCTCAAATGATTCCGCTAAACGTTGCTGAAGGTCTGGACGAACTTTGAATCTATCTACCACGACTTCAATGGTGTGCTTTTTATGAAGCTCAAGGGTGGGCGGATCGGATAAATCACAAGTTTCACCATCAATTCGAGCACGGATAAAACCTTGAGCTGCTAGGTTTTCCAATGTTTTTACATGCTCACCTTTGCGCTCTTTGACGATAGGTGCCATTAGCATCATCTTTGAACCTTCAGGGAGATCCAACACTTTATCGACCATTTGACTGATGGTTTGCGCTGCTAGAGGTGTGTTGTGGTCAGGACAACGTGGTTCACCAACTCGTGCATAAAGTAATCTGAGGTAGTCATACACTTCAGTGATGGTGCCGACAGTGGAACGAGGATTGTGAGAGGTCGATTTTTGCTCTATTGAGATGGCTGGAGATAACCCTTCGATGTGATCGACATCGGGCTTTTCCATAAGAGAAAGAAACTGACGAGCGTAAGCTGACAGGGATTCAACATAACGACGTTGTCCTTCTGCATAAAGGGTGTCAAACGCAAGTGACGATTTTCCCGACCCTGATAGTCCTGTGATAACAATGAGTTTGTCACGAGGAATGGTTAAGTTGACGTCTTTTAGGTTATGCGTACGAGCGCCCCTAATTTCTATTTTATCCATCTCAATAGACCGTGTAATTTTCAGTGGCTAAAGTATTACATAGAGTGAGATTCGTGCAAAGTTTTACTGGATAAAAAAACAGTAAACAAAAAGGGTGACTCAATGAGTCACCCTTTTATAATTCGAAACGCTATGTATTACACCAGTAGTTATACTTCTTTCTTCGTTGAGTGTTTACCTAACTCGATTTGCTTTTGGTCTTTCTTGTATAGGTTTTCAAAGCAGTAGTTGGTTGCTTCTATGTAACCTTCAACACTGCCGCAGTCAAAACGTTGACCTTTAAATTTGTAAGCCAATACACAACCTGCTTTTGCTTGTTTTAGCAATGCGTCGGTAATTTGAATCTCGCCGCCTTTACCAGGTTCTGTCTGTTCGATTAACTCAAAGATATCTGGAGTGAGAATATAGCGACCAATGATCGCTAGGTTACTTGGCGCCGTTCCTTTTTCTGGCTTTTCTACCATGTCATCGACACGGAATAGATCGTCTTTAATCATTTCACCAGAAATCACACCGTATTTGTGTGTCTCTTCTTCTGGAACTTCTTGTACTGCAACAATTGAGCAGCGGAATTGCTTGTATAAAGCAACCATTTGAGCCAACACGCCTTGTTGCTCATTGACACAAAGGTCATCGGCAAGCACAACTGCAAATGGTTCATCACCAACGAGTTCTCGACCGGTCAATATAGCGTGACCGAGGCCTCTCATTTCACGTTGGCGAATATACGTGAAGTTTGCAGCTTCGATTGTCTCACGAATATTGATCAGCAGGTCTTCTTTATTGGTACCACTAATTTGGTGTTCAAGCTCGTAGTTCTTGTCAAAGTGATCCATCAATGAATGCTTACCACGGCCGGTAACAATACACATTCCATCCATACCCGCTTCGATCGCTTCTTCAACACCGTATTCAATCAGAGGTTTGTTTACTACAGGCATCATCTCTTTCGGCATTGACTTAGTTGCAGGTAAAAAACGTGTACCGTAGCCAGCTGCCGGGAAAAGGCATTTTTTGATCATGGTAAGACCCTTTATCTATAATAATAATTATTATTAACTCAACTTGAGTAGTTGGTATTTATGAGGGCAACTCTAGCATAAGTTATGCATGCAATTCAGCAACAAAACGTATGGTTTACTAGAATTTACCTCAAAACTATCATCAGCTTAATCGCCCGCCTCATTATGCAAGTAAGTTCTGATTTGCCCAAGCAATGGCTTGGACTCTATTTTTAACCGCTAACTTGCGAAATATCTGATAGAGATGAGATTTGACGGTGAACTCGCTAATAAATAAATCATCGGCTATCTGAGTGTTTGATGAACCTGATTGAAGACAGCGAATAACTTGGATCTCTCGGATGGTTAAATCGACATTAGTGGGTGTTGTGTTGGTGTTGACCATGTTGCGGTAATAAAACAGCAGTTGGTTCGTTACCTTTCTCGGTAACCAGTTATCACCATCAATGACCTCTCGAAGACCTTTTGCTATTTTGATTTTTTTCTCGGAATCATAAAATAACCCTTTTAGTACGCCATAGTTAAGGAGCTCCGAGGTAGGAAGCGGCTGCGGAACATTAAATAAAAGGATCTCATTATTTTTCCATATAACGTACAAGTTAGGGAATATGGCAAGTAATTGTGGAACCGCTTTGTAATCGACGAGTAGAATACGGTTGCTCTGTTTCCTATCTACCAGCATCAAATCGTCCGTTGTCATTTTGTAGAGAGGAATAGACAAATGCTTTTCTATCGCTTTTATGTGTAGGTGAGTGTCGCTGGGATCGATGCACAGAAAGTGTAAAGTGCGAGCATATCGAGATTTTCTCATTGAAATACCTTGTATTAATGGAATGAGATTTAACGTTGTCATGCACGCATAGGCTTCTCTAGCGACATCGTTGTGTCTTGCGTTGAATATCAATTCTAAAAGTAAATGAGTGGTTTGTAAGTGGAGAAAAAAGCAACATCGCTCTGAATATCATGATTTGTTACGTTTTTATTCTTTGTTGTCGCGTGAGAATAGGAATGCGATTTATCACTGCAGAAAAGCATGCTATTCTTGTGCGCTAAAAATTTCTGATACTATGAATTTAGACGGAGCAAATCATGGCTAGCCGTGGAGTTAACAAAGTTATATTAGTGGGTAACCTAGGTAATGACCCTGAAATTCGTTACATGCCAAGTGGCAGTGCTGTAGCGAACATTACCATTGCAACGTCAGAGTCATGGCGTGACAAAGCAACTGGCGAACAGCGTGAAAAAACAGAATGGCACCGTGTTGCTCTGTTTGGAAAGCTGGCGGAAGTTGCTGGTGAATACCTGCGCAAAGGGTCTCAAGTTTACATTGAAGGTCAACTTCAGACTCGTAAATGGCAAGATCAAAGCGGTCAAGATCGCTACACGACTGAAGTGGTTGTTCAAGGGTTCAACGGTGTCATGCAAATGCTTGGTGGCCGTGCTCAAGGCGGTGCTCCTGCTCAAGGTGGTATGGGTAACCAACAGCAAGGTGGTTGGGGTCAACCACAGCAGCCACAACAACAGCAGCAATCACAACAACAGTACAGTGCTCCTGCTCAACAGCAGCCTAAAGCACCCCAACAAGCTCCTCAGCAGGCTCAACCTCAATATAATGAGCCGCCAATGGATTTTGATGATGACATCCCATTTTAGTCAACGTTTTTAATATATTATAAAGACAGTACTGAATTGGAAAAAGCCGCGTTTATCGCGGTTTTTTATTACCTGCTTTTTATTAACTATAATTATCAATGCTTTATTTAGAACTTCAATTTATAGTATAAGTAGCAATACGGTATAATATGAGTTGAAAAGGATTTCGTTATTCATGAGATATACCCCCACACTAAAATTGAGCACCCGACTGGTCGCATTTGTCACAGTGATAGTAATCAGTGCGATGTTCATTCTTTTTATAGGTGGCACCCTTTCGTTTAAGCGTCTTGGGCAGGACTATCTAGACCATTATTTGGTGGGTATTGTCGACGTTGTCGATCGAGAGATGGAAGAACCAGACGCCGCGTATTCGATGCAACGTTGGATGCCTAAGATGTTGCAAGCCAGTAATATTGTTGAGATGAAACTCTCGAATAAGAGCGGCATCGTCTATCGTTTCAAAGATACCTCCCCACAAATTGATCCTAATCGCCTGTATGAGAAAACCTTTGTTTTAGAAAGGAATGAAGGCTATCGAATCGAATTTAAATCCCTGCCTCCTTACATCGGTTATAGCTACTCAATGGAGGCGATGTGGTCGATTACTTTAGCGGTTGTTTTGATTATTTTCTGCTTGGCTCGTGGTGTTCGATGGTTGAAAGAGCAGTTAATGGGTTCTGAAATGTTGGAAGAGCGAGGAAGAATGATCCTCGCAGGGCAGGTTGAAGCTCATGCAAAAGGAGATGAACGTGAATGGCCTTATACGGCAAGTGAAGCTTTAGATGTATTGATAGAAGAGTTGCAAGATGCTCGTCAAGAAAGAAGCCGTTTTGATACCTTTATTCGTACGCATACCTTTTTAGATAAACTCACAGGAACGGCAAACCGAGTCTTATTTGACAATAAGCTGGAATCAGCACTGCATGAAAGCGGTGCTCGAGGAGGGGTTTTATTGATTCGTATCGACGAATGGGAACAGGTATGTGATGTTAATGACAAGCAAGTGACTGACGGCTTTATTATTGAGGTTGGCCAGGTACTGTCTAATATTGTTCAACGCTATCCTGATGTCATTTTTTCTCGCTATTATGAAGCGGACTTCGCTGTGTTTATCCCTCATCAAGGAACAAAAGACATCGCTACACTGGCAGCTCAATGTTTGAGGCAGTTAAGCAAGCTAACTCCCCCCGAGCCTCTTGAGCCTGATAATTGGTGTCATATTGGTGTAACCATGTACGTAGAAGGTGAGCGACATAGTCAGGTTATGGATGAAACGGAAACAGCACTAAAAAGTGCCCAGTTGGAGCGTATTAACAACTGGAGTCGCTACCCTAAGTTAAATAAAAATGAACTTGATAGAGGCAGTGTTCGTTGGAGAACATTACTTGATAAAGCTTTGCTTCCTGAAAATTTAGTAATCTTTGTTCAGCGATGTTATCTTATGTCAGAACGTGGTCAAGCTAATGAATTGCATAGAGAAATATTTACTAGAATTCAGGACCCAGATAAAGGCTTATTGAAATCCTCTCGATTTATGCCTGCGGTTGAGCAAGTGGGTTATCAAGCTCTAATGGATCAATCGGTTCTGAAGGTTGTGTTGACCTCGTTGAAAGAATCGACCCAACCTATCAATTATTCGGTTAACTTGAGTGTCCCTCCCTTTGCTAACAAACAGTATTTTAAGTGGTTCAGGAGCGAACTATTACAGCTTTCCACTCAGCATCGGGCTCAGCTTGCTTTTGAGTTTTCAGAAGGGCATCTCATTGCTCATCTTGATTATATGAGACCAGTAGCAAAGATGTTGAGGGGGTTAGGGTGTAAAGTTATTGCTGGTCAAGCTGGGCGAACCATCGTTAGCACTCACTACATCAAAGATTTAAAGGTTAATTATATTAAGCTTCATCGAAGTTTGATTAAGAAAATAGATCAACGGCATGAGAATCAATTGTTTGTCCGCAGTTTAATTGGGGCATGTGGTGACTCACCAACTCAAGTGATTGCGGTGGGAGTCGAAACAAAACAAGAAAAGAATACCTTGATAGAGTTAGGCATAAACGGCTATCAAGGGCGATATTTCGACGAAGAACAACAAATTATCCCTTTACCTGATCAAAAAGCAAAGGCAGTGAAAACTGAATCTGTTGTGAAAGTTGGTCGAAGAAACCGATGGCGCAAGAGTAATAGCTAAGCATGAATTTTAAAGCGATTTTAGACAAGATTAAGCCAACGAATAACAAAGGCAGCTCTCAAGTTGTCATGTTAGGTAATGATGCTGTTTATGTTTCAGTGACAGGGCAAGCACCGCAAGTAACTAGCACCCCTCTGGTGAATGGAGATTGGGAAAGTGCGCTGAAAGAATCGCTTAGCAGTAAAGTCTTTGATAGTAATAGCGTCCAATTAATTGTTTGTGCTAATTATTATCAAACTTATCAGATTGATAAACCGGATATTCCAGAGAGCGAATGGTCGGTTGCACTGCCTTTTTTACTGAAAGATCTTGTCTCTGAAAGAGTGACAGAGATTACGGCGAGTGCGGTTGCGCTGCCCACGTCGAACAAGTTACAAGTCTATGTTTTGCCCAAAAAACTGTTAGACAAGCTAGTGAAGATTACTCTTTCAGCACAAGTTGAGCTGAAAGGTGTTGTTCCTGAAGATGAAATCTGGGGTGACAGTGCCGGTGAACTTTCTAATTTTCTTCTTTTGCAGCGTAGTGCTAATACGCATTTTAAGCTGGGCGCATTTGTTGAAAATACCGTTTGTTTCCAAAGAACAATCCGTAGTGTAGTCCCACCTTTAACCGGTGTGGCATCAAGTGCCCTGCAGTTAGATGGGCTTGCTTTAGAGCTTCAACGCTCGATTGATTACCTTTCTTCTCAAATTAAAGGTACCCAACTTCATCAGCTAAAAATTTGCTGTGATGAAGAGGATGAAGCGGAACTACGAGACGCGTTAAACAATACACTAAGTTCGACGGTTTCTTTATTAGTTGAAGAAGAACGCGAAAATTCAGAAAGCTTACTGGTTAAACTCGCGGCTGAAAAAGAGGCTTTTAATGTCAATCTTTACCCTGAACACCTCAAGCCTAAGAAAGAATACTTTACGCTGACGAATGTTGTTGCGAGTTGGGGACTTGTTTTTGTATTGCTGCTTGGTGGTTATTTTTTGATGCAATATAAAACGTCAAATTTAGATAAAGAGCTTACGGTTTTACAGCATCAATCGAAGCAACTTAACCAACAAGTTAAGCAATTGAATAGTAAGTTGATTCAGCATAAACCGTCTCCTGATAAAGTGGCGGCCGTTGCTCGTCTCAAACGTGAGACTCAGGCAAAGAAAGAGGCGTTGAAGGCGGTTGGGCAATACGACCAATCACAACAAGTCGGGTATTCTGGCGTCATGAATGCCTTAGCCAAATTGGGCCGAGATGACATCTCGCTTTCGCAGATCTACATGACTCACAATACTTTAGATCTTAGTGGTTTTGCTCGTAACGCAAAGGTCGTTCCTAACTGGATTGGTCAGTTTAAAAGTGAACTGAATCTTGTTGGGCGTGCTTTTGAAAAGTTAAAGATAGGCCGCAATGACCAAGATGTTGTTACGTTTGAATTAAATACTCGCAGGGAGAGTAAATAGTGCAACAGTGGAATCAGCTTAGCGATAAGTTTCTTGCATTAAGTCAGAGAGAGAAATGGCTACTTTTTGTGTGTGGTTTTGTTGGCTTATTCATGTTGCTATTTAGCTTAGTGGTTGAGCCAGCTTATAACGAGTTGCAAGCTAAAGAGAATCAATTAATGAGCCTTAGCCAGTCGAATCAAAGACAGCAAGGTGAGTTGCTTGTGCTACAAGCGAAACTCAATAGAGACCCCGACAAAGACATTAATCTTGAGTATAAAAAGCTGCTGGTGGAGAGCCAAGAACTGTCGCTTCAGTTAGCAGAGGTTGTGGATGGACTGATCTCTCCCTCTCAAATGTCGCAGTTGCTGGAAAGTGTTCTCAATGCAGGCAATGGGCTTAAGCTAGAATCTTTAGAATCGTTAAAACCAGAAGCAATTTCAAACAATCAAGAAACCAGTGAATACTCTGGTTACTTTCTTCATCCTGTGAGAATGGAACTGACGGGCAGCTATTTTGATATTTCAGCTTACCTTCAATCGCTTGAGTCTCTCCCTGTGAGCTATTACTGGCGCACATTTCAGTATTCGGTCGAAGAATACCCTAAAGCTCGACTGGTGTTTGAGGTTTACACGCTAGGCACAAGACAGGAGTTTATCGGTGGTTAGAACGTTATTGTTGTCCTTACTTTTTAGTAGCCCAATGGCTTGGGCCGAACAGGATCCTACAGCGCCATTAGGTTGGCTAACGCCACAGCAAAAAACAACGCCAACTAAAAAGGCGCCAACTCATTACCGCTTGCCATCATTGGAAAGTATTGTTTGCAAAGGGGATACGCCTTGCTATGCGGTTCTGAATGGTCAGATTCTCGGCCAAGGGGAAACGATCACAGGGTATCGAGTTAAGAATATAGATCCAGAATACGTCACTCTGCAGAGAAGCTCTAAGCAGTGGAAATTAGAGATGTTCTCTTTAGATATTAAGAATAATTAAGGTTTGAGTGAAGACATGCGTAAACTTGTAGTAGCAATCTTAGTGTCCTCTTTAGTTGGTTGTTCGATGGGGCACCGTGATCCTGTTGAGATAAAAGAGTCTTTGAACGAATCGATCAATGCAGCGAATAGTAAAGCGCTTCATGATCTTCCTTCGTCGGTACAAGATGACCTGATGCCTCAGCTTAACTCTGATGCTATGTTACCGGGAATGGAAACGGCTAAACGTTTCCGTATTCAGGCGAAAGGGGTTGAGGCGAGAACCTTTTTTGCTAGCTTAGTCAAAGGCACCGAATACAGCGCGGCTATTCACCCAAGCGTTACCGGGAGTCTCACTTTAAACCTGACAGATGTGACGTTAGATGAAGTACTGTCTGTTGCTCAGGATATGTATGGTTACGATATTGAAAAGCGTGGCAAGGTGATTCAGGTATACCCTGCCGGCCTTCGCACTGTGACTATTCCTGTTGATTACTTACAAGTGAAGCGTTCTGGTCGATCATTGACGACCATCACTACCGGCACGATCTCCAACTCGGACAACAGCTCGTCGAACTCTTCAAGCTCCGACTCTAACTCGTCGAATTCATCAAACTCTTCTAACACATCAAACTCGACATCGAACGGTGGTACAGAGATTGAAACGACCTCTGAAAGTGATTTTTGGCCGCAACTTGAAGCGGCGGTTGCTCATTTGATTGGTTCGGGTAATGGGCAAAGCGTTGTCGTGACCCCGCAAGCGAGTGTGATTACGGTACGCGCTTACCCTGACGAGATTCGTGAGGTTCGTGAGTTCCTAGGTATTTCTCAGAAACGTCTGCAACGCCAAGTTATCTTGGAAGCTAAAATCATGGAAGTCACCCTGAGTGATGGTTATCAACAAGGTATTAGCTGGTCGAATTTATCTAAGTCGATTGGTAGTGGTGGTGTGGTTATAGACCGTCCAGGAGGAACATTACCTCCATTGGATGCCATCAGCTCTTTGTTAGGTGGACAAACCAACGTAACGATATCAGACGGTAGCTTCGAAGCGGTATTGAGCTTTATGGATACACAGGGTGACTTGAACGTGCTATCGAGCCCACGAGTCACGGCTGCAAACAATCAGAAAGCGGTTATCAAGGTGGGTACAGACGAATACTACGTGACGGATTTATCAAGCGCGGTAGGCAGTGGTGATAATGCTAATGTTGCTCCCGAAGTTGAGTTAACGCCGTTCTTCTCTGGCATCTCTTTAGATGTGACCCCTCAGATAGACGATAAAGGCAGTGTCTTTTTACATGTTCACCCAGCCGTTATTGAGGTAGAGGAAGAAGTGAAAGAGCTCAACCTAGGTTCAACAACGGGCGTGGTTCAACTTCCGCTGGCGAAAAGCTCTATTCGTGAATCAGATTCCGTGATTCGAGCGCGAGACGGCGACGTGGTTGTTATTGGTGGGTTGATGAAATCCAACACCAGTGATGTGACGTCTAAAGTTCCATTCCTCGGTGATATTCCTGCATTAGGCCATTTATTCCGAAATACCAACCAGTTGACGCAAAAAACGGAGCTCGTGATTTTGCTTAAACCAACGATCGTGGGTGTGAATACTTGGCAAACAGAGTTAGAGCGTTCTCGAGATCTTTTACAGCAGTGGTTCCCTGATGAAGAGTAATTGCTTACTTTCTCAATATAGAGTGGCAGTGTCTCACTAAGCTGGAGCGTCGAATGTATCAAGCTCACTTTGGTTTTGAACAACTGCCATTTACACTAACGCCGAATACCGATTTTTTTTATGGTTTAGCGCCTCATTTCGAGGCCATTCAAACGGTAATCTCGGCGTTAGAAATGGGGGAGGGCGTGATTAAGGTGACGGGCGAAGTGGGTACTGGTAAAACCATGGTTTGCCGGATGTTAGTCAATCACTTACACGACTGTACCGCCTTAATTTACCTGCCAAATCCGGTACTCTCTGGTGCAGACTTACGTCAAGCTGTTGCTAAAGAGCTTGGTTTGACCATCGATAATGAGGCCACTTTAGTCGATAACATTCAACATAAGTTGATTGAGTTGCACAATGCCGGGTTAAGAGTGGTCGCGATTCTCGATGAGGCTCAAGCGCTATCGGATGAAGCTCTCGAAACATTAAGGTTGTTCGGCAATCTTGAAACTGAAGACAAAAAACTGCTACAGATTGTTCTACTAGGGCAGCCAGAGTTGGATATTCGATTAGAGGCTTACCACCTCAGGCAATTTCGTCAGAGAATCACGTTCAGTTCGACATTGAGAGCGCTTACGCTCGATGAAACCGTTGCGTATATTGATAATCGGATCGTTAAGTCTGGCGGTAACCCTGGGCTATTCAGTTTGAATCAAAAAAAGGCGATTTGTCGCTCATCGTTAGGTATTCCTAGATTGATAAACCAACTTTGTCACAAGGCTCTGTTACTTTCGTTTAGTGAAGAGAAGAAAAGTATTGATAACCAACATCTGTTTTCAGCCATGCATGAAACGTACGATGTGTGTAAGCCTAAATTTAAAACGCCAATACTGTGGGGTTGGAATTAATTATGAGCGTCATTAACAACGCCTTGTCTGAATTGGCAAAGAAGAAATCAACAACTTCGATTGAAGCGGCCGTGGTACCTAAAGTCCGCTCGCGCTCCCCTTTGGTGTGGATAGCCGCGGGTTTTACTCTCAGTTTAGCGATGGGCGGTTGGGCTATCTCGCAAGGCCCTAGCGTCGACAGGTCAATATCGACTCGAGATTCACAAACCCAAGTGGCGCTTTCTGATAGCTCGGTAGACGTACAGAATGTGGCTACTCAAGCGATATTATCTCCCACCAAAAAGTTGGTGACGCTAGAATTAGTTAACCATTCTGTAGAAAAGGCAGCGACGGTAAATAGTGTTCAAGCTAAGGCTGTTTCATTTGATGTGGCAGATACTCATCAAGCAACACAGCGACAAACGGCACTTAAACCTTTGAATGCGTCAAAAGCAAATAAGCCAGCAATTCCCAAGCCGGTGTATGTTGCGAGTGTGGCAAAAAACAACTCGACGTCTATCCCTCGTGAGCACGAAGGTTCTGATGGATCCGAAAATAGTGGCATGCTGATTGAACAAGTGAATCTGACGCATGAACAATTATC
Source organism: Vibrio sp. 5S239 (assembly GCF_041439575.1). Classification (NCBI taxonomy): domain Bacteria; kingdom Pseudomonadati; phylum Pseudomonadota; class Gammaproteobacteria; order Vibrionales; family Vibrionaceae; genus Vibrio; species Vibrio sp. 5S239. The sequence goes on along the minus strand of NZ_JBGOOM010000004.1, from coordinate 197,463 downwards.
ACACAATGCACAAGGGCGCGCTCAAAAAGCCCTTGATGCAAACGATCTTACTGGTGCCTTGAAAGGTTATGCCGAGGCGCTGCGTTATACTCCTCAAAATGAGGACGTTCGCCAGAAACTCGCTATTCTCTATTTTGGTAAAGGCGATACTCGTAAAGCCTACGAACTTTTCCAGTCGGGTATTAAGCTTAATACTAACAGCGAGAAATTACGCTTAGGTTTATCTAAATTGTTAGTTAAAGCGAATCAAGCTGAAGCCGCATTGAGCCCATTAGTCCATCTGCCGCCGAACCCTACCCAAGATTATTTAGCAATGCGTGCGGCATTGAGTCAAAAATCTCAACAAGAAGAGATTGCATTAGAGAGTTATCAAAAGTTGGTTGAGATTAATTCGGATAATGCTCGCTGGTGGCTAGGTTTAGCCATCCAGCAAGAGCGTCAACTAGATTTGACCGCTGCAAAACAATCATATCAAGGTGCCTTAACCAGAGTCGGAATCTCATCTCAATCGCAAAACTTTGTCCGCGACAGATTAAAAATAATCGATGCCTTAGAGGAGAACGACGATGCAAATTAGATTAAGAAAAAGGCTTGGTGATTTGCTCGTAGAAGAAGGCATTATTACCGAAGATCAAGTTGCACAAGCCCTTGTCGCTCAGAAAAGTACTGGTCGCAAGCTTGGCGATACACTTATTGAACTTGGTTTTTTGTCTGAGCAACAGATGCTGAGCTTTTTGTCGCAACAGCTTGCCATTCCTCTTATTGATCTTAGCCGTGCAAATATCGATGTAGAAGCGGTTCAGCTTTTACCCGAAGTGCATGCTCGCCGCCTTCGAGCATTAGTTATTGGGCGCCAAGGCGATACGTTACGTATTGCAATGAGTGATCCTGCGGATCTATTTGCACAAGAGTCACTGCTTGGCCAGTTAGGTGATTACGCTTTAGAGTTTGTTGTCGCTCCTGAAAGGCAGCTTGTTGATGGTTTTGACCGTTATTATCGAAGAACCAAAGAGATCGCGTCTTTCGCCGAGCAGCTTGATGCTGAACACCAAGTCCATGATGCCTTCGATTTTGATATAGCCGAAGAGGACAGCGACGAAGTCACCGTCGTTAAGTTAATTAATTCGTTATTTGAAGATGCAATCCAAGTGGGCGCGTCAGATATCCATATCGAACCCGATTCTAACGTCCTACGTCTTCGTCAACGTATCGACGGTGTATTGCATGAAACTTTATTAAACGAAGTCAATATCGGTTCTGCACTGGTACTGCGTTTAAAACTGATGGCAAACCTCGATATCTCAGAGAAACGTCTTCCTCAAGACGGCCGCTTTAATATTCGCGCGAAAGGTCAATCTGTCGATATTCGTATGTCGACTATGCCAGTTCAACATGGTGAATCGGTGGTGATGCGTCTGCTTAATCAATCAGCAGGTTTGCGTAAATTAGAAGCATCAGGCATACCAAGTGATCTGCTGGTTCGCCTTCGTCATCAACTACGTCGTCCTCATGGCATGATTTTAGTGACCGGGCCAACTGGCTCAGGTAAAACGACGACCTTATACGGTGCGTTAAGTGAATTGAATGAACCAGGTAAAAAGATCATTACCGCAGAAGATCCGGTAGAGTATCGTCTTCCTCGTGTAAACCAAGTTCAGGTAAACCCTAAAATTAACCTCGATTTCTCAACTGTTTTGAGAACTTTTTTGCGTCAGGACCCAGACATCATTCTTATTGGTGAGATGCGTGACCATGAAACCGTTGAGATTGGTTTAAGGGCCGCATTAACGGGTCACTTAGTCTTAAGTACGCTGCATACTAATGATGCCGTAGACAGTGCGCTGCGCATGATGGATATGGGAGCGCCGGGTTACCTAGTGGCGAGTGCGGTTCGAGCCGTGGTCGCTCAGCGATTGGTTCGTAAAGTGTGCACCGATTGTCAGGTTGAGGATGAATTAGATGAACCTCGCAAGCAATGGCTAAGCGTACGCTTTCCGAATCAAGTGGGTGTGCCATTTATGAAAGGGCGTGGCTGTCAAAACTGTAACCTAACGGGGTACCGTGGACGTATTGGTGTCTTTGAAATGTTAGAGCTAGAACAGAATATGATGGATGCCCTTAGAGCCAATGATGCGGTTGGTTTTGCTCAAACTGCAAGACAGTCCAAAAATTACAAACCATTATTGGCTTCAGCTATGGAGCTGGCTCTGCAAGGTGTGGTGAGTCTTGATGAGATAATGCATCTTGGCGAGGGTGATGCGTCCGGTGCCACTGACCCAATTTATCTGTAGGGGTAGAATGATATGCCAACGTATCGTTATGTAGGTCGCAGCTCTGATGGGAGCCAAGTAAGTGGGCAATTAGATGCGAATAACGAAGATCTTGCTGCTGAAAGCTTGATGAACAAAGGGATCATTCCAACCTCTATCAAGCTAGGTAAAAGTGGCGGCTCTGTATTGGATATGGATGTATCTAGCCTGTTTTCGCCCAATGTCCCTCTTGAGGTGTTGGTTCTGTTCTGTCGACAGTTATACAGCCTGACGAAAGCCGGTGTACCACTATTAAGGTCGATGAAAGGTTTGACCCAAAATTGCGAAAATAAACAGTTGAAAGCAGCGCTAGAGGAAGTCGTCGCTGAGCTCACCAATGGTCGTGGATTAGCGGCGTCGATGCAGATGCACCCCAAGGCATTCAGTCCATTGTTTGTATCGATGATTGGTGTTGGTGAAAACACGGGTCGTTTAGATCAGGCTCTGTTACAACTCGCTGGGTATTATGAACAAGAGGTAGAGACTCGTAAGCGAATCAAGACCGCGATGCGTTATCCAACCTTCGTGATTAGCTTTATCTTGATCGCAATGTTCATTCTTAACATCAAAGTTATTCCACAGTTCTCTAGTATGTTCGCCCGTTTCGGGGTCGATCTTCCGCTGCCTACTCGTATCTTAATTGGTATGTCGGAGTTTTTTGTCAATTACTGGGGCCTAATGCTCGGCGTGATCTTTGGTCTTATCTTTGCTTTTAAAGCCTGGGTTAAGACAGGTAAAGGGCTAGAGAAGTGGGACAAAATGCGCCTAAGAATACCGGTAATCGGCGGTGTCGTTAATCGAGCATTGCTGTCGCGATTTTCACGTACCTTTGCATTGATGCTCAAAGCAGGTGTACCACTAAACCAATCGTTAGCTTTGTCGGCGGAAGCTTTAGATAACCGTTTCCTTGAGCTTCGAGTTCAAGCCATGAAATCGGCCATAGAGGCGGGTAGTACGGTCTCGTCTACGGCGATTAATAGTGAGATTTTTACACCTTTGGTGATACAAATGATTTCAGTGGGTGAAGAAACCGGTCGTATCGATGAGTTGTTGCTTGAAGTGTCCGATTACTATGATCGAGAAGTCGATTATGACTTAAAAACATTAACCGCTCGAATCGAACCCATTCTGTTGGTCATCGTTGCCGGTATGGTGTTGGTTTTAGCTCTGGGTATCTTCCTACCAATGTGGGGAATGTTGGATGCAATCAAAGGCTAATCAATGATAAATAACCTACAGCGCTCACGTTTTGCTGTCTGGAGTGTGGTTATTCTTTTTCTGATTGTAGGATTGCTCTCTGCGTGGGAAACGGTGGAAGAAGAAGCGGCCAACACTGCATTGATCGTGGCGAGTAAACGAATTGTAGAGCAAGCAAATTTGTACAAACAACAGTATCTGTTGAAGGGAAATAAGCAAAAAAACAGCTCCGAACAATCAAAGGCTTATAGTCAGACGGGATGGCTTATGCCGATTCAAGGCGAGTCGCGAGATTGCCGTTATTGGTTGGATCAATTATATCCCCAAGAGAGCATTTTAGGGCTAAGCTCTCCAAGTATTGAGGATAAAAGTGATAACATACAGTTTCATTGTCGTTATCATTATAGTGAACAGTATCAGATAGATATATTGCTTAAAAAAGAACGGTTTAGTGTTAAAGCCAATATTTTGGCTTTGTGAATATATTGACACTGTTTTTATGGTTTTATACGTGTGCAAATGTATAATGCGCGTTAGTGATTAGATGGGTAGGTAGAAAATGCTTAAAAATCAAAAGGGTTTCTCCCTTGTCGAATTAGTTGTCGTAATTGTCGTTGTTGGTTTATTGGCAGTGGCTGCTTTACCTCGCTTCTTAGATGTGACTGATGAGGCTAAAAAATCAAGTATTGAGGGCGTTGCGGGTGGTTTTGCAACCGCAGTGTTATCAGCAAGAGCGCAATGGGAAGCCGAAGCAAGACCCTCAGAGAAGATCGGCGCTGAAACATACAATACTGTAGATTATGATGGTGTTGATTTTTGGTTAACAAGATCAAAGAACAGTAGCAATGAAGATACTGACTTTCGAGACGGCTACCCATGGACTTTGAATAGCGATTCTTCAGTCGCACCTGGAGATATTTCTTCTGAAACTTGTGCGGAATTGATGAGAAACTTGTTGCAGAATCCGCCAGAAGTTGGCACGGTTGATGAAATTGATGACGACTCAAATTACAAATATTCAGCGCAAGCGAATTCTGGTGATGCAACCTGTACTTACATTCAATTAGAAGGTAATACCGAGCACCAATTTGTTTACGAAATTAAAACTGGTCGTGTGACCGTAACTTTGCAGTAAGTCTGCGTAAAATTAAACATAGAGAGAGCTAAACTATGAAAAGACAAGGCGGTTTCACCCTAATCGAACTAGTGGTTGTAATTGTTATTCTGGGTATTCTTGCTGTAACAGCGGCACCACGTTTCTTAAACCTGCAAGATGATGCGCGTGAGTCTTCTCTGCAAGGCTTAAAGGGCGCTATTGATGGTGCTGCGGGTATTACTTACGGTAAAGCCGCTGTAAAAGGTTTAGAAGCGGTATCTTCAGGAGAAAGTGTTGAAGGTATTGATATTGCTTTTGGTTATCCAACGGCAACATCTACAGGTATTGGAGCTGCGGTTGTTGGCTTAAATGAGGACTGGGAAGACGTTACTAGTGGTGGTTCAGGTACTATCTCATTCAGTTTCTCTGGAGCTGCTGATGGTGAAGATGAGTGTATTGTTACTTATACACAGGCTACTGGTAAAACAGCGGCTTCTGCTGCATCTACATCTGTGACTCTTGGTGCTGGTTGTAATGGTAACTAAATAGCTTGCTTCGGTAAGCTAGAGGCCAGCATTTGCTGGCCTTTTTTATTCAAATCATAAACTAGAATTAGTATTAAAACTCATATTAGAAACCTTCATTATTTTGAGTCTATCTTGTAATGTAGAGTCATAACTAGCTACTTTGGGTATATATGAATACAAAGCCAAACAGAGGTTTCACTCTTGTAGAGTTAATCGCAGTGATTCTTTTATTAGCTATTATTTCAGCGACGGCTATTAGTCGTTTTGGTGGACGCCAAAACTATGAACTTTATGCTCTTCAAAATCAGGTTTCTTCTGTCGTTCGGCAAGTTCAGTTGAATAGAATGCAATCGAATATAGACATGTCTGTGTCAGGCGCTGAAAGCTTACGTTTAGTGGCAGCGAACAATTGTATCGGTTCGCAATCTGCTTGTGACAACACATCTGAAACAAGAAGTGATGCTATCGCTAGTGATGATTATAGTTTCGCGTCTGTACCTACCTCTAGCTATTCTTCTCCAATCGAATTCAACCTTTTAGGTAACCCTGAAAACAGTGCTTCATCTGGTGTTCAAATTACTATCTCATCTAATAATAGTTCCGGCAGAGCTTGGGTTTGTATCAATTCTCAAGGTTTTGTTTATCCAAGTAATCAGGTATGCCCATGAAGTACGTAAATAGTGGCTTTACGCTTATCGAGTCGATCATTGTTATTGTACTACTTGGTTTTGCAATGCTCGCATTTTCTACTTTTCTTGCACCACAATCTGCGCTTTCAGGGCAAGTGAATTATTCCAACCGAGCTTCGGCATTAGGTCAAAGTATTATGACTGATCTGTTAGCTCGAGATTACGGAACGGTGAGCTCTGGTACTCCAATTGAACTCGGCAGCACTTATACTAATTTTGATGTGGATTTGGTCGTTGCCAACGATACGCCAACAGCTTCGATGCAGAAATTTACGTTAACAATCACCGCAAGCAATAATCCCCCTATCACCTTAGTTGCTTATAGAGGGGAGTATTAATGAAAGGGAAAGGGTTTACGCTTATAGAGATGATTCTAGCTATTGTGATCTCAAGTATTGTCTTGCTTGGTGTTGCGAACTTTACTGAGCTTGGAATGAGAGGCTATTTTGGTTCTGTAGAGCGCTTTCGACTCCAAACCGAAGCTAGATTTGTATTGGAAAAGCTTTCTCGTGAAGTGAGACATGCTGTACCTAATCTGTTTCCTGCTTCTGTAAGTAGCGGTTGCGTATCATTTTATCCAATTGTTGATTCAGGTTTTTACGCTACCTCGGGGGCAGATATTAATTTCTTAGTTAGTGATACTGGAGCGACAAGTAGTTCATTGCAATCTATGTCATTGGCTATCAATCCGACTAGGCCACATACAGATATCAGCAACCTCAATAATATATACCCCCTTGATAGTGTGGTTCCTCCAAGCGTATCTGCTGCTTACTTTTCTATTCCAAATGGAGCTAACACTCTTGTCAGTGAATCTGTAGGTAAAAGGCACTACATTTTTGACTCAAATAACCTTGTGGAGTATTGCCTTGCGAATAGTAATTTACTAACTCGTAATGGTGTCACAATAAGCGATCGAGTTATGAGTGAGAATAGTACTCTGAGTTATCAACCTGCGGATGTTCAGAGTAACGGTGTTGTTGAGTTGATTCTCGAGTTTGCAGAAAATAATGAGTCCACAGTGTTTGAGCAAGATATACAGGTGATTAATGTCCCGTAAATCAACCCAAAAAGGTAGTGCGCTAGTCATTGTCATCTTTGTTATCGTGGTGCTTGGTTTTTTAGCGACAAGTTTGAGTCGAACTAGTTGGTCTGATAATGATTCAAACACTCGAGTTGTGCTTGGCACACAAGCTTGGTTGCTCAGTCACTCTGTTAATGAGTATGTTATGACTCAGTTTTATCCGGACCTTGATCCTCAGGCTTCTTCTGCCGTTGCTAGTGTTTGTAGCAGTAATGATCTCCAACCTGGAGGTGGGATCTTTACGGTAGCAAGCTCTATGGTTAACACAGCTCCGGTGAATTGTTCTCTTGATCGAATACAGTGTTCCAATCGAGGAGAGCTTGATGGCTTTGTTTTCTATGTTCTAGAGTCTTCGGTAATTTGCGGTTCTGGTGTGAGCCAAGTACAGCGTATTCAAGAAGTTTGGGTGAGGGAGTAGTGACATGAATAGTATAAAGTTTCTAAGGTATTCTCCTCTCGTTTTTTTATTTTCGTGCTTGTCTTTTGATTCTTACGCTCAAACTAATTACAACTTAAATAATAGAGGGCACTTCGACTTTCTATGTTCTGGTAACACAAGTGTCAGTGGTGGAAATCCCAAAACCTATTCCTGTAACGGGGTGTTTGACGCGGATAATGCATATATAAAAATGAACAACAATGCAACATTGTGGGCGAGTGGTGGATTTAAACTGATCAACAGTGATATCACACACAATAACAATAAAGTTTTCTTAGAAGGTGGTGCCAACGGCTCTAGTTATTTTGAAAACTCAGACCTGCGTGCTGATATCGTTGTAAACAATAAGGTGACAATTAAAAATTCGATAATTAGAGGTTTAGTATCCAACGTTAGTAATCATGAGATTGTTTTAGAGTCGGATTCATGGGTTACAGAAAACGTTGATGGTGGTACTAAAATTACTATCTCTGATTCTCAAGTTAATGGCAGGGTTACTAATAGAACAAATAATGAGATAGAAATAAAAGATGAATCTGTTGTTTGGGGGCGTGTCGATGCGGGCTCAAAAATTACTATTGATGATTCCACCGTTAATAGTGATGTATCGAATCGAACTTTAAATGAAATAGAAGTAAAAAATGACTCTACAGTTCAAGGAGATGTCGACGGAGGATCAAAAGTTACTATTGATGATTCTGAAGTGGCGGGTGACGTCTCAAATAGGAGTAATAACGAGATAATAATTACTGATGAATCTCGCATCGGTGGGAGCGTTGTTGCAATTGGACAGTTAAGTATTTCCGAGTCAGAGATTATTGGTAATATTGATAGTACAAATCATAATATTAACTTAGATGATGACACTGTTATTCGCGGAAATGCGACTGCCGCTAATAATAATTGGGCAACGATATACTTTAAAGATAATGACAGTGTGGTTCATGGCACTTGCCTGTATAGAACAGATCCAGTTGATGCATGTTCAGGAACTCCCCCTGTTAATCAAAACCCTCAATTCGAGTTTGGTACTCTTACGGATAACAATTGTACGATTTCATCTCCAGGGCCTGAGAACAAGCAAGTCGTGACTTGTACGCTGAATTTTAATAATACCTATGACATAGCGAAACCTAAGCCGCTTGTGTTTGTTATGCCAACCATTGATGCAAGCTTATCCGTTAGAAGTAATGGGACAACAGAGCTTCCTTCTACAGCGTCTGTAATCAATACAACTTGGCAATCTGCGACAATAGTCCAGGAAATAGCACCGAATGCTAAGAAAAAGACAAACAACATTGCATATCTAGATGCTCCTATGAGTGGGCAAGGGAATCCTTTAAAAAGTAGTAATTATATTGATTATTTTGTTATCGAAGAAGGCGTTATCTCTTTAAATAATGGTGAAAGTCAAATTGTTGCTGGTCTTGTAGATACAAACACCGCCGCGTCTCAAACTTCTGGAGAAAGAAACAATGCAGATATTATTCGCTATGAGGATTATGGTTTAGACTCTTTTAATTCTAAGCCAGGAGTTTTAGTTCAACCTCAAACAAAAAATAACACATCGGCGTGGTTTACCGGAATGGCTCGCGGTGTGGGAGTTGAAAGCTTTTCCTTGGCATTAGAGAAATCTGAAGTCATCAAAAAGAACTCTATATCATCTAAAGAGAATGTAGCTTTTGTGGCTGGTGAAGGTTCAGGATTTATTCAAGGTGCTCGTTTTTTCCTTGGCAATGCTGAAACAAGAGTTACGACTACATTGAGTGAAAGAGTCATTTCTCCAATAGAAATCGGTTGTAAAGAGTTTACTTCGATAGCTGATGCAAGGTTTGATGCTCCTCCGATCTTAGTTGCTAATAAGAACTCTCGTGACGGTAATAATGGTGGCTGGATTCGTCGTTGTGATATCACGAAAGATAAAGTTTACTTTATTGTTGAAGAGGATATGGATAAGGACAGTGAAAGGTCTCACGTTGCTGAAGATGTAGGCTTTTTTATGTTTGATCGGCCTAATGACATCGGTATTTGTGAGGGCTTCAATAATAAAAGTCCAGTACAAACATGGAAAGGTTCGAATGGGAGTTTGGAAATCAATGGCTCTCCCAAAATAGTAGGGGCGCTCAGAGATAGCGGGAATCGTTACGTAGGCTTTTTAAATTCGAATACCAATGACAGAACTGGTTCCGCTTGTGAAGGCCAGGAATGTTACGGCTTGGATGACTTACTTATCGATAAAGAAGCATTAGAAGATGTTCCAGACAACTTAGGTAACTCATTAGATATCCCTTACACCCACAATGTCACTTCCTTACCTATCACTGTTGGTGGTGTGAAGATTTACGAATATGACAGCATCTCAATTGGTACTGGTGCAGTGGTTGAAATAGAGTCTGGTAAATATAAAATTGGCTCACTTAATATCAATGGTACAGGTAAATTACACGTAAAGAGTGGTGATACGGTTACGATCTTTACTAAAAACTTTTCTGTTAACAATGATGGTTATGCTGGAATTCCAATTGTTCGTTGGAATGGTGATAAACCCGTGCTTGCGGGTGACACACATTTTAGGGTGAACGTATTACAAAATGGTGGCCAACTTGTCAGCCTAAATGGAAGTGGCACGCTGGTCGGTTTACTTTACAGTGAAAGAAATGTTGATATGAGCGGAGCAGCTAGAGTATATGGTGCGGTATCTGCTAAATCAGTGAATATGTCATCAAGCGCTTTAATTCATGCTGAGACCAGTTGTATTGTGCCTGTTGATGACTATGAAATTGATATTTCCCCCGCAACCGATTTAGCTTTAATGTGTGGCGACGATTCCCCTCAATTTACCATTAATACCTCTAATAATGGTGTGGCGGAAAGTCTAGGTGTTACCGTAGGTATTGCGCCAGACGCTGATGAGTTCGACATTTCTGTACAGCAAGGTTCAGGTACAGGTGCATACCCGAATTATTTTTCTAATAACGATGGTGAATTAACTTTAAAAATTGTCGCTAAAGAGACTGCCAATATTGATTTTGACTCTGATTACACACTCACTGCAACATTAGTGGATGACTCTGGCAAAGAGGTTGAAAGTCAGTTCAAGTTCGTGCCGTTTAAATTCTCATTAGTGGATGGCAATACTCCAACCAATCGTCTTGACGTTATTGCTGGGCAGGCTACACCTACGGTAACTAAAGTTTTAGCCTGTGACCTAGGTGATTCTATTGTGGTTGCCGAAAACTATGTAGGTGAAGCCGAGAAGGAAGTTACCATTGCTCATGAGCTGGATAGTTCGTGGAATGGCTCTGATGGGGTGTTAACTTACTTGCCTGAATTTGAAAGTGGTAGTGCTACAACTGACTTAACTGTTTCTGAATCAGGTCTTTTCAACGTCACTTTAAAAGACAGTAGTTTTGATTGTACTGGTTTTGCTGGTTGTCCCGAAGATGGGAGTTACGATGTAGAGGGAAGTTTCTCTGTGTATTCTCGCCCTTGGAAATTTGCAATTTGTACTGATAATAACTCTGATGGTGATAGCATTGGTGGTGCTGCATTTGTTGCCGCTGGTGAGGCGTTTGATGTCTACGCTCGTCCAATCAAGCATACCAACTCATCTGATGTTTGTACTGATGATAACTTATTGACGAATAATTACTTTAAGTCTACAGCAAGCGTGCAAGTGACAACGACTTTAGAGACACCTTCAACTACGGATTACCCAGACGCTGAGTTAGGGGATTTAACCCCTGAAGTTCAACTAACTAAGCAAATTTCCCCGAATGATCAGACTAATAAAGGCTATAAATTCGAGAGTTTAAAATACTCAGAAGTGGGTAGCTTTAACTTTATTGCGACAGAGGCCGGTAGTTTTTATGGTTCAATTTTAAGTGGCTTTTCTGGTAGTAAATCGATAGGGCGTTTTTACCCTAAATACTTTGTCCAAGATACTCCTGAGTGGAATGTTGCAAATCAAAGTGATATTGCATACTTAGACCAACCTTATGATTCTGCAGTTCATCAAGTGTACCCAATGGCATCAGGTGAAAGCAGTGTTGACAACGTGCTTAACAATTATCGTTTCTTCCATCCAGACTTACAGGCAGAATTTGGTGTTCTAGATGATACTGCTGTCGATAATAGATTCTTGCTAGATACTGGATCAGGTACTTGGTCTACTGATCGCAAGCATTGGTTGTTGAACGATAGTGCCGCTGTTCTTGAGCGAGTTACGGATTCTGATAGTGTTAGCCGCAAGGATAATCCTTTTAATACATCGGATGCTAATTCTACTGTTACCCATTTCGGTTTGACGGTAGACGGTGTTGACCCTGTGTCATTTACTGATTCAGATACTTTGACAGACTCTGTAGAGTTTCTGGTTCAGCCCCCAGCTCGATATGGTCGAATGGCGCTAGATGATATTGGTGGCAATTCCGATACAACTTTAACGATTCCACTGCGATCTGAGTTCTGGGATGGTAATGAATTTGTTGTGAATGAAGATGATGACCGCAGTACCTTCAATGGTGCAAATGCCTGTAAGCAAGTCATTTGGCACAGTGAGGGAGCGACAACCACATTAGCTTCACTTAACGGCAGTGGCAGCGTCGATGATGGTGAGGAAAAGGTTACCGCGAATCAAAATACACCAACAGGTACAGATTCGCCACGTGAACAAGTCCGTCTGTGGCTAAGAATGGATGATTCTGAGCCTGAGAGTGATGATGGAAATAACATCTCATGTAGTGGCAGTGATCAAGATCAACCATGGTTGCGCTACAACTGGCGCCAGCTAGGTGATGAAGATCCCTCCACCGTCGTCACATTTGGTATCTACCGCGGTAACGATCGTGTGATTTACCGAGGTGAAAGTGGTTTAACAGGTCAGTAATAATATAATATTTGCCTCTTAAGTTAGGAATCTGTAAGAAATTGCGGGTTTCAGTCCATGTTTATACTTCAATGCCTTGCCGTGACAGCAAGGCATTGGTACATTTAGTGCAATTTTTGTCTTCTAATTCTTGCAGGATGAGCGAAGAATATGTTTAAAAAACTTCGTGGCATGTTTTCAAACGACCTATCGATTGATTTAGGTACCGCCAATACCCTTATATATGTAAAAGGCCAAGGCATTGTTCTTGATGAGCCTTCAGTTGTCGCTATTCGTCAAGATCGTACAGGGTCTGCAAAAAGTGTTGCTGCTGTTGGTCACGCAGCTAAGCAAATGCTTGGTCGTACGCCTGGTAACATTTCAGCGATCCGTCCAATGAAAGACGGTGTGATTGCCGACTTTTACGTAACGGAAAAAATGCTTCAGCACTTCATCAAACAAGTGCACGATAACAGTGTTCTTAAACCAAGCCCTCGTGTTTTGGTTTGTGTTCCTTGTGGTTCAACGCAAGTTGAGCGCCGTGCTATCCGTGAATCGGCGCTAGGTGCTGGTGCTCGTGAGGTTTACCTTATCGATGAGCCTATGGCTGCTGCGATTGGTGCTGGCCTGCGCGTATCTGAACCAACGGGTTCTATGGTGGTTGATATCGGTGGTGGTACAACTGAAGTTGCCGTTATCTCACTCAATGGCGTGGTTTACTCATCTTCTGTTCGTATCGGTGGTGACCGTTTTGATGAAGCTATTATCAACTATGTTCGTCGTAACTACGGCAGTTTGATAGGTGAAGCGACAGCAGAGAAGATCAAACACGAAATCGGTTCAGCTTACCCTGGCGATGAAGTGGAAGAGATCGAAGTTCGTGGTCGCAACCTTGCTGAAGGTGTGCCTCGTAGCTTTAGCCTAAACTCAAACGAAATTCTTGAAGCACTTCAAGAGCCTCTATCTGGCATTGTTTCTGCAGTAATGGTTGCACTTGAACAGTGTCCACCTGAACTGGCTTCTGATATCTCAGAAAACGGTATGGTATTGACTGGCGGTGGTGCATTACTAAAAGATCTAGACCGTTTGTTAACTGAAGAAACCGGCATCCCTGTTGTTGTTGCAGAAGAGCCATTAACGTGTGTTGCTCTAGGTGGCGGTAAAGCCTTAGAGATGATCGACATGCACGGTGGTGACCTGTTCAGCGAAGAATAATATTTAGTGTTAGGCTCTTTTCTTATCTAGTTTTATGTGAAGAGCCTAGGACCTTGTCTATAGGAACAAATGTAGCTCTAGGACCAAATATAGAATGAAGCCAATTTTTGGTAGAGGTCCCTCTCTACAATTGCGCCTGTTTTTTGCTGTAACTTTATCAGCCAGCCTTATGCTGGCTGATAGTCGTTTAGATGCTTTCTCAAATGTTCGCTATCTATTAAACAGCGTGGTTGCCCCTATTCAGTATGCAGCCAACTTGCCTCGCACTATGTTCGATGGTGTATACGACCGTTTTAGTACTCGTAAAGTGCTAGTCGAATCTAACCATAATATTAAACGAGAAGTCTTACGATTGAAGAGTGAGCTGATTCTGCTTGACCAATATCAAGAAGAAAATAAGCGCCTTCGTAAACTGTTAGGATCGCCGTTTATCCGTGATGAGAAGAAAGTTGTCACAGAAGTGATGGCAGTCGACACTTCACCATACCGTCATCAAGTCGTGATCGACAAAGGTCAGATTGATGGGGTGTATGAAGGGCAGCCGGTGATTAACGAGAAAGGCATTGTCGGCCAAGTGACGTTTGTTGCTGCTCACAATAGCCGTGTTCTACTGCTTATTGATGCAAACAACGCAATTCCTGTGCAAGTTATTCGAAACGATATTCGGGTGATAGCTTCGGGTAATGGCATGATGGATGAGATCCAGCTAGAACACATTCCAACCAGCACCGATATCCAACAAGAAGATCTATTAGTGACGTCTGGTTTGGGTGGGGTTTATCCTGAAGGGTATCCAGTGGCTCATGTTTCTTCGGTTGACTACGACCCGAAACGCGAGTTTGCCGTTATTAAAGCAGAGCCAGTGGTTGAGTTTGATAAGCTCAGATACTTGCTTCTTGTATGGCCTGATGAAAACAAACAGATGAAAGCAGAGCAATCCAGCATTGAACAAGTATTGTTAGAGGGTGAAGATGGCCAATAGTGTTTTAAGAAGTAAAATAGTAATTGGCTGCTCATTTTTGATAGCACTTATTCTGCAAACTATCCCTTGGCCTGGTAGTTTAGATCTTTTTAGGCCATCTTGGCTACTACTGGTTACCTGTTACTGGGTTTTGGCTATGCCTCATCGTGTTAACGTGGGTAGTGCTTTGATTCTTGGCTTATTGTGGGACCTCTTGATCGGTTCTACGCTAGGGATTAGAGGAATGATGATGGCAATTGTTATGTACATAATTGCGCTTAACTTCCTTGTCATTCGTAATATGGCATTGTGGCAGCAAGGCATGATCATTGCAGCGTTAACGGTGTTATTTGAAGTATTGATATTCTTTGGTGAATATTTGATTCAAGATGTCGTATTCAATCCATTGTCGTTATGGAGTGCACTGATAAACTGTATACTTTGGCCTTGGATGTTTTTATTAATGAGACGAGTTCGTCGTCATTGGCATGTAAGGTAGCGTGACGATGGAAAAGAAGTCTTTAGTATTAGCATCTGGTTCCCCGCGCCGCAAAGAGCTGCTATCTCAACTTGGTTATGAGTTTTCTGTTCTTGTGACTGATGTGGAAGAGTGTAAACACGCTCAAGAAACCGCCGAAGAATATGTTAAGCGGCTATCATTGGATAAGGCTTTAGCTGCTTTGTCTTTGTTAGGTGTTAGTGATCCTGAAAAGCAGCATGTCGTTCTAGGTTCTGATACCGTAGTCGTCAGTCAAGGGCAGGTACTCGAGAAGCCTGCGGATTTTTCTGATTCTAAGCGAATGCTTACTCAATTAGCTAATCATCGCCACCAGGTGATGACGGCTGTCTCTGTTGTCTCGGCTACACAACAAAATACAAAAATCGTTATTACCGACGTATGGTTTAAACCCCTCAGTGAAAAAGAAATAGAACAATACTGGGAAACAGGGGAGCCATGCGATAAAGCCGGTAGCTATGGGATCCAAGGTTTGGGTGGACGCTTTGTTACCCGAATCGAAGGTAGTTATTACGCCGTTGTCGGCTTACCTTTATTTGAAACGGACCAGCTACTGCAAGAATTCTTATAATTACAGATCTGAGGTGCACCATGAGTGCTGAATTGTTGCTGAACGTGACCCCGAGTGAAACTCGTGTGGCCATGATTGAAGGGGGAACTCTTCAGGAGATCCATGTCGAACGAGATGCTCGACGCGGCATCGTAGGAAATATCTATAAAGGACGTGTCAGTCGTGTTCTGCCAGGGATGCAGGCAGCTTTTGTGGATATAGGTCTTGAGAAAGCAGCTTTTTTACACGCCTCTGATATTGTTCCGCATACTGAATGTGTCGCTGAAAATGAAAAGAAACAGTTTCAAGTTCGTGATATATCAGAGCTTGTTCGCCAAGGGCAAGATATCGTGGTTCAAGTCGTCAAAGATCCCCTAGGTACCAAAGGGGCCCGGTTAACGACAGATATCACTCTACCATCTCGTTATCTGGTCTTTATGCCGGGTGCTAGCCATGTTGGTGTTTCTCAGCGTATCGATAGCGAGTCTGAACGTAATCGCCTTAAGAAAGTGGTCTCTCGTTACTGTGACGAACACGGTGGCTTTATCATCCGTACCGCAGCCGAAGGTGCTGATTCTAATGAGCTTGCACAAGATGCCGCGTTCTTGAAGCGACTTTGGCTAAAAGTGTTAGAGCGTCGTGGTAAGCACAAAGCACGCACTCGTTTGTACGGTGAGCTTTGTTTAAGTCAACGTATCTTGCGTGACTTTGTAGGAACTGAGCTGAGCAAGATCCAGGTCGATTCTCGTCTAGAATATGAAAACCTAAAAGAATTCACTTCTGAGTACGTGCCAGAGCTGACCGACAAGTTAGAGTTGTATGAAGGCGATAAGCCGATCTTTGATATGTACGATACCGAGAACGAGATTCAGCGCTCTTTGGATCGGAAAGTCGAATTAAAGTCTGGTGGTTATCTGATCATTGACCAAACAGAAGCGATGACGACTGTCGATATTAACACTGGCGCATTTGTCGGCCGTCGTAACTTAGAAGAGACGATCTTCAATACTAACGTCGAAGCGACACAGGCGATTGCCCGTCAGCTGCGTCTGCGTAACTTAGGCGGCATTATCATTATCGACTTTATCGATATGCTGTCTGAAGAGCACCGTAAGCGAGTACTAACTTCTTTGGAGGCGGCGCTGGACAAAGATCGTGTGAAGACCAATATTAACGGCTTCACACAGCTTGGGTTAGTGGAGATGACGCGTAAACGAACTCGTGAAAGTATTGAGCATATTCTGTGTTCGAGTTGCCCTGCCTGTGAAGGTCGCGGCAGTGTGAAAACGGTTGAAACGGTTTGCTATGAAATTCTTCGAGAGATCACGCGAGTGAATCGTGCGTACGACGCCGATAAGTTTGTGGTCTACGCAGCGGCAGCTGTGGCTGAGGCGCTAGAAGGCGAAGAGTCTCATGCGCTTGCGGAGCTTGAAGTCTTTATTGGCAAGCAAGTTAAAATCCAGGCTGAGCCTCTGTACATACAAGAGCAGTTTGATGTGGTTATGATGTAATGGAAATTTTGTGAGCTCAAGCGTTACTCTGATTCTACGTGCATGTTTGTGGTTAGTGGTTACTATCTTAGTAACGCTAGCCATTGCCGTTACTACACTACGTGTAGCTTTACCCAATTTAAATAAGTATCAATCTGAGATTGAGCTTTGGGTAAACCAACATTCCGGCTTTGAGTTTTCTATTCAAGATGTGAGTGGTTTTTGGCGTAACACTCACCCTTCCATTGCACTACAAGGTGTTAAAGCCAGCCTTCCTAACGTAGAAGATACGACTTTTTCTGTAGAGCGTGTTGAAGTTGAGTTCGACTTGATTCAATCACTTGTTCAAATGCGTCCTGTGGTTGCCGATCTTGTGATGAATCAAATGTATCTTGATATACGTTCAGTTGAGCTGTTTCCTGACCGGAATGAAGATGATAAGAATCCAACGAAATCAAACACTTCAAAACGGGTTATACAAGAGCTAGATAATTTACTGTTGAAAACGCTGGTGGACGTGACCGCTACAAATTCAACTCTCGTATACCGCACGATTTCTGACGAAGAGCGTCAACTCGATATCGAAACATTAAAGTGGCAAAACTCCGGTAAACATCACCTGGCAGAGGGCGTGGTGAGTATTAAAGAAGCCAACCTAAACTCTTTGTCAGTGAGTGCTAACTTTGTCGATGGTGGCTCGTTAGCCGATGTTACGGGTGAGTTCTATGTCAGCGCTGATAGTATCTCGGTGAATCCGTGGCTAACGCATTATATGCAAGCTGAATCCGGCATTGAAAGCGGAACAGTGAGCCTCAATAGTTGGTTAACTCTGCGAAACAGTCAGCCTGTGAGCGCTTATGTTGAGGTATTGCCTTCTGAATTGACGTGGAACGAAGATGGTCAGCATGACTTGATGGTTGAGTCGGGCATCTTTAAGTTGGCTCCAGTCGATGATGGATGGCAAGTGAATGGTCACTCACTCAATTTAAGAACGGATTTCAGACCTTGGCCTGAGTTTGACGTTGCGTTTAAGTGGATTAAAGGTTCATGGCAACTCAACGTGTCTGAACTTGATATTGCAACCGTTACCCCGCTGATTAAGTTGTTGCCAGATTCCGAGCAATCTACTCAAATGATTCATTCGTTGGCTCCAGGAGGCTCTGTTTCAGATATTCGTGTCTCGATGGGCTCAGAAATGGAAAGCTTACGTTATTCAGCTCGCTTTTCTGACCTTGCTATCGAGCAATGGGAATTAGTACCAGGTTTTAGCCAAGTTTCCGGCAGCGTGTTTGGCTCTGCAACAGAAGCGAAAGCTAGCCTACACGTTATCGACGATGTATTCCCTTATGGTGATGTCTTCCAAGCGCCGCTGAATATTAAACAAGGTCAGGTTGATATTGTTTGGCAACAAGATGAAAACGGCTGGAAGCTTTGGTCTGACAAAGTCACGGCAGCCACGCCAGATCTACAAGTACTAGGCGCATTCCGCTTAGACTTCCCAAAAGATGCGAGCCCGTTCTTATCCTTTTATGGAGAAGCAGACGCTTACAACGTCGGTGAAACCTGGCGTTACTTACCAACGTTGGCACTTGGCCAAGACTTAACCGACTACCTTTCCACTGCTATCCAAGCAGGTAAAGCCGACACCGTTAAATTACTTTGGCATGGTGAATTAGCTCAATATCCGTATACCAATCATGATGGAATTTTCCAAGTTTGGGTTGGTTTAGAGGACGCTAAATTTAGCTTTGACACAAGCTGGCCATTGATCACTGACCTTCAGCTTGATCTACTGTTTGAAAATGCTGCGATGCATCTGGATTCTCGTTCAGCTCAATTGATGGATGTCACTGCAGATCGTATTACGGGGCGTATTCCTTATTTAGGGGAAGGCGGCCATATCGAAATTGAAGCTAAGGCGACAGCGTCAGGTAATGCGGTACGTGATTACATGACGGCTTCGCCATTAGTCGACTCTGTAGGAGCTGCTTTAACAGCACTTCAGGTCAGTGGTGATGTTTCTTCTGAATTTCAGCTTAACATTCCGTTTGATGCTGAAAAAGAACCAAGGGCTTGGGGTTATGCCGACCTGAATGGGAATCATGTTGAAATTGAAGCGCCGCCGATAGTGCTTGAAAACACCACTGGACGCATTGAGTTTGATAATGATGTGGTAACGGCACATGGCCTAGCGGCGGAGCTACTTGAGCAAGGGGTTTCGATTGACTTCAAAGGATTGAATGATGGCCCTGGCTATGCAGTCGATATCGATGTGTTAGGAGATTGGGACGTTAAGCCTCTAGAACCTTATATCGGAGAAAAGTGGTTAAGTCGCCTATCCGGTCATGCGTTATGGCAAAGTCAGATTGATATACAGCTCAATGATATCGGTTTTAGTTATCAATTGGATTTACAGTCCGATCTTAAGTATCTGGCGAGTGATTACCCATATCCATTAGCGAAGAAATCTTTAGAAAGTGGCTCTGCGCGGTTGCAGGCGTCGGGTAACCAAGAAGCTATTACTGCACGTTTACAACTGCCTAGCACCAAATATCAAGCTGAGATTGATATCACAGGTGATGTTCCTGAGCTAACTGCCACCAATTTAGTCCTTGGTCGTGGCGGTTATAAAATTAGCCCTGTTGTAGGGCATCATGCGTTAATTCGTACGGACAAATTCAATGCCGATGATTGGTTATCGGTCTTGATGAACTCCAGTAGCCAACCCTCAAATGCAGTGCTTAGCCAGATGGACACACCAAGCATTCCGGCACCAAGCCGTGTGACTTTCGAGAGTAAAGAGTTGATCTTAGGTGGTATTTCTTGGAACGATGTCGACTTTAGCGCTCGAAAGAATAAGCAAGCGTGGCAAATGGAAATCTCTAGCCAAGAGTTAGAAGGTGATATTAATTATCTCCCTCCTTATGATTTAACGGTTTCACTTGACCGCCTGCACTTATTCTTCCCTGAGTGGAGCGAGAAAACAAACCAAGAGACTCTGCTTCGACGAAAAGAGAAAGAGGCTCCATTGGTCTCTGAATTAGATAAAAAGATTCATGATTCGATGCCTAACTTGACGATGACACTTAACGACTTTTGGTTGCAAGGTTATAAGGTTGGCAAGGTGGACGTCGAAATGACCAGAAAAGAAGATCGCATTGAGTGGAACAAGATTCAGGTTCGAAGTGGCGGCAACAAAGCGGATGTAAGTGGTTGGTGGAAGCTGAAAGGCGACACAAGCCATTCATCCTTAACCGTTGATTTTGAAGGTGAAAACAATAGTGAGTTAATGGAGCGTTTTGGAATCACTTCCGGGATTCAAAAAGCACCTTTTGCGTTAGAGGGGAAGCTGGACTGGGATGGTTCACCTTGGGGGATCAAAATAGATACCCTTAGTGGTAATGTTGAAACTCAGTTTGGTAAAGGCATTATTTCTGATGTAAGTGGTGCCGCCCGCTTACTGGGTTTGTTTAGCTTAGATTCCATACTTCGTAAGATGCAACTCGATTTCTCAGACGTGTTTGATAAAGGCATGGCATTCAATAGCATCACAGGAACTGGCGAGATCCAAAATGGTATCTTCCTGACTAATGATCTGAATATGGATGCGGTCGCGGGTGAGATGAAGATCAAAGGTATCGCTAACCTCAATACTCGTCAGGTTGATGCTGAGGTGAACTTTACTCCCGATATTACCTCGGGTATTCCTGTGTTAACAGCCTTTGCGGTCACCCCACAAACCGCTTTGTACGTATTGGCGGTGACGACGGTTATTTCGCCTGTGGTTGAGGTATTTACTCAAGTTAACTACTCGGTTAAAGGGCCCTTGGATGCGCCAACGGTGAGTGAGCTTTCCCGTAGTTCTGGTGAGTTCAAGTTACCAGAGAAGCTGAGAAAGCTGGCGCAATAGTCGTGAGTACACGAGTTGTTTATTTATGAGCTAGTTAATAGTCGAGCTAGTGAAGATGGTCGTCGCTTGGTACGGTAAGTGGTTAATATCGTAAGTGGTTAATACGGTCAATGCTGGTTTCTGAATCAAATGAATGGAGGAGTAATACGCATGGATTGTGTTGGATTGATTCAAATGACATCTGGCCCTAACCCTGAGCTAAACTTTGATTACCTTGTTCAAGAAGTTGCAAAGTGCAAAGCTTTAGGGGCTAAGTGGGTGGTTTGCCCTGAAAACGCGTTAGTTTTTGGTAGCAAGGCTGATTATCACAAATATGCGGAACCTTTAAATAATGGTCCATTGCAAAATAAACTGTCTGAGCTAGCAAAACGTCATCGAGTTTGGATCGTAGTTGGCAGTATGCCAATAAGTACGACAGAAGGTGTGACGACCACAACCTTGGTGATTGATGATTTTGGCAGTTTAGTGACTCACTACGACAAGTTACACATGTTCGACGTGGATGTCGCTGATGCACACAAGTGTTATCGAGAGTCCGATATTTTTACGCCGGGTGACCGAGTTGTGACAACGGAAACGCCTTTTGGTCGCTTAGGTTTGAGTATTTGTTATGATGTGCGCTTTCCACACTTGTATTCAGAGTTACGTAAGCAAGGTGCGCAAATTATAGTTGTACCCGCTGCGTTTACCGCAGTGACAGGTCAAGCGCACTGGGAAGCATTATTGAGGTGCCGTGCGATCGAAACACAGTCGTGGGTTGTCGCGGTGGGGCAAGGGGGGAAACATCCTTGCCAAAGAGAAACATGGGGACACTCAATGGTGGTTGATCCATGGGGACGAGTGGTCTCACAGTTAGGCCAAGATCCTAAAAGTATGGTGGTTGAGATAGATATATCCAGTTGCGAATCTATTAGGCAAAATATGCCAATCGCGCAACACTCTCGATTTACCAATCAATTTTAATTACAAACAAGAGCCATTTATGAGCATTAATCAAATTGAAGAAGCGCTACTGAACCCAACAGGGCTTACGGAGCAGAATATCGCAGATACATTGGCGAGCATTGCTACCCGCCAAATTGATTATGCTGATATCTACTTTCAGTCAAGCTGGCACGAGTCTTTAGTGCTAGAAGACAGCATTATTAAAGACGGCTCTTTCAATATCGATTGCGGTGTTGGCGTTCGTGCAGTATCGGGTGAAAAAACCGGTTTTGCTTACGCAGACCAAATCCAATTGGATGGACTTAAACAGAGCGCGATTGCGGCTCGTGGTATCGCTAAGCAAGGCCAAAACGGCAAGGTACAGGCTTTCAAACGTAACTCTAACCAAGCTTACTATGACGCGGTAAACCCACTAGCAAGCTGGGAAAAACAGCAAAAGACAGAACTGCTTAAAGCGCTTGATGCTTACATTCGTACTAAAGAGCCGATGGTGACTGAAGTATCGGTAAGCCTAAGCGGTGTGCATGAGCAGATGCTGGTTGCCGCGACTGACGGCACTTACGCCGGTGATATTCGACCGTTGGTTCGATTATCGATTAGCGTGCTTGCTCAGAAAGGCGATCGCCGTGAACGCGGTAGCGCGGGTGGTGGTGGCCGCTTTGGTTACGACTTCTTCCTAAGTGATGACAACGGTACTCAAGTTGCTTACCAATTTGCTGACGAAGCGATTCGTCAAGCTCTCGTTAACCTTGAAGCGGTGGCTGCGCCTGCTGGTGCAATGCCTGTTGTCCTTGGTTCTGGTTGGCCGGGCGTTCTTCTACACGAAGCAGTAGGCCACGGTTTAGAAGGTGACTTCAACCGTAAAGATTCTTCGGTATTTTCTGGTAAAGTTGGCGAGCAAGTAACGTCAAGCTTATGTACGATTGTCGATGACGGCACATTGACCGATCTTCGTGGTTCATTGAATGTGGATGATGAAGGTGTTAATGGTCAGTACAACACGCTAATCGAAAACGGTATCCTAAAAGGCTACATGCAAGATAAGCTGAACGCTCGTCTAATGGGTGTGGCACCGACAGGTAATGGTCGTCGTGAGTCGTACGCGCACCTTCCAATGCCGCGCATGACCAATACATACATGCTACCGGGTGAGCACACGCCGGAAGAGATCATTACTACGGTTGAGAAAGGCATCTACGCGCCGAACTTCGGCGGTGGTCAGGTTGATATCACCTCTGGTAAGTTTGTGTTCTCTGCTTCTGAAGCGTATATGATTGAAAACGGTAAGATCACCCACCCTGTGAAAGGCGCAACGCTGATCGGTTCTGGTATTGAAGCAATGCAGCAGGTGTCTATGGTCGGTAATGACCTAAGCATCGACCGTGGTGTTGGTGTGTGTGGTAAGGCTGGTCAAAGTGTACCAGTGGGTGTTGGTCAACCAACATTGAAGCTAGACTCGCTAACCGTCGGTGGTACTGAGTAATTCAGGCTAATCTCTGCCAATTTACTTTAAGATATTAAATTGAAAAGCGCCTCCAATGTGAGGCGCTTTTTGTTTTTAGATTACTGATTCAGTGAGCGTATAGAGTCACTACATGTTCTCTTCAGCAAACTCTGCCAGTCGGCTACGTACTACACCGTTGAGGTGGATATTGGCGCTGCCTTCGAAGTTTTTAAAACGCTCGACCATATAGGTTAAGCCAGAAGTCACAGGGGTTAAGTAAGAAGAATCTATCTGTGCTAGGTTACCAGAACAGACAATCTTGGTGCCTTCACCACAACGGGTGATGATGGTTTTTATTTGTGATGCGGTCAGGTTCTGACACTCATCCAGAAGCACAAAGGCATTCTGGATTGAACGGCCACGCATAAAGTTAATCGATTTGAACTGAATGTTGGCTTTGTCACAGATGTATTTCATTGACCCTTCGGTGCAGTGGTCATTCTTGTGCAGTGCTTCGAGTGTATCGGTCACCGCGGCCAACCAAGGCAACATCTTCTCTTCTTCGGTACCCGGAAGGAAACCAATCGACTCACCGATATCCGGTGTATTTCGGGTTACGATGATCTTATCGAACTGTTTACGTTCGATGGTTTGTTCAAGCGCAGCAGCCATGGCTAACAGTGTCTTACCACTACCCGCGGCGCCAGTGAGAATTACCAGATCAATATCAGGGTCGAGCAGGGCATCGATCGCCATACCTTGATAGATGTTCTTTGGTGTAATGTCCCATGCTCTGCGATTCATTAAGCGTTCTCGGCTTAGATCGCGAAGCGTGATCGTTTCGGACTCAATCTCTTCGACTCGAGCGGCAAAGTCACTCTCTTCGTCAATCACATATTGATTGAGGAAGGTGGGCTCGAAAGGGGCTCTTGCTAGAGTGTGTAACGTCTTTCCCCCTAGAGCCTTACTCTCGACATTATCAATGCCATCCCAAAATGCCCCTTCGAGTTGTTGAAAGCCTTTGGTGAGGTATTGGATGTCATCAATCAGCTGATCGGTTTGATAATCTTCAACAAAGCGAACACCAGCGCCTTTGGCTCGTAAGCGCATGTTGATGTCTTTGGTGATGAGAACCACTTCGCGTGGTGCGCGTTTATTCTGAAGATAGAGGACAGCGTTGAGGATTCGGTTATCACCTGCCTTATCGTCGGCGAAGGCCTTAATGCTTTCTTGAAGTTCGTAGTCAGCGAGTATGGAAATACTGCCGGATGCGTTTATTTCTTTAGAGAAAGGAATGCCTTCCGAGATTTGATCGGGTGTGGTTTCCCTGAACAGATCTTCGAGCGTGCGAATCGCAATTCTCGCATCTCGAGCAACGTCTCTTTTACTGTCTTTGATTCTGTCGAGTTCTTCTAGCACTGTCATGGGGATAACGACATCGTGCTCTTGGAAAGAAAATATAGCGAAGGGTTCGTGAAGTAGGATATTGGTGTCTAAAACAAATAGCTTCCGGTTGGTCTCGCCCATAGCATCTCCTTGCCGACGTGCGGCTTGCCTTGCATTCATTGAACGTAGATAAAGCTCATATAAAGATTAGTATCTGATTCTGCAGATAGTCAACTACTTACCTAAACTTCATCTTGAGGAACAGCGCCATATCGTTGTCGATGGATATGACGTATTCGTCTGAGAGCAGCAATCTGCTACCTATAGATTAACCATGATTTTTTTACAGTTTGATTGCACTAGCGAAAACAGAAAAAAAGCATGAAATCATTGCCTTTAGGCGTGACCTAAATCACAGCATCGAGTAAGATTAGCGACCTTTTTCTGCACCATTTCCTCAAGATATTTATTATCTAGAGCGCACTTAAAAAGTGGCTGCAAACTAGGCGTTTTTGGCTATATTTTCAGTTCGGGAGTGAGAACGCTCGTGTTTAAAAATGCAGTTAAAAAAGACCAAATTCCAACTATAAGATTGAGGTAGTCGATTCATGACATTTGCTTTGGGGCAACGCTGGATAAGCGATACGGAGAGCGATTTAGGTTTAGGTACCGTTGTAGCAATGGATGCTCGCACAGTGACACTAATGTTTGCAGCGTCAGAAGAAAACCGTGTTTATGCACGTACTGATGCTCCCGTAACCCGAGTAACGTTTAATGTAGGCGATGTCATCGAATGCCAAGAAGGTTGGTCTCTGTCTGTCGAGGAAGTTATCGAAGACAAAGGGCTGCTAACCTACTTAGGTACTCGCGAAGATACCCAAGAAACAGAAGTCACCCTGCGTGAAATCTTTTTAAGCAATCAGATCCGCTTTAACAAGCCACAAGATAAGCTGTACGCAGGTCAAATCGACCGTATGGATAATTTTGTGTTGCGTTACCGTGCGCTGAGCAACCAGTACAAACAACACAAGAGCCCTATGCGTGGCTTGTGTGGTATGCGTGCTGGCTTGATCCCTCACCAACTATACATCGCCCATGAAGTGGGTCGTCGTCACGCTCCGCGTGTTTTACTGGCTGATGAAGTTGGCCTAGGTAAAACCATTGAAGCGGGCATGATCATCCACCAACAGGTGTTGTCTGGCCGTGCTGAACGTATTCTGATTGTGGTTCCTGAAACTCTACAACACCAATGGTTAGTCGAGATGATGCGCCGTTTCAATCTGCACTTCTCTATCTTTGACGAAGAGCGTTGTATTGAAGCGTTTGCTGAATCGGACAATCCATTTGATACCCAGCAATACGTTCTGTGTTCTTTGGACTTCCTACGTAAGAGCCGTAAGCGCTACGAGCAAGCACTTGAAGGCGAGTGGGACTTGTTGGTTGTCGATGAAGCGCACCACCTTGAGTGGAGCCAAGACAAACCAAGCCGCGAATACCTAGTGGTTGAAGGATTAGCTGAAAATACTTCTGGCGTACTGCTACTGACAGCAACCCCTGAACAACTAGGTCGTGAGAGTCACTTTGCGCGTCTACGTCTGCTTGATCCTGACCGCTTCTACGATTACGAAGCATTCGTTGAAGAAGAAGACCAATACGCACCGGTTGCTGATGCAGTAACGGCTCTGTTTTCTGGCGTGAAGCTTGAAAACAGCGCGAAAAACCAGATTACGGAACTGCTTTCTGAGCAAGATGTTGAGCCTCTGTTCCGTGTGATTGAAGGTGATAGCAGCGAAGAAGAGCAAGCGTTAGCTCGCCAAGAATTGATTGATAACCTTATGGATCGCCATGGTACAGGTCGTGTTCTTTTCAGAAACACACGTGCAGCAATCAAAGGCTTCCCCAAGCGAAATGTAAACCTACTGCCGATGGACATTCCAACGCAGTACACAACCTCAATGCGTGTATCTGGCATGATCGGTGGCAAGATGGCTCCAGAAGCTCGTGCAATGAAGATGCTGTATCCAGAAGAGATCTTCCAAGAGTTTGAAGGTGAAGATTCAAGCTGGTGGCAGTTCGACTCACGTGTTAACTGGTTGATTGAAAAGATCCAAGATAAGCGCAGCGAAAAGATCCTAGTGATCGCATCACGTGCAAGTACTGCTTTGCAATTAGAGCAAGCACTGCGTGAGCGCGAAGGTGTACGTGCAACCGTATTCCATGAAGGCATGTCGATTCTAGAGCGTGATAAAGCGGCGGCTTACTTTGCTCAAGAAGAAGGCGGCGCTCAGGTTCTTATCTGTAGTGAGATCGGTTCTGAAGGCCGTAACTTCCAATTCGCTAACCAATTAGTGATGTTCGATCTACCGTTCAACCCTGACTTGCTTGAGCAACGTATTGGTCGTTTGGACCGTATCGGTCAGCTACGTGATATCGACATTCATGTCCCTTACCTAAAAGGCACATCACAGGCGATCCTTGCGCGTTGGTTTGATGAAGGTCTGAATGCGTTCGCTGAGACCTGTCCAACGGGGCGCACGGTTTACGACAAGTACTCTGATGTACTTATCGAAATGCTGGCTTCTGGTAATACAGAGCAGCTTGATGAAGTGATTGAAGAGTCTGCCAAGCTAAACCAAAGCCTAAAAGCGGATCTAGAGAAAGGCCGAGATCGCCTGCTAGAGATGCACTCAAACGGTGGCGACAAAGCGCACGACATTGCAGAGATGATTGCATCGACTGATGGCGATACTAACTTAGTAACGTTTGCACTGAGCCTGTTCGACACGATTGGTTTGAACCAAGACGACAAGGGTGAAAATGCGCTAGTTGTGACACCATCTGAGCACATGATGGTACCAAGCTACCCAGGTTTACCTTATGAAGGCGCAACCATCACGTTCGACCGTGATACCGCCCTTTCTCGTGAAGACATGAACTTCATCAGCTGGGAACACCCAATGATTCAAGGCGGTATCGATCTGCTACTGAGTGAAGGTGTTGGTGCGTCAGCGGTATCACTGCTGAAAAACAAAGCGTTGCCTGTAGGTACTATCCTGCTTGAACTGGTTTACCTTGTGGATGCGCAAGCACCGAAACGCAGCGGTATCAGCCAGTTTTTACCTAAAACGCCAATTCGCTTGATGATGGATGGCCGTGGTAACGATTTATCTGCTCAGGTTGAATTCGATAGCTTTAACCGTCAGTTAAGCCCGGTAAACCGTCACTTAGCAAGTAAGCTAGTAAATTCGGTACAAGGTGAGATTCACAAGCTTATCGAAGCGGGTGAGACGCATGTACTTCCGAAAGTGGAAGAAGTGCGTGAACAAGCTCAACGAGACATGCAGACTAATCTAAACGGTGAATTAGAGCGTTTACAAGCGCTTAAAGCGGTTAACCCTAATATTCGTGATGAAGAGCTAGAGGTTATCGAAGCTCAAATCAATGAACTGACCGGTTACATCAGCAAAGCTCAAGTTCAGCTAGATTCATTACGCTTGATTGTGGTTTCTCACAACTAATTTTGAATCAGCGAAATGCTTTAACAAAAGAAGGCCTTCATGATGAAGGCCTTCTTTTTATCTCGCGTTTGAAAGGTGTAAGAGCCGAGGAATTACATTAACCACTTCCACCAAACAAATACCGCTAGGAAGCCAAATAGGTAAACAAGACCCGCAACTGACAACCATTTCAGTTTTGCACCAATCGCCAGCGCTTCTGGTAGTTTGGCTTTGCTTACCAAAATGAAGTTAAGCAGAGCGAAGAAGGGTGTCGTTGCAAACGCAAGCACCATCGCAAAATCAAGCATTGTCATCAATGCGGCACTGAAGAACATCACAATTGCGAGTGCTGTGATAGATACGATAACGATCCAACCCTGTAGCATTTTTGGGCTGCTTTCTTTTTTAAGCAATAGACGTTGTGATTCAGCAAGCACGCGTGAGTAGCCGTCGATAACGGTAATCGTACTACCAAAGATACAGAAGAAAGCGATAAGAGCGATCAGTGGGCGAGACCATTCCCCAATGGTAGAGGCGTAAATGCCGACTAATTGATGAGTGAAGCCAACGCCAGAACGAGACAATTCAACACCTGAACCGTGAAGGACCAGAGCGCCTAAAGCAACAAATACCAGTGCCAGCAATGCCGTGCCAATATAACCTATATTGAAGTCGAACAGCGCTGATTGAGCGGTTACTTCTTGTTTCTCTTTTTGGCTCTTTAGCCACATTGAAGTGATGCTTGAGATCTCGATAGGCGCCGGCATCCAACCCATGATTACCACGATAAAGCCGATAGCAGCCAATGACCAAGGCGACGGTGGAACAAAAGCCGCGTCAGGCTCGACTGGAGATCCGATAGCAATGGCAACCGCGGCTAAGGTTGTGATGGTCAGGATCGCCATGATGGCCTTAGATAGGGTGTCAAGCGCACGATAATGGCCAGCAAACAGAATGATCAAACAGGTTGCTAGTACGATCATGCAAAGCGTGCTAGTCGCTAGATCAAAAGGAACAAAGTAGCTAAGTAGGCTCGCACTGAATAGTAACAAAGCAGCCGTGTTCACGACGGCGGAAATGGCGCTCAGCATCGAAAAGATCACTAGATATGGACGGCCTAGGTTAGAGTAACCTTCAACTAAACTTTGACCTGTGCCTAGAGTATATTGAATGCCAGCTCTAAAAAATGGGTACTTAAATATATTAACGAGGATAATAAGAGCAGCGAGCTGCCAGCCATAAATGGCACCAGCTTTGGTTGAGGCTACTAAATGAGAGCCTCCCACCGCCGCCGCAGCCATCATGATACCTGGGCCAAGAGACTTAATTAAGCTTGATAGGGGAGTAGAGGTTTGTGCTTTTTTTGTGGTTGTTTTAACCGTACTTTCCATTATTTTTCCTTTAATGCTGACTTCTTATTTTCCATTCCCCCTATCAATACCATGTTTTGTAAAGTCGTCAACTTTTATGTACGAAAATGTTGAAAATCGTATTTATTAATAAACGGGTTAACCATAAGTTATTTATTCACCAGCAATTAAGAGGCTCCAATGGCGTTAGAAGAGTACACACCACCACGTGAACCGTGGATTGATATTGTTTATCAAGATGACGATATTCTTGTGGTGAACAAGCCAGCAGGTCTGCTTTCTGTGCCGGGGAGATTACCAGAGTATTACGACAGTATGTGGAGTCGGCTTGTTGAGGAGTTTGCTGATATTCAAGTCGTGCATCGATTGGATATGTCGACATCGGGCTTGATGCTGCTCGCTAAACACAAACAAGCTGAGTGCCATTTGAAGAAGCAATTCCAATATCGGCTGACCCATAAGCTCTATTACGCACGAGTATGGGGAAAGGTAGAAGGAAGGGAAGGCGTGATCGACCTTCCGCTTATTTGTGATTGGTCAAACCGCCCTCGTCAGAAAGTGTGTTTTGACGAGGGAAAACCATCACAGACTCGGTATGTGGTGGAGCAAGAAGAGGCTCAAACGACCTTATTGAAGTTATTGCCGATTACCGGTCGTTCTCATCAGCTGCGTGTGCATTGTATGGAAATAGGTGCGCCTATTGTTGGCGACGAGTTTTATGCAACGCCAGAAGCGTTTGAGTATAGCGATCGGCTGGCTTTGCATGCGTCTGAACTGAGCTTCTATCATCCAGCGACTAATCAACGCTTCAAAATCTTTGTTCCTTGTGAGTTTTATCCTCAAGCTTTACCACAAATTGAACAGCACTTTGAAATTGCGCCAGAGCTTCCAGACTACAGTAAGCTAAAAGCTTAGAATAAGACCATTCAATCGACTGAACCAAGGAAGTACAATGCCGAAGTTGAAAGTGGTTTTTCTCGACCGAGCCACCATCCCATCTCAAATTATTTTAAAACCTCTTAGCTTTGACCATCAGTGGGTTGAGTATAATTTCACCGCGCCAGAGCAAGTGTCTGAGCGAATTGAGGGAGCGGATATCGTGATCACCAATAAAGTGGTGCTCAGTGAATCGAATTTGGCTCAAGCACAACAGCTTAAGCTCATAGGCGTTTCAGCGACGGGTGTGAACAATGTCGATGTTGGCTACTGTAAAAGTAACAACATCGCAGTGGCTAACGTACAGGGCTACGCGACTCAATCGGTACCGGAACATGTTATCGCGATGCTATTTGCGTTAAAGCGTAACCTCGTTGGTTATCATCAAGATATTGAAGCGGGAGAGTGGCAAAAGGACAAGCAGTTCTGCTTTTTTACTCATCCGATTCAAGATGTGGCGGGCAGCACATTGGGTTTAATCGGTAGTGGTAGCTTAGGGCAAGCGACTGCGATACTGGCTAAAGCGATAGGTATGAACGTCATCTTTGCTGAGCGTAAAGGGGCTGAATCTTGTCGAGAAGGGTACCTGCCTTTTGAGACTGTGTTGCAGCAAGCGGATGCGATCAGCTTACATTGTCCGTTGACCGAAGCGACTCGAAACCTGATTTCAGAGCGAGAGTTAGCAATGATGAAACCAAGCGCGGTACTAATTAATGCTGGGCGTGGTGGGTTAGTGGATGAGCAAGCCTTAGTTGAGGCTTTGAAAAATCATGAGATAGCCGGCGCGGGGATGGATGTGTTCACACAAGAACCGGCAGACAACTCGAATCCACTGTTAGCTAACAGTCGCTTACCTAATTTACTGCTGACACCTCACGTGGCATGGGGGAGCGATAGCTCCATTCAAAAGCTGTCTGATATCTTAATGGATAACATAGATGGGTTTGTTGCGGGTAAGCCACAAAATCTCGTTGGTTAATTGAGATTGTATTCAGCACTCTGTGCTTGATGAAGTAGAAATAAAAAAGGTTGGCTTTTAGGCCAACCTTTTTAAGTCTTTTATTTCAGCTCGACAGGGCTTATTAGCTTATTAGCTTATTAGCTTATTAGCTTATTAGCTTATTAGCTTATTAGCTAGGAGCCATTAGCCTTGAGGCTTAACTACCAATACATTGATTGGCGAGTTCTGTACTACTTTGCTCGCAACAGAACCAAGCATAACTTTGTCAATTTTTGAACGCTTATGACTTGGCATCACGATAAGGTCGGCGCCAAGCTTTTCTGCGTAATCTAGAATTGTTGTGTAAGCCTTGCCTTCTGCAACGTGAACCTTATACACCACATTATCGTCGATGTGTTTGTTTGCAAACTCTTTGAGCTGGTTTTTAACATCAATCTTCATTTGGTTCGCCGCATCTTTCGGGAAGTAAGATGCAACCATTGACATGTGAATGCCCGGTAGTACGTTTAAAATATGTATTTCAGCATTACTGTGTTTTGCGTGCCATACCGCTAGCTCGACTGCTTTATCAGAAAAGCCTTTGTCGTTAAGATCGACAGGAACAAGGATTTGTTTATACATGTCTTCGTCTCATTTTAAGCAGCGCCCAGTCGTATTCCCCAAGCGCTGTCATTATCTTTTCCATGTAATCAAAAAGCCAAATAGAGTTGAGCGCTACCTGGCTCTATCCATTACGCGCTAATCTCATCCTTACGAGCACGTCGTCTTTGGTTCATCGCTAAACCAATTAAAATGAGTAGGGCCGGTAAGAATACCCACTCTTTCATTGGTCGTTCTGCATCTTGGATTACAGATTTAATTTCCCAATCAAAGTCAATTCCAGCGGCTTCAGCTGGGCTACCAAATTCAACCATATCGACAATCATCTTGCCTTCAGTTTCTGTCAGCATTAAGCCCATTGAAGCGATGCGGTCTTCACTTGTTGTTGCAGAATCTTCAAATGGAAGACGAACTGTTTTCTCAGAATAGTCACCTTCTAAGTTCTCGCCACCCACTCTTAACTCCACAGATTGTCCCACAGATAGGTTTTCTGTGATTTGAGCTATCTCAACTCCAGGTGAAAGAACTTTCGCTGGATAGATCATGTCCCACCAGAAACCAGGGCGGAAGAACGAGAAAGTCAGAACCAACAATAGTATTGTTTCCCACAACTTGTTTTTGGTAAACCACCAACCTTGTGTAGCTGCGGCAAAGATAAGTACCGCAGTCACAGAAGATAAGATGGTTAGCGCTAAATGCCACCATGAGTCAATGCCCATCAATAGTAGCTGAGTGTTGAAAATAAACATGAATGGTAAGATCGCAGTACGGATATCGTAGGTGAAACCTTGAATACCTGTGCGAATTGGATCTGATTTCGCAATCGCTGCCGCTGCAAAAGCAGCGAGACCAACCGGAGGCGTATCATCCGCAAGAATCCCGAAGTAGAACACGAACAAGTGAACGGCAATCAGTGGAATGATTAGGCCGTGTGCTGCGCCTAGGGTAACAATTACTGGGGCCATCAGTGTTGATACAACGATATAGTTTGCTGTGGTTGGTAAGCCCATGCCTAAGATTAAGCTGATTACCGCAGTAAATAGCAGCATAAGAATGATGCTACCACCTGAGATAAATTCAACGAAGTCGGTCATCACAAGGCCGATACCGGTCAGCGTTACCACACCAACAACCGTACCAGCAGCCGCTGTTGCGACACCGATACCTATCATGTTACGTGCGCCTGAAACTAAACTCTCTGCTAAGTCAACGAAGCCCGCTTTAGTTTGTTCAGCAAGATCGTTTGATTTGTTCATCAGAGTCATTAAAGGACGTTGAGTGAGCAAAATAAAGATCATGAATACCGTTGCCCAGAAGGCAGAAAGACCTGGAGAGAATCGCTCTACAGTCAGACACCAAACAAGAACCACGATAGGCAGTAAGAAGTGCAGGCCAGATTTAATGGTTGGGCCTGGATCTGGTACTTCGGTTAGTTCGGCATCGATGTCCATGCCGCCTTCAGCGGCGTATTTTGCAGATACACGAACTAGAGCAACATAAGCAATCAATAGCGCAACTGTCACTATTGGTGTCGCTGCATCGCCAAAGACATCTTTTGTCCAGCCGACACCGTAGTAAACAGCAGCACTGATCACACATAGCCCAAGAATGGTACCTGTGAACGAAAGCAGGCTGTGCAATATCGTTGGCGTGTGGCGGCGAGGTAGGCCTGTCATACCTGCTTTACATGCTTCTAAGTGAACAATGTAAATTAGGGCGATGTAAGAAATAAGAGCGGGTAATAGCGCTGCTTTAATAACCTCGACGTATGAGATACCTACATATTCGACCATTAAGAAGGCCGCGGCACCCATGATTGGCGGGGTTAATTGACCATTGGTTGAAGCGGCAACTTCTACAGCTCCGGCTTTTTCACCTGAGAATCCTACTCTTTTCATTAGAGGGATCGTGAAAGTCCCCGTCGTTACCACGTTAGCAATAGATGAGCCAGAAACTAGACCGGATAGGCCAGATGCTACAACGGCTGCTTTTGCTGGGCCTCCTTTCATGTGACCAAGCAGTGAGAATGCAACCTTGATGAAGTAAGCACCAGCGCCAGCACGTTCTAGCATTGCACCAAACAGTACAAACAAGAATACAAATGACGTTGATACGCCAAGAGCTACACCGAATACACCTTCTGTTGTTAACCACAAATGCGACATCGCCTTATTTAGGCTCGCCCCTTTATGGGCAATAACGTCTGGCATGTGTGGACCGCCAAAGGTGTAAAGTAGGAATACTGCTGCCACAACCATAAGAGGTGGACCCAAAGCGCGTCGTGTTGCTTCCAGCAGTAGAACCATACCAATGACAGCCGCAACAATATCGAATGTTGTCGGGGCCCCCGAACGACCGGCAAGCTCAGTATAGAAAATATAAATATAAGAAGCTGAAAAACTACCAGCAAGTGCTAATACCCAATCGACTGCAGGGATGCGATCCCGAGGCGAGTTCTTCAAAGCTGGGTAAGCGGTAAAAGCTAGAAAAATAGCAAACGTCAGGTGAATTGCTCGAGCTTCGGTATCATTTAAAATAGCGAAGTTAAAAATAAACGGTAGCGGAGATGCATACCAAAGTTGGAACAGTGACCAACATAAAGGCACAAACCATAAAATACGGCCTTGGATACCGCGAGGGCTACGCGCACCAGTGTCTGATTGTGCCACCATTTCTTGCACATCTGGAGACGGTGATGTTGTCTGCGTCATGTACTTTATCCTTATTATTGATGGTCTGCCTTTCTTGAGAACAATGAGACGTTACTTACTCCCTATCTAGTGTAGTGAACTGGTAGGGAAATGCGTCTTTGTTTGTCTTAGGCTTGATATGAAGGTAAGTCCTCCAATTTGGAGAAACTTAAAGGCTTGTCATTTTTCTCTTAGGTTATTTTTATAAACATGAAAAGCCAATAAGGAGGGCGTGCCTCCTTATTGGTTGAGTAGGTTTAAGTAGAGTTACTTAAGAAGACCTACTTCTTTGTAGTATTTTACTGCACCAGCATGAAGGGGGATGGAGATACCCGCTTTAACCATGTCTTCTTTCTTCAGGTTTGCAAATGCAGGGTGTAGGCGCTTGAAAGTGCTGAAGTTTTCAAATACAGCCTTAGCAACGTTGTATGCCACTTCTTCAGAAACGTCTGAAGTTGTTACCATAGTTGCAGCAACACCGAAGCTATTTACGTCAGCGTCTGTACCACGATACATACCTGCTGGAACTGTACTGTATGCGTAATATGGGTTTTCAGCGACGATTTTGTCGATCTGAGGACCAGTTGCTGAAACCAATTTTGCATCACAAGACGTTGTTGCTTCTTTGATTGATCCGTTCGGGTGACCAACCATGTAGATGAATGCATCAATCTTGTTATCACAAAGTGCTTGTGAACGCTCAGAACCTTTCAGTTCAGAAGCAAGTTTGAAGCTGTCATTAGTCCAACCCATAGCGTCCATTACAACACCCATGGTTGCACGGTCACCAGAGCCTGGGTTACCAATGTTTACACGCTTACCAGCTAGGTCAGACACATTGTTGATACCAGCATCGGTACGAGCGATGATGTTGAACGGTTCTGTATGTAGAGAGAACATAGCGCGAAGTTTCTTGTATTCGCCCTGATCTTTAAATTTACTTGTACCGTTGTAGCCGTGGTATTGCCAGTCCGATTGAACAACACCGAAATCTAGTTCACCAGCACGGATAGTGTTAACGTTGTATATTGAACCACCAGTAGACTCTACAGAACAACGGATGTTGTGGTCTTTGCGGCCCTTGTTCACTAGTTTACAAATTGCACCACCAGTAGGGTAGTAAACACCTGTAACTGAACCAGTACCAATTGTGATGAACTCTTGAGCGTTAACTGCGCCAGCGCCCATTACAGCTGCTGCAATAGCACCAACTTTAACAAGTTTGGTAAATGCCATGAATTTCCCTTCCTTTACTCATTATTAACCCTGAAACAAGTGTAGTCGTTTCTGGAGTTTCCTATTTGGAAACGGCATCTTTTTCAATCCATGTGATGAAAAAGTGTCTGAATAATATCAAAAATTGGCAGAAAATTACTCAAATGTTAAAAGATATAGCTAAAAAATCTAACAAATGATGCATAGATCTCATGTTTAATTTGCTATTGAGCTTTTTAAAATCAATGACTTAGTGTTATTGGCTTAGGGGGAGGTAGATATTCTAGGATGTGATTCGGATCACGAAGTAGATAGATATTCGTGATCCATTAATGCAATTGATAGCTGTGAAATTACCCAGCGTATTCAAACAGTTCGCAAACGGAATCAAACAGTTGCTTAGTCGTCACTGCTAAGGTTGGAGTAATAAAGATAGTGTCATCGCCCGCAACTACGCCCAGTATGCCTTCTGACTTACCTAATGAGTCTAGCAAGCGAGCAATAAGTTGTGCGGCACCAGGACCCGTGTGTATCACAACTAACGCATTGTTGTGATCAATATCCAGTACTAATTCTCTAAGAGAGCTAGAAACGGTTGGAACCCCAAGCTCAGCAGGAAGGCAGTAAACCATTTCCATTTTTGCGTTACGAGTTCGAACTGCACCAAACTTGGTTAACATACGCGAAACTTTAGATTGATTGATGCTTTCAAAGCCTTCGTGTTTGAGGGCATCAACAATTTCACCCTGCGATCCAAAACGTTCTTCTTTTAATAACGATTTAAAAGCGCGAACTAAGTTGTCTTGTTTTTCTGTATTGCGCATATGTAATTCTTATTCATTAACAAATATATTTGCATATTCTCGCATACATATTCAGATTTAGCCAAAATATCCCAACGATTTGTTAGTCATATCACTGTAAATATTTAATAGAATAATGTGTTATTTACGGCGGCTTATTTTGTTATTTCAGTCAATTATCGCCATAATGCGAATTCGCTGTGTAGCACGGTTTTATTGACTTGCGCGAAGTCGCAAAGCTGGCGTTAATTGATTGTAATCACTTTGTGATTAATATAGCTTTTTAACGATAATTTAGCTCAAGCACTACCCTACCAAAAATTTATAAGAGAAAGCTCTCAAGGAGAATAACAATGAAAGTAGCTGTTATTGGTGCCGCTGGTGGCATCGGTCAAGCCCTAGCCCTACTACTTAAGAACCGCCTACCTGCTGGTTCAGATCTTGCACTTTACGACATTGCACCGGTTACTCCGGGTGTCGCTGCTGATCTTAGCCATATCCCAACGCCTGTTTCGATCAAAGGTTATGCGGGTGAAGATCCAACACCAGCACTAGAAGGTGCGGATGTTGTGCTTATTTCTGCGGGTGTTGCTCGTAAGCCGGGTATGGATCGTGCGGATCTTTTCAATGTGAATGCTGGTATTGTTAAGTCTCTTGCAGAGAAAATTGCAGTTACTTGTCCTACTGCTTGTGTTGGTATCATCACTAACCCAGTAAATACTACAGTGCCAATTGCTGCTGAAGTTCTTAAGAAAGCGGGCGTTTACGATAAGCGCCGTTTGTTCGGTATTACGACTCTCGATGTGATCCGCTCTGAAACGTTTGTTGCTGAATTGAAAGGTAAAGATCCAAGCGACATCCGTGTTCCTGTTATCGGCGGTCACTCTGGGGTTACGATCCTTCCTCTGCTATCTCAAGTTGAAGGTGTAGAGTTCACAGACGAAGAAATTGCAGCGCTAACAACTCGTATCCAAAATGCGGGTACTGAAGTAGTTGAAGCTAAAGCTGGCGGCGGCAGTGCAACTCTATCGATGGGTCAAGCAGCTTGTCGCTTCGGTCTTGCTTTAGTGAAAGCGCTTCAAGGCGAAGAGAACGTAATTGAATGTGCATACGTTGAAGGTGAAGGCGAGCACGCACCGTTCTTCGCACAACCAGTGAAACTAGGCAAAGAGGGCGCAGAAGCGATCCTTAGCTACGGTGAGTTGAGCGACTTCGAGCGTAATGCATTAGATAGCATGCTAGAAACGCTAAATGGCGATATTGAGATTGGTGTTGAATTCGCTAAGTAAGCGATACAGCATTTAATTCAGTTTAAAATCGTTAGTTAATAGAGCCGATCATTATGGTCGGCTTTTTTGATCTTAGCATTTGTCCCATTCGTAAATAGTGTTTTAAAGATACGAGTGGAGCAACAGCGATGAGCCGTATTCAAAAAGGAATGAACGTACATTTTCATTTAGGTCGTTTGGGAAAGATCCTAGTTATAGATGAACAAGAACAATTTGCCTTGATCGAGTCTTATAACAGCCACGAGCAGTATGCTGTGCCGCTGGCAGAGATAGAAGAAGTTGAAGCTCAGCTTCCATTGTCGCTAGAATCGAGTCGCTATTGAAACTGGTTCGGATACCAATTTTGTTAGGATAAAAAAAAGAGCCCTAAGGCTCTTTTTGTCTATCTATATAAGACAGTGCTTTTAAGATGGAGTATTCATCTTAACTCGGTTACTTACTGCGTTTAACGGCCAAGTGTGCGAGGGTTATTAGGGCTTGCTTATATTCGGAATCAGGAACTACGGATAGTTCAGCAATCGCTTTATCTGCTTCTTCATACGCCTTATTTGTCGTGTATTCCAAAGAGCCTGTCTCTTTCATTACAGACATAATGTCGTCGAGACGTTCCATCCCGTTGGCTTTTTCAATCGCTTCACGAATCATACTCGCTTGTACTGGAGCAGCGTTGTGCATAGCGTACAATAGAGGCAGTGTTGGTTTGCCTTCAGCAAGATCGTCACCAACGTTTTTACCCATCTCTTTACCATCAGCAGTGTAATCCATCACATCATCAATCAGTTGGAATGCAGTGCCTAGGTATTTACCGTAGTTTTGCATTGCCGTTTCGACTTCAGGTGAAGATTCTGAAAGAATTGCGCCGATTTGTGTCGCAGCCTCAAATAAGCGAGCGGTCTTAGAGTAGATCACCTGCATGTAGCTTTCTTCTGTGGTATCCGGATTGTTGCAGTTCATCAATTGTTGAACCTCACCCTCGGCAATCACGTTTACCGCTTCACTCATTAGCTCAAGGATCTTTAAGGATCCTAAGGTTGTCATCATTTGGAACGAACGAGTGTAAATAAAGTCACCAACCAAAACACTAGCGGCATTACCAAAAGCGGCATTGGCTGTGGCTTTACCGCGTCTCATATCCGATTCGTCGACGACATCATCATGAAGCAGAGTCGCGGTGTGAATAAACTCAATAAAGGCTGCAGAAGTAATATGAGCTTCACCTTGATAACCAAGTGCGCGAGCAGATAAAAGAGCAAGCAAAGGGCGTAGGCGCTTGCCACCACCGCTAACGATATAAAAACCAAGCTGGTTGATTAAACTTACGTCAGAATTAAGTTGGGCTTGAATTGTTTCATTCACTTTTGCCATTTCATTGGCAGTAAGCGTTTGGATAGCTTTAAAATCCATTGTTCATCCGGCTGAAGTTAGACCCTGTAAGGCTTATACGTTGTGTTTAATTGTTGAATAATACACTAAAAAACGTTGATTAATACATCACTTAAAGGCATGATTGCCGCACTTTTCTTTGGCGAACAGGTTTTCGCCAATTTTTTAAAAATATGGCTTGTCATAGCGGCATGATTCCCGTAGAATCTGCGCCCTATTGATTAGTTTAGCGCACACCCGAGTTGTACAAATAACAACCATAGGCTGTGCGGAAAAAGCGGAGTAAAATATGTACGCTGTTTTCCAATCTGGTGGCAAACAACACCGAGTAAGCGAAGGTCAAACACTTCGTTTAGAGAAATTAGACGTTGAAACTGGTGCAACTGTTGAATTTGATAAAGTTCTTCTTGTTGCTAACGGCGAAGAAATCGCTGTTGGTGCACCTCTTGTTGAAGGTGGCAAGGTTACTGCAGAAGTAGTACAACACGGTCGTGGCGATAAAGTAAAAATCGTTAAGTTCCGTCGTCGTAAGCACTCGCGTAAGCAAGCTGGTCACCGTCAGT
Organism: Vibrio sp. 5S239; assembly: GCF_041439575.1. Classification (NCBI taxonomy): domain Bacteria; kingdom Pseudomonadati; phylum Pseudomonadota; class Gammaproteobacteria; order Vibrionales; family Vibrionaceae; genus Vibrio; species Vibrio sp. 5S239. The sequence continues at coordinate 157,530 of NZ_JBGOOM010000004.1, read as the reverse complement.
GGTTCACTGAAGTGAAAATCACTGGCATTAACGCTTAAGTATTAGGAGAGTTTAACAATGGCACATAAAAAAGCTGGCGGTTCTACTAATAACGGCCGCGATTCAGAAAGCAAACGTCTTGGTGTTAAGCGTTTTGGTGGTGAATCTGTTCTTGCAGGTAACATCATCGTTCGTCAACGTGGTACTAAGTTCCACGCTGGCACAAACGTTGGCATCGGTAAAGACCATACTCTTTTCGCTCTTACTGAAGGTAAAGTGAAATTTGCAGTAAAAGGTCCTAAAAACCGTAAGTTTGTAAGCATCGAAGCTGAGTAATTTAATCTTTAACTAGATTATTTTATTAGCTTTCAAGCTGAATTCAAAAGCCCTGCCGATTCGGCAGGGTTTTTTATTTATAGCGAGAATAAAAAAGTAGATGCTCTTGCTTTGGTTTTGAGAAGTCGTTTGATTTTTGATAAACAGTTTGGTTTGTTAGAAGTCACTTGTTTTTTTTATAAACAGAAAGCAAAGAACCTCTCCTTATTTGTTCCCTGATTGCAGATCGATCTAGATCTTAGGTGATCGATCTAAACTCGGATCTGCTAGAATTTATATCACTCCTTGGTGAGTGGTAACGCAACGTAAGTGCGGAGTTGAAAAATGAAATTCGTTGATGAAGCGGTAGTAAAAATAGAAGCCGGTGATGGCGGTAATGGTACAGTAAGTTTTTGGCGCGAAAAGTTCGTCGCTAAAGGTGGCCCAGATGGCGGTGACGGTGGCGATGGTGGTGATGTCTACATCCAAGCAGATGAGAACTTAAATACACTGATCGATTATCGCTTCCAACGCTTCTACAACGCAGAACGTGGTGAAAACGGTCGTGGTGGTAACTGTACGGGTAAACGTGGTAAAGACACGACACTGAAAGTGCCTGTAGGTACTCGTGCCGTTGATATCCACACTAATGAAATTGTTGCTGAAGTTGCTGAACACGGCAAAAAAGTAATGGTGGGTAAAGGTGGTTGGCACGGTCTTGGTAATACGCGTTTTAAGTCGTCTGTTAACCGCGCCCCTCGTCAAAAGACAATGGGTACTAAAGGCGAAGTTCGCGAACTACGTTTAGAGCTTCTTCTGCTCGCTGATGTTGGTATGCTTGGCCTACCAAACGCAGGTAAATCTACCTTTATTCGTTCAGTATCTGCAGCGAAACCAAAAGTAGCGGATTACCCGTTCACCACTTTGATCCCAAGCTTGGGTGTGGTGAGTGTGGTGCCTGAGAAGAGCTTTGTCGTTGCCGATATCCCAGGTCTGATCGAAGGCGCAGCCGATGGCGCTGGTCTTGGTATTCGCTTCTTGAAGCACCTTGAGCGTTGCCGTGTTCTGCTACACATGATCGACATCATGCCTATCGATGGTTCTGATCCTATTCAGAATGCGCTGACGATTATTGATGAGCTTGAACAATACAGTGAGAAAGTGGCACAGAAGCCTCGTTGGTTAGTGTTCAACAAAGTTGACCTAATGCCTGAAGAAGAAGCAGACGAAAAGATTCAAGAAATCATCGATGCTTTGGGTTGGGAAGACGAGTACTTCAAGATCTCTGCTGTGAACAAAATCGGCACCAAAGATCTTTGCTTCAAGCTCGGTGAGTTTATGGAAAACCTACCTCGTGAAGCTGTAGAAGTGGAAGAAGAAGAAAAAGTGGACTTTATGTGGGATGACTACCATAAAGATGCAATGAGTGGTAAGAATGTCGTTACTGAAGATGGTGATGACTGGGATGATTGGGATGACGAAGAAGATGACGGCCATGTTATCTATGTTCGTGACTAATCCTCGTCGTTTCTTATGAGCACTTTGGGCACTTTTTCTCAGATAGGCTGATAATTTTATTAAACCGCAATGAAAATTGCGGTTTTTTTGTATCTGCATCATTATGTACTTCCTATTTTTAATGCAAAATTTATCTCTATATATTTAACGCCTATGGGAAGGGAATCATGGCATCAAAGCAAAGAGCGATCTCAAGACTCGTCGCTCAATCAGGACAAATGCTACTAGCACATGGTGCCGAAAGCACACTGGTTGGCGATATCATGCGTCGTATTGGTATCGCTTGTGGAGTAGATGAAGTAGAAGTCGCACTGTCAGCCAATGCGCTTGTTGTGACAACGATGATGGATGATCACTGTATTACCACCACTCGAAGCTGTGCTGACCGTGGTCTCAACATGCAGGTGATCACTGATATTCAGCGAGTTTGTATCATGATGGAGAAGGGGATTCTCGATTATGGACTGGCCTATAGAAAGATCCAAAAAATTAGCCCTGAACGCTACAATCGCTGGTTAGTTGTCATTATGATAGGTTTTTCGTGTGCTTCTTTTAGCCGCCTTGCTGGTGGAGATTGGCAGGTATTCATGATGACTTTTATTGCTTCAGCCTGCGGTATGATCGTCAGACAAGAGATCGGTCACCGTCACTTCAATCCGTTATTGAACTTCGCTATCACAGCCTTTGTTACTACTACGATTTCTGCTCAAGCGGTGCTTTATAATATTGGAGGCCAACCCACAATAGTGATGGCATCTTCAGTATTGATGCTAGTGCCGGGTTTTCCTCTCATTAATTCTGTTGCCGATATGCTTAAAGGTCATATCAATATGGGGTTAGCCCGTTTTACCATGGCCAGTTTATTAACTCTGGCAACCAGTTTAGGTATTGTCGCAGCGATGAGCCTGTCAGGCGTATGGGGGTGGGTGAGTTAATGAGTCTTTTTGAATTGTTGGTTGGTTTGCTCAATGATATGTTTTTTGCGGCGGTACCAGCGGTAGGGTTCGCTCTGGTCTTTAATGTTCCGCAGAGAGCCTTAATTTATTGTGCGTTAGGAGGCTCTATTGGCCATGGTAGCCGTTATTTGATGATGCACTTCGGTATTCCTATCGAATGGGCGACATTCTTTGCCGCGACATTAGTTGGCATGATAGGGGTACAGTGGTCGCATAAACTGTTAGCGCACCCTAAGGTATTTACGGTTGCAGCCTTGATTCCTATGGTCCCAGGTGTGTTTGCCTTTAAGGCTATGATTGCGATGGTTGAAATTAACCGAGCTGGGTACAGCCCTGAATTACTCGCTATTTTGATGGAGAACTTTTTGAAATCGATGTTCATTATCGCTGGGCTGGCGATTGGCTTAGCGGTGCCTGGGCTGTTATTCTACCGCCGTAGACCTATCGTTTAGCGTTAATTTTCCTTTTAAGAACAGGACTTTCGATTTATGATCATCAGTATGATAGCAGCAATGGCAGACAATCGTGTCATTGGTAAAGACAACCAGATGCCATGGCATTTGCCTGCGGATTTCGCATGGTTTAAACGCTCTACAATGGGAAAACCAGTAGTGATGGGGCGTAAGACCTATGAGTCGATTGGACGACCTTTACCTGGTCGATTGAATGTTGTAATCAGTCGTGATGAGAATTTGAAAATTGAAGGTGTGACGACCGTTACTTCGATAGAACAAGCTTTAGAGCTAGTCAGTGAGGTTGAAGAGGTAATGATCATTGGTGGTGGTTCGATTTATGAAACTTGCTTACCTAAAGCTGACAAGCTGTACCTGACCTATATCGATTTTGATGTCGATGGTGATACTCAATTCCCAGATTGGGGAGAAGGTTGGAAGCAGAGCTTTCATGATACCTATCAAGCGGATGAGAAAAACAAACACAACATGGAGTTTGTGATCCTTGAGCGTTAACTGTGGTTATTAATAGTTAGGTTCTGAAAAATACTTGCGTTACTGGTTCAGTAGCGCAAGCTTATCGTAGTTCGTGCTTCTATAGCGCAGCTTGAGTGAAAAACTGTTTGTCCTCCCAACGAAGTGCCGTTAGCTCTCCGCCCCAAACACACCCCGTATCAAGTCCAATAACGTCTTTTCCGTTATAGCCTTCAAGTGCTGCCCAGTGGCCAAATAATACGGTTTTATCTAGCTGAACTCTTTGAGGAAGGTCGAACCAAGGGATGTATTCGTGGTCGGCCACCTCTTTTGGAGGAAGCTTGCAGCCCATATTTAAACGTCCGTCAGGAAAGCAGAAGCGCATGCGTGTAAAACTGTTGATGGCGTATCGATAGCGCTCTATATCGCTCAATTCTTTTGACCACAAGTCAGGAGAATTGCTGTACATGTTCTCAATCAACCACTTCCATTTTTTTGAACGCAATAGTCCTGTGACCTTTTTGTTCTCTTTACGCGCTCGCTTGATTGTCCATTGTGGAGAAATACCAGCATGGGTCATGACAAATTGGTCATGCTCTTGCATTAAAGGCTGTTCTCTAAGCCATTCAAGCAACTCGTCTTTGTCATCAGCATCTAAAATAGGCTGAGTTTGATCTTTCTTCTTTGCTGGAAAAAGACCAAGCGAAACTGCGAGCAGGTGTAAGTCATGATTGCCCAATACTACCTTCGCGGACTCTCCTAAAGACCGGATAAATCTGAGTGTCTCAAGTGACTTAGGGCCTCTTGCGACCAAGTCACCAGCGACCCACAAAGTATCTTTTTGCTTATCAAATTTGACGGTTTCAAGTAAGAGTTGAAGTTCGTCGAAGCAGCCTTGGATGTCTCCGACAATATAATTCGACAAAGTAATTTCCTATAGATGCTGATGTATGTTCTTTATACTTGAAGCTGCAGCGTCGTTAACGGCGCAAGTTCATCCTAATCACATAGAAAGAATACCGATGATCATAGATATTCTTTCTTGTTACCTAACAGCAACTCCAATTATTTTTAGTATATAGCTAATTAAGAATGTTGGGGATCGCTAGCCTGAAAGGCTCGACTTCGGCTATAAAATCAATACCCTTGTGGTCCGTCATAACATAATGGCCTTGCATAACGCCTACAGGGGTTTCGATGACGGTACCACTTGTATAGGTGTATTCGTCGTTGGCTTCAATAACAGGTTGCTGCCCAACGACACCATCACCTTCTATGGTGAGTTGCTTACCGTTAGAGTCGGTAATCAACCAGCGGCGAGACATCAGTTGCACTGTTGTTTTGCTGAGGTTTTTTATCGTAATAATGTAGGCGAAGACGTAACGATTCTTCGTTGGCTCAGATTGCTCTGGTATGTATTTAGAGTGAACCTGGCATTTGATACAAGGCGTAGATATATCCATATTCGCACCTTTTATTGTTGGTATGCTGAGGGCGAAAGCCCCTAGAAGTGTTAAATAAAAAACAGGCTCCTTACCGAAGTGTAGGAGCCTTTTTATTTATTTGTCAGCGTTGTGGCTGTCGTACAACCAGTTCGCCATATCGACAAATTGCTCGAGCGTTAAATTCTCAGGGCGCATGCTTGGGTTGATACCTAGCTCTTCAAGCACTTCCTTATCGATTAAGCTCTTGTAGCAGTTACGAACCGTTTTACGGCGTTGGTTGAAGCCTTCACGACAGACTCGCTCTAGCCACTTGAGATCTTTTGCAGGGTAAGGTAGCACTTCGTATGGCTGAAGGCGCACGACTGCAGAATCTACTTTCGGTGGCGGAACGAAGGCTGTTGGCGGCACTTCGAGCACAGGAGTCACTTTACAGTAGTATTGAGCCATGACAGTAAGACGACCGTAAGCTTTGCTGCCAGGCCCCGCTGCTAAACGGTTAACTACTTCTTTTTGAAGCATAAAGTGCATATCTTGTATGTCTTTATGGAATTCAAAAAGATGGAACATCAAGGGGGTAGAGATGTTGTATGGCAAGTTACCAAAGATACGAAGCTTGTTGTTGGGTTTCACGAGTTGTTCGAAGTCGAACTTCATCGCATCGCCTTCATGGATCGTTAACTTATCAGTAAGATCCGGATGGTTGCGCAGACGTTCCGCTAGATCTCTATCTAGCTCAATTACCGTGAACTTGTCGACAAGTTTACCAACTGGCTCTGTAATGGCACCAAGACCTGGGCCGATTTCAACTAAATTCTGACCTGGTAGTGGGTTAATGCCCGATACGATTCCATCAATAATGTATGGGTCGTTAAGGAAGTTTTGACCAAAACGTTTACGCGCTTTGTGCCCTAAGTGGACATCATTTTTCATTGCTTTTTCTCTACTAATTCAATGGCGTGCGTGAGCGCTGTTCTAAAGCTCCCTGTATCGGCTTGGCCTGTCCCTGCCAAGTCTAAGGCAGTACCGTGATCGACTGATGTGCGAATAAACGGTAAGCCAAGTGTGATGTTCACTGAGCGACCAAAGCCTTTGTATTTCAGTACTGGGAGCACTTGGTCGTGATACATACCTAAAACAGCATCTGCATCTTGCAAATATTTTTCATTAAAGATGGTGTCTGCTGGCAATGGGCCAACTAAATTAATACCATCTTTTTGGCGAATTTTTTCTAGCGTAGGAGTAATAGTTTCTATCTCTTCGTGACCTAAACAACCATCTTCGCCCGCGTGCGGGTTCAAACCACACACATAAATAGTTGGTTTCTCTATAGCAAATTTTTCGACCAAATCTTTATTCAGAATCGCAATAACTCGCTCTAATCTGTCTTCGGTCACGGCTTGAGATACATAAGCTAGTGGGATGTGTGTTGTTACTAGTGCAACACGCAGCCCTTCAGTTGCCAACATCATCACCACGAGCGGTGTATTGGACTTCTCTGCAAAAAACTCGGTATGGCCACTAAAAGCAACGCCAGCCCGGTTAATTACACCCTTGTGAACAGGGCCGGTGACAATAGCATCAAATTCATCATTCATACAGCCAATTGCTGCGGTTTCTAAAGTATTTAATACGTAATGGCCGTTGGCCTCGTTGAGTTGACCTGCAATGGTGCTTTCAGATAATGGAACGTGTTTCACAACCAGTGTGCCAGAGCGTTGAGGCTCCTTAGCTGCGGTTGCGTCGTAATCCAGAAACTCTACTTTGATACCGAGGAGCTTAGCTCGCTCCGCAAGTAGTGTCTTATCGGCACAAACCACAAGTTGATGTGGCCAGCTTTCTTGAGACAAGGCCAGAGTTAAATCTGGGCCTATTCCAGCAGGTTCACCCGCGGTAATGACAATACGTTTAGTTGTCATCTTGGTCTTCCTCAACTATTTCAACAAAGGCACTGGCTCTTATTTCTTGTAGCCAAGCGCCTGCTTCTTCATTGAACTTACGGTTAAATAGAATTTGGTAAGCTTTGTTTTTTAAAGCTGAATCGGTACGGTCAACTTCTCGACGGTCGAGTACTTCGACGATGTGCCAGCCATGAACCGTTTTAAATGGTGCACTGATTTTGCCTTCAGGCAATGTTTCTACTTGGTGTTTGAATTCAGGCACGTACAAATCAGGTGTCTGATAGCCTAATTCACCATCTTGAACTGCTGAGCCTGGATCTTGACTGTATTGCTGAGCGAGATCACCAAAGCTAGCTTCACCAGCGTTGACACGACGAGTGATCTCCTCAAGTTGCTCCTTTGCCCCGTCGTCACTTAAGATGACGGTCGGTTTAATCAATATATGGCGCGCATTCACTTCGGTAACGGCAACAGTCTCTAAGCCTTTTACATCTTCAATTTTCAGGATATGGAAACCCACACCGCTGCGGAAAGGACCGATGATGCTGCCTTTATTCTGCATTTTGATTTGGTCTGCAAAAATGGTTGGCATTTCTTCTTTACGCATCCAACCCCAGTCACCGCCTTGCAGTGCTTTAGGACCTTTAGAGTAAGTATAAGCCATGGTGCTGAAATCTTTGCCTGAGTTGAGTGCTTCAACTAGCTCTTTAGCTTGAACTTCTAGCTCTTCTTTTGTTTGCTCGTCATTGAAGCGTAGTTGAATGTGTCCAATTTGGTATTGAACAGTGGCATTGGTCTCTTGCGCTAAGATATCCGTTAGGTTATCCACTTCTGCTGGAAGAATATTGATACGGCGACGAACTAAGGCGTTACGAGCTTCGCTTGCTGCAATCTCTTTTCTTACTTGTTCACGAAATGCATTGTAGCTCAGGCCTTCTTCGGCAACTGACGCGGTAAGTTGTTCTACCGTTTGGTTGTTGTTTTCCGCGATGCCTACAATTGCTTGATCAAGTCGAGCATCATCAATACGAACACCGATACGCTCCGCTTCTTGAGTCTGAATGGTATCGATAATCAGCTTTTCCAGTACTTGCTCATTGAGTACATCTTGTGATGGTAATGTTTGACCGCTTTTCTTAGCGTTTGCGCGCAGTGTCTTCATCGAAGCGTCGATATCGCTTTGTAAGATCACGCCTTCGTTCACGATCACTTTTACGCTGTCGAGTTCAACCGGGGCTGCGTAGCTTGTTGATAAAGTACAAGCCGCTGCGATAGCAATTAATGTGCGTTTCCACAATGTCATGTGTAATCCTTTAAATTTATTGATGTTTTATCAATAAAGAAAATTAGTTGTTTAAGAAGAATGGACGGCCATAGCTCAATGCGTTATCAGAGCTGCTTTCACCGACAGCGCCAGAATCTGAGCCAATGTTGGTACCAAAGCCGACAATACCGAAGTTCACGCTGAAGTTGTTTTCATAAACGGGTGACGCGTTCGATGTGTTGATGTAATCGCCTTCCCAGCTGCGTAATTGGTTGCTGTAGGTAAAGCCAATGTACCAACAATCTGATTTATAATTGATTCGAGCTAACCATTCGAGCTCTTCTTCGGTGGTCAAGTCATAGAAGTATTGAGCGCTTGCGTTCCATTTAGGTGAAATTTGGTAAGCACCGAGTAAACCAGCTTGAGAGATACCATCTTTAGTAATTGAGCCAATATTAAAATCAACGGTGTCTTCAATGTACTCTTTGGTTACATAGCGGTAGTTTGTTTGTATGTAACCGCCAGTAAAGCGATATTCAATAGTACTATTCGCAAGCTGCATTGCAGAGGTATCAATATCGTACTGTACACCACCGTGATAGAACAGGTAATCGTCGTAGTTAAAGTCAACCTCTACCGCCCAAGATGAATAATTGGTATTTTTACTTGAGTCATCATCATTTAAGTTTTGTTTAGTATCTTTATCGATATAAAAGATCTGCCCAAAAGAGATGTTAAGACGTTCTTTATACTCATCATCAAAAAAGCGAGATGATGCTCCGTAACTCACCTGATTTGCTGATGCAATACGGTCTACACCACTGTATTTACGGCTTCTGAATAGACCGTAATAATCAGTTTGCAGTAAAGTGGTGTCGTAACGACCAATGTTAGATTGATCTTCTTTCGGGACATAAAGGTACTGGACTTGTGGTTCGAGTGTTTGAGTGTAGTTGCCAACAATCGTGGTATCTCGTTCCAGAACGATACCAGCATGGCTTCTAAATTCAGGGATAACTCGACTTGCTGACTCTTCTAAGCCTTCATAATCAGACCCCGTACCAGTATCAACGCCATCAAGATCTTGTTGGTAGTATGTACCCAGTAATCGCGCTTCTGTTGTCCAAGTTCCCCAGGTATTTCCGACTGGGATAGTAATGCCAGGCTCAACGTGAACACGAGTAGCTGAAGGCTTACCTTTTGCGTCAGTGTCAAATATCGAGACGTGGCTGATCATGTCGAAGTCTAAATATTCCATTACTTCAGGAGCATAATAGTTATACTCGAGTTGTGGCATGAGACGATAAGGCAAGTTATTGGTGGTTGTAAGGACTTGGAAATCTCGGACAAGTATAGAAGCATCCCAATTTTGAGAACGATAGGTAGCTTGGCCTTCTTGAAGTAGTTGCCCATCTTCACGGTTACCAATACTGCTTGAGTTGACGTCGGTAAAGTAATCGATATCGCTCACTTTGGAGTAATCGAGTTCAAATAACCAAGACTGTTGGAATATTCCAGAGTGCTCTAATTGAGCGCCCCAACGGTCGCCTTTCTCTTCGTACTTTTTATCATTAGGTAGGTATTCTGACTTGATACTACCCGAACCAAAGTCGCTCAAATATCTGAATTTACTGTTTAGTTGAGTACCGCGCTCTTGCATGTACTTGAGTGTGGTTTCCAAATCGTAGTTTGGTGCCAAGTTCCAATACACCGGGACTTCAGCTTCGAAACCATCGCTTGAACCATACGAAACGGTTGGATACAAGAAGCCGGTTTTACGGGTATCGCCGACTGGTACGGTCAAATACGGTAAGTAAAAAACGGGAACACTTTGGATCTCAAAACGAGGGTTGTAAAAAGTGGCTTGTTCTTCGTCTTGGTCGACACTGATACTTGAGGCTCTTAGGCGCCAAGCGTTGTCGCCAATAGGGCAAGAGGTGATTGAGCCATCTTCAATTTCATAAACCGCTTTACCAGTCTTAGACACGTAAACCGCGTTTCCGCGACCTGGTTCACAAAGAAATTCGTAATCGGTATTTTCTAATGTCATTTCGTCGGTAGTCAGATTGTTGGTTGCTCTGTCCGATACTGACTTTATTTGACCATCACTAAAGTTTACGTTGCCTTCAGCTACAACGATGTTTTCTTGTTGGTGCAGGGTTACGTTATCAGCAAGGATGGTCTTGTTCCCTTGCGTAACTTTTACGTCACCTGAATATATTGCCTTGTCACCATTGATAGCTTCTAAGCGATCTGACTCAACATGTGCGGGTAGCTGCGTCTCGTTTTCTGCAGCGGGCTCGATCAAGCATTGATCTATAGAGGGCATTTCCTGCACACTACTATCGGTGATTGTTTCAGCTTGAGTTGTCGACACGTATAACGCCGTACTTATAGACGCGGCTAACAAGGTGCGGGAAAAAGATTGCATGAAGTTGAACTATCCTGTGTCACTAGATGAAGGGTTGATCTAGTATCAATCCAATTAATAAAGCATTTTCCTTATGATAAAGGAAATATTAGCATTCAGCATCATCAGACAGCATTACTCAGATAAAATTCATAGATAGAGAACACATAATGCAAATATTTGGCAAAATTTTGGGCGCTTTTTTTGGCTTTTTATTTGGAGGTCCGCTTGGTCTGATTTTTGGCCTATTTTTAGGACACCAGTTCGATAAAGCTCGTCGGTTGAACCAATCGGGTTTTAATAGTTCTGGTTTTGGCCGAGGGCCAAGCCAAGTAGAAAGGCAGAATGAGTTTTTTAAAGCCGCTTTTGCGGTTATGGGGCATGTCGCTAAAGCTAAAGGTCAGGTAACACCTGAAGAAATTCAGTTAGCTTCCACTATGATGGAGCGCATGAATCTGCATGGTGAACAACGTCAAGCCGCGCAAGATGCTTTCCGTGATGGTAAAGAGAGCGACTTTCCGTTAAGTGATGCGCTTGAACGCGTGAAGATTTCATCAGGCGGTCGTTTTGATCTATTGCAATTCTTCTTAGAACTGCAAATTTCAGCAGCGTTTGCTGATGGGAGCTTGCATCCAAGCGAGCGTCAGGTTCTCCATAAGATCGCTCAAGGGCTTGGTTTTTCTTCGGAACAACTAGATCGCCGCCTACAGATGCAAGAAGCGGCATTCCGCTTCCAGCAGCAAGGTGGAAGCTTTGGTGGTCAGCAAGGTCACGGACAGTCATCAGGTTGGCAACAGGCTTCGCAACAGAACCAGCTTGGCGATGCATATAAGGTTCTTGGTGTGAGTGAAAGTGCTGACGGTAAAGAGGTGAAGAAAGCCTACCGTAAACTGATGAATGAACATCACCCAGATAAACTGATGGCGAAGGGCTTACCGCCTGAGATGATGAATGTTGCGAAAGAGAAATCGCAAGAAATTCAGAATGCTTATGATCTGATAAAGAAGGTCAAAGGCTTTAAGTAGTTGAACACTAAACCGAGTAATAACAAAGTTACTCGGTTTTTTATTAAAAGGAATTATATGACGGTAACGTATCAGGATGTTCTAGAGTTTTGGTTCGATGAATTAACGCCTAAAGATTGGTTTACTGGCGGCGCCGAGATTGACGTTGTGATTGAGTCTCGATTTGCTGAACTGCATAAAGCAGCCGTTCAAGGTGAGCTATTTGAATGGCGACAAAGCGCACACGGGCGTTTAGCTGAGATTATCGTGCTTGATCAGTTTTCTCGAAATATTGGTAGAAACAGTCCGACAGCTTTTTCGGCTGATCCGATGGCGTTAGCTCTAGCTCAAGAGGCGGTAGCGGGTGGTTTTGATCACCAGCTTAACGAGCAACAAAAAAGCTTCCTGTATATGCCTTATATGCACAGTGAATCTTTGTTAGTCCATGAACAAGCCGTGGAACTCTTTTCTCAAACGGGATTAGAACATAATCTGGATTTTGAGTTTAAGCACAAGGTCATCATTGAGCGTTTTGGTCGCTACCCTCATCGTAATGAGGTGCTAGGGCGAGCTTCGACTCCCGAAGAAATTGAATTCTTGCAGCAACCGGGCTCAAGTTTTTAATCGTAGAAATACCCTCAAAGAATTGAGAAGAGGCTAGTGGTTAATCAAAACCTCTAGCCTCTTTTTTATTTCTCTTTAATGATGAACTTTAGCGTTAGCGCTAGTTTGCTTGGTTGAGCGACCAGTCGTAGTCATAACTGATGTTTTGAGTATTGGTTACTGCTTCAGTTCGATACTGGTCTAAGTGCTGAATAAGTTGTTTCTTCGTACCAAAATCCACAGCAAACCATTCGTAAATTGATGATAGTTGAAGCTTATTATTTGTAACCAGTACGCCTTTATCACTGTTTACAAACTCAGAGGCTGCTTGTTCGAGTAAAGCTTCGGTGTTGTCAGTCGTAAAGGCTTGAAGTTGTAGGTTAGGACAACCTAGGCTGGCACAGTTCACTGCATAATGAGTGCGTGGGTCTTGCCAAATAGGTCTTAGGATCCGGTGTTCAATATCATTGAGTGTCAGTGATTTACCATTGACGACGACTACATCATCTCCCCACGGCCCGAAACTAAATAGTCCGCCAAGTTTAGTTATGGATTTGATCGGGTAGGCATCAAGAATCAAATCGACAGTCACGGCGTTATATAGATTAACCCAGTAGGCATACTGCTCCGCTTTTGAATAGTCGAGCGGATTCACCTGTTCGAGTTGCTTGATGTATTGCTTAAGTTTGGTCTTATCGGCAGTGTTCACCGCTTTATATCTAACTAACGTATTTTGCCCCTGTTTAACCAAGTAGCTATCGAGGAATTGCTGCCAATCTTGATGAGATACCTGTTCTAGATTGGTTTCGTCGCTTTGGTTCCAGTATGGCCAAAGATCGGATTTAGGCGCAGACCAAGTTAAGGTTGAGAAAAGTAGGCTGACAATAAAAAGTAGTTGTTTCATGGCATTCTCCTGATGACTGACTACTAAGACCTTATGGCTTACCATTTTCTTTCATTGCTCTTCATTTAAATAAACATATGAAGTTAAGTTAAAAGCTTAGCCAAATAAAAAAGGTTGGCACTTGGCCAACCTTTAGATTTATTCAGAAACGTCTCATTATTTTAGGAAGCTAGGAATCTTAGCTTCAAACTCTGAAATCTTATCGGCGTGTTGAAGTGTAAGGCCGATATTATCTAAACCATTCAGTAAGCAGTGACGACGGAACTCATCAATTTCAAACGAGTACTCTTTGCCGTTCGCGCTGACTTTCATTGCTTCTAGATCAACCGTAATTTCTGCACCTTCATTCGCTTCAACGAATTGGAATAGCTCATCCACTTCTTGCTCAGTCAATCGAACTGGCACCATTTGGTTGTTGATCGAGTTACCGTAAAAAATGTCGGCAAAGCTTGGTGCGATCATTACTTGGATACCATAATCGGCAAGCGCCCAAGGTGCGTGTTCACGAGATGAGCCACAACCGAAGTTTTCACGAGCTAGAAGAATTGAAGCGCCTTGGTAGCGAGCTTCGTTCATTACAAACTCAGGGTTTGGTTGTTGGCCTGCATCATCTAGGAAGCGCCAATCGTGGAACAAGTGCTTACCAAAACCAGTACGGTTTACTTTCTGTAGAAACTGCTTTGGAATGATTGCATCAGTATCGATGTTGGCCGTATCTAGAGGAACGACTAATCCGGTGTGTTGTTGAAAACCTGACATGTTAAATCCTCTAATTAAAGTTCACGAATATCGACAAAGTGACCAGCGATCGCTGCAGCGGCAGCCATTGCAGGGCTAACTAGGTGCGTACGACCATCACGGCCTTGGCGACCTTCAAAGTTACGGTTTGATGTAGAAGCACAGCGCTCTTGTGGACCGAGACGGTCGTTGTTCATTGCAAGACACATAGAACAGCCTGGTAAACGCCATTCAAAGCCGGCTTCGATGAAGATCTTATCTAGGCCTTCAGCTTCAGCTTGTGCTTTAACTTGCTCTGAACCCGGAACGATCAATGCTTGAACGTGTTTCGCTACTTGGCGACCTTTCGCTACCGCTGCTGCTGCACGCATGTCTTCGATACGAGAGTTAGTACAAGAACCAACGAACACTTTATCGACGTTGTAATCCGATAGAGATTTACCCGCTTCAAGACCCATGTAAGCCAGCGCTTTTTCAGCCGACGCTTTTTCTACAGGGTCAGCGAAGCTTTCTGGTGCCGGGATTGGCGTGTCTACCGAGATAACCTGACCTGGGTTAGTGCCCCAAGTAACTTGTGGTTTGATGTCTGCTGCTTCTAGTGTAACAACCGCATCGAATTCTGCATCAGCATCGGTTTTTAACGTATCCCAGTATTCGATTGCTGCTTCTAAGTCTTCACCTTGTGGAGAGAACTTACGACCTTTAATGTACTCGTAGGTGATTTCATCCGGTGCTATTAGGCCTGCTTTAGCGCCCAACTCGATAGCCATGTTACACACCGTCATACGACCTTCCATCGTAAGGTCGGTAATCGCCTCACCACAGAATTCCACTACGTAGCCTGTACCGCCAGCGGCTGTTGTCTTGCCGATGATCGCTAACACGATATCTTTTGCAGTGATGCCTGGAGCAACCTTGCCTTTTACTTCGATCTTCATCGTTTTAGCACGAGCTTGTTTTAGTGTTTGCGTAGCTAGAACGTGCTCAACTTCTGAAGTACCGATACCGAATGCAAGAGAACCAAATGCACCGTGTGTTGCCGTGTGCGAGTCACCACATACGATGGTCATGCCCGGTAGCGTAATACCCAGTTCAGGGCCCATTACGTGCACAATACCTTGGTATTTGTGGTTTAGGTCGTAAAGCGTGACACCAAACTCTTCACAGTTCTTCGATAGCGTTTCCATTTGGATACGAGCCATCTCGCCAGAAGCGTTGATGTCTTTAGTTTGTGTCGATACGTTGTGATCCATGGTCGCGAAGGTTTTGCCTACTTGGCGAACTTTACGGCCTTTTTCTCGAAGACCATCAAAGGCTTGTGGCGACGTTACTTCGTGGACAAGGTGACGATCGATGTAAAGAATGGGAGTTTCGCCTTCTGCTGCTACTGCAACGTGAGCGTCATACACTTTCTCGTATAAGGTTTTTGCTTGCTGGTTTGTCGACATAGCTTTTCTTCCTTGGGAGCATCAGTCCCAGTGTGTGTTTCGAGCCAAGTCATGTGATTTAAGCTGACTTGGCTTGATATTATTCTTATGTACTTGCTTTAATTCTAGAGCGTCTAGCTTATGAAGCTAAGATATACTCTGCAATCTTGTCACCCATTTCAGATGTCGTCAGCGCCTGGTTGCCGCCTGCTAGGTCTGCTGTTAGCTCGCCTGCTGAAAGCGCTTTAGATACCGCAGTTTCTATATCTTGTGCTGCCGCTTCTTCGCCTAGGCTGTAACGAAGCATTAGCGCGGCAGAAAGAATCTGTGCGACTGGGTTAGCGATGTTCTTGCCTGCGATATCTGGTGCGCTGCCACCTGCAGGTTCGTATAGGCCGAAGTTGCTTTCATTTAAGCTTGCAGAAGGAAGCATACCCATAGAGCCTGTGATCATTGCGCACTCATCAGAGATAATGTCACCAAAGATGTTTGAACATAGCATTACGTCAAACTGAGATGGGTCTTTGATTAACTGCATGGTCGCGTTGTCGATGTACATATGGTTTAGCGTGACATCTGGGTAATCTTTTGCGATCTCTTCAACTACTTCACGCCATAAGATAGAGCTCTGTAGAACGTTTGCTTTGTCGATTGAGTAAACATTTTTGTTACGTAGACGTGCAGATTCAAACGCAATTTTTGCAATACGTTCGATTTCGTAACGGTGGTAAACCTCTGTATCAAAAGCTTTTTCAGTTGCGCCTTCACCTTCACGACCTTTAGGTTGGCCGAAGTAGATGCCGCCTGTTAGTTCACGAACTACAACGATGTCGAAGCCGTTACCTGAGATGTCAGCACGCAAAGGCGAGAAAGACTCTAGACCTTTATGGATTTGTGCCGGGCGTAGATTACAGAACAGTTGGAAGTGTTTACGCAGAGGAAGTAGGGCACCACGCTCTGGTTGATCGTTTGGTGGAAGGTGCTCCCACTTAGGTCCGCCGACAGAACCAAAAAGTACCGCGTCAGATTCTTCACAGCCTGCTACTGTTGCTTCTGGAAGTGGACTGCCGTGATTATCAATCGCAATTCCACCAACATCATACTCTTCGCGAGAAAAGCTAATCGCGTGCTTCTTTTCGATCGCGTCTAGCACTTTATGTGCTTGTTGCATTACTTCTGGGCCAATGCCATCACCAGGTAGTACGGCAATTTTGTATGATTTATCTGTCATGTTAATCCTTTAATTCTTGTTACTGAGCTATGACAGCTCTTTAAAATTTTGTCCCTAAAGCCAATAACATCGGCTCTAGGGCTCTGTTATTGGGATATTAAACTGTCGCGATTCTTTGCTGTTTCATTTCTGCGATGGTGTCTGCGCGCTGAATGCTATTAATAACGTGCAGTAGCGCTTGACCAGAAGCTTCAACGATATCGGTTGAAACGCCCGTACCGTGGTACTTGCGGCCTTTATAGTTCGCAATAATATCGGCTTGGCCTAAACCATCTTCGCCTTCACCTTTTGCGGTTAGGTCGAATTTGTCTAGCACGATTTCATAACCCGTTAAGCGGTAGATGCATTGGTATAAGGCATCAACAGGGCCGTTACCAACAGCCGCTTCGCATTTCTCTTCATCTCCACATTGCAGTTTGATGCTGGTGGTGGACATAACACTACCAGATTGTACGCTTAGGTAATTCAGTTTATAGAAGTCGTCTTCGTCACGTAGATTTGCGAAGTGCATTAGTGCTTCTAGGTCGTAATCGAACACTTGGCCTTTGCGATCAGCCAGTTTCAAGAAGTCTTCGTACAATGAATCTAGGTTGTACTCATTGTCTTTGTAGCCCATTGCGTCCATGTGGCTCTTAACGGCAGCACGGCCACTGCGGCTTGTTAGGTTCAATGCCTTGTTTTTCAAGCCAATAGACTCAGGCGTCATGATCTCGTAAGTGTTTTTGTTCTTAAGCATGCCATCTTGGTGGATACCTGAAGAGTGGCTGAATGCGTTAGCACCAACGATTGCTTTGTTGTCTTGAATTGGCATGTGGCAAAGCTGGCTAACCAACTTACTGGTACGGTGAATTTCTTTGTGGTCCAAACCAGTATGAACACCTAATAGCTCTTGACGAGTTTTGATGATCATTGCGATTTCTTCTAAAGAACAGTTACCCGCACGCTCACCAATACCATTGATTGTGCCTTCAATTTGTCGTGCTCCTGCTTGAACGGCAGCAATTGAGTTAGCAACCGACATGCCTAAGTCATCGTGACAGTGAACAGATATGATCGCTTGATCGATGTTTGGTACGCGATCAAATAGCGTTTGGATAATGCCGCCGAATTCATTTGGTACTGTGTAGCCTACGGTGTCTGGAATGTTGATGGTTTTTGCGCCAGCGTTGATAGCGGCTTCAACCATACGACATAGGTTGTCGATAGGGGTACGACCGGCATCTTCACAAGAGAACTCAACATCATCGGTATAGTTACGCGCATGCTTTACCGCTTTCACTGCCATCTCGACAACATCGTCATAGCTGCGACGTAGTTTATCTTGTACGTGAACCGTTGAGGTTGAAATGAAGGTATGGATACGGAATTGATCTGCTACTTTTAGTGCTTCTGCTGCGGCGTCTATATCCTTGGCAACGGCACGAGAAAGTGCACAAATTCGGCTATCTTTGATGTGTTTCGCAATAGTTTGAACTGATTCGAAATCACCGGGAGAAGAAACTGGGAAGCCAGCCTCAATAACGTCCACACCCAGTCTCTCGAGAGCGTAAGCGATCTGTAACTTCTCTTTTACCGTGAGACTTGCTGCAAGAGCTTGCTCGCCGTCACGTAAGGTCGTATCAAAAATTATTACTTGATCGTTCATGGGTGCTTCCTTATATCGACAATAAATCGATTGCTATCCAAATTATTATTAAGAATGATGTTCTTTTAAAAGTGCCAGTTACAAAAAAACCCGCTCAGCGCGGGTTTTAATATTTGTGTAGTTCTTGACCCACAACTTACCCGCGCGATTGGTTCACGATAAGGAGAAGTTTCAGCAGTAGAGAAGAAGAAAAAATCATTACACAAATATCCGTAAATAAACTGTTAACACCATATTTACCGTAATTTATTCTGAGCGTCAAACAAGAAAATCCAATATCAGTGTGCTTTGGTGGTGTTTTTGTTTGGCTTGTGCTGTTTTTTGTTTTTATATTGGATTTATCAACTGATTGGTGGTTTTGTACTGGCGGGTTAGTTTATCGATTGGCTTATGTATAGGTTAAAACTTTGTAGTAAATCTTTTTGTCGGAACGATTCATCAACTAAATCGAATGTATGGGCAAATTAATTAATCAATCGATTAAATAGTGAGTAATTAATGTTCTACTACTGTGTTGATTTATCCCTATAATTAATCGTGTGATTAATTATAGGGATAGGTCTCAATGATGGCAGCGCGTAAAGCAGGGCGACCTCAACAAAACCTTGATGTCAGGCAGCTACTCATCGAGCACGCTCGAGATCTGTTCGTTATTCAACCTTACGATAAAGTTTCGACACGTTTAATTGCAGAGCGTGCTGGAGTAAACATTGCGATGATCCGTTACTACTTTGGCAATAAAGCCGGATTGTTTGAAGCGATGCTGCGTGAAACGCTACGTCCGATGCAAATACAGATGCAGAAGTTGGTGGCAGAGAGCAGCCATGAGAACTTTCTTGATTTAATGCGAACTTATTATAAAGAGATGGTTAAGGTGCCTAAGTTTCCTCGCTTGATTGCCCAAGTGATGAATATGCCTCCCTCAGAGGTTCAAAGAGAGTTGTTAGAAAAAGTATTTCAGGATGTGGCTAAGCCTGCCCAAGATGTCATCTTTGAAAAGTTAGTCGAGCAGGGCATATTGAAGAAGAACATGGATCCAAAACTGTGTCGCGTTTCGTACATTAGCCTAATGGTATTTCCTTTTATTGCACCGCCACCTTTGTTAGCGATCCATGGTATTGAGCTTAACGAAGCCTTTCTTAATCGTTTAATCGAACACAACATTCAATTGATGACCGAAGGCTTTATCAATGTATCTAGCGCTACTCCCTTGCAGGAATCAAGATAATGAAAATAAGTAAAAAACTCCTCTTTTTTCCAGCACTAGCGGTTGGTGTTATTGGTTTGGTGGTTGCGATTAATTTTAAGCTTGATCTGCCGACTAAACCCGCGGGAGATAGGGCTCGTTTAGTCGAAACGGTCAGCTTAGAACAACAAATGATCGCGCCGTTGGCGGTGGGCTTTGGCAGAGTGGTGCCTAAGGTTGAATGGAAAGCGATTGCCGAGGTGACAGGGCAGATCGTGTACCGTCACCCCGATCTAGAAAAGGGCCAAATTATTGCCGCGGGTACTGAGGTACTAAAGATCGATCCTTTGGATTATGAATTGAAGTTAGTGCAAGCTGAAGCGGATCTTAAATCAAGCCAGACCTCACTCGCGAAGTTGAATCAAGAAGAAGACAACCTTAAGCAGACTCTTAAGATCGAAAAGAATCGTTTAGTGATCAGTAATAAAGAGCTACAACGTAAACAAGATCTGCGTAAGAAAGGGCTGACTTCTCAATCGGATGTCGACCTACAACAACAAAGTGCATTGTCTCAGCAGAAATTGGTATTAGATATTGCGAACCAAATTGCCTTAATGCCAGATGAAAAGCGTGTCGCGGAGGCGGTGATTAAGGTCAACGTGTCTAAGGTAAAAGAGGCGCAGCGCTCTCTCGATAAGACCACTATCACTTTGCCAAGGGCAATGCGAATCGCTCAGGTTGATATTGAACAAAACCAAGTGGTTAATCTTCAGCAAGAGATGTTTGTTGCTCATGGGATTGACGTTATGGAAGTTGAGGCACAACTCTCTATTCACGATATGCAAACTTTAGCCTCCAGTTTCAACCAGTTCCCTCGCGATGCTGCTGGGATCCCTAATCCTTATCAAGCGCCAATCAAAGCGACGATCCAGATGAACAGTGGCAGCTTGAATCTGAGCTGGCCAGCGAAGGTAGCAAGAATCAGTGAAACCGTTGATGAACACCAAGCCACAGCGGGGGTTATTCTTGAAATCGCTCAAGATTATGCTGAATTACAGCCAGGCAGTGCGACGCCGCTGGTGAATGGTATGTTTGTAAAAGCTGAAATTGAAGGTATGGCGAACCTTAATTGGATTGTACCAGAGCGAGCATTGCACGGTGACAAGGTTTACCTTATGGATAACAATCAGCGCTTGCAAGTGGTGAATGTTGAAGTGCTGTATCGCAGAGACAACCAAGTGGTTGTGAGTGGCGAGCTACAAGCCGGAGACAAGCTGATTCTTAATGATGTTCTGCCTGCTATTGAAGGTATGTTATTGAAAGAGTCTCGCTCAAATGATGATGAGCTTTCCGCTGATACTGAGGAGATCTCCTCATGATCAAGTTCTTCTCTAGGCACCCAACAGCAGCCAATTTGTTGATGCTTGGGTTGCTGATCATGGGTTTGGCTTCTTTGTCTACCATCAAGCGTGAAACCTTCCCCGCGTATGATCCACCTTATATTATGGCGGCGATCGTTTACCCCGGCGCTTCGCCACAAGAAGTAGAAGAGAGTTTGTGTGTAAGAATGGAAGACGCGGTCGATGGATTAGCTAACATTGAAGAGACTCAGTGTGAAGCGATCGAAGGCAGTGCGCGTTTAATCCTCAAGTTGAATGAGAAAGCAGATATCGGTCGAATGCTGGTGGACGTGCAAACTCAGATCAACTCGATCAATGATTTCCCAACTGAGATTGAATCGCCTGTTGTTCAAGAGCTAGATTGGAACGAACCGGTTGTTGATATCGCTATAACAGCTGAAACGTCATGGCCAGAACTTAAGGCCTACGCGGAAAATCTTAAGCGCACCATGAAGCTTGATTACGATGTCTCATTGGTCGAGGTCAGTGGTTTCTCTGATCATCAATATCGTGTGGAACTGGATACCCAAGCCATTCGTCAGCTCGGTCTGAGTGTTGGAGATATTGCCGATCAGATTGGTCGTCAGAACGTAAAACTACCGAGTGGTAACGTTGAAACACCAGACAAAAACTTCCTGATTCGTTTTGATGAAAGACGTATCACTCCGGTTGAACTAGAGAGTATCGTGGTTGGATCGGCGCCGAATGGCTCTGTGATCCGCTTGAGGGATATTGCCAAGATAACCGATCGCTTTGAGCTGGATGAACAGAAGATTCTATTTGATGGCAAACCTTCTGCACTCTTGAAGATCAGCAAAAATAAAGAAGATGACGCGTTGCGAATTAAAGAGAACGTGACCAGATTCGTGGAAGACCAGAGCGCAATTGCCCCTGATGGCGTGACACTGCAAATGACCAATGATCTCTCGTCTGTACTTTGGGATCGTCTAACCATGATGGTACGCAATGGCTGGCAAGGTATTGTGCTAGTGTTTGCAACTATGTGGCTGTTCTTCAGTTTACGCTATTCATTCTGGGTGGCGGCTGGCTTACCCGTTGCCTTCCTAGGTGGTTTATTCTTAATGGCTAACCTTGGCTTGTCGATCAACATTATGTCGCTGGTCGGCTTGTTGATGGCGATCGGTATTATGATGGATGACGCCATAGTAATAGCCGAATCGATCGCCTCCCATTTAGAGCGGGGACAAAACGTTGATGACGCGGTATACAACGGCGTTAAGAAAGTGCTCCCCGGTGTGTTGTCTTCTTTCCTAACCACAGTCTGTATTTTCGGTAGTTTACTATTTCTTGATGGAGAAATTGGAGCGGTGCTTAAAGCCGTACCTCAAGTGCTTATTTTAGTGCTGTCGTTGAGCTTGATTGAAGCCTTTCTTATTCTGCCAAACCACTTATCTCATTCATTACATAAAGAAAAAAATGACAAGCCAGCGCTGCGCTTCAAAGTGGTGCTGCTAGAGAAATTCGAGAACTTCCGTAATACCACTTTGATGAACATGGTCGAGAAGGTCGTGACCTTCCGCTACGCCTTTATGGGCGGGGTAATTACCTTATTGCTTTTATCTATCTCTTTGATTGCTGGTGGGGTTGTGAAATTTCAGCCTTTCCCTGAGTTGGATGGCGATATTGCCGAGGCGCGTATCATTCTTCCTCCGGGGGCATCACTGTCTCAAACCGAGAGAGTGGTTGACAAAATAGTCGCGTCTGCTGAGCGTTTGAACAAGCAATGGAGCGAAGAGGTCGAAGAAGGCAACACACTGGTTGAGCACATCACTAGCCAATTTAATGCCAACGCCGATGCCAATGAATCGGGCCCGCACTTAGCCACTGTGCGTTTAGATTTGCGTGGTGCAGAGAGCCGTAACACGGTTATCGATGACTTCATTGATGCATGGCGCGAAGACATTGGTAACTTGGCAGATCCTATCTCGTTAGTGTTCAAGCAACCTACAATGGGGCCGGGCGGTCGTGCTATTGAAATTCGCGCCAAACATGATGACCTGAGTGCGTTGAAATCGGCATCTTTGGATATTCAGGCATACCTCAATCAGTTCGATGGGGTGCACGGCGTGCTGGATGACATGCGCATGGGTAAAGAAGAGATCTTGGTGAAGCTGCGCCCTGGAGCCGAAACTTACAATGTGAATGGGCAAATGATCGCTTCCCAATTGCGTGCGGCTTTCTTTGGTCAGACCGCAGATGAGATTCAAATTGGGGTTGAGAATATCTCGATCGAAGTTCGTCTTGATAAAGAGCAAGCCGGTGATTTACAACAACTGGCTAACTTCCCAATCATTACCGCAGATGGTAGTCAGATCCCGCTAGCAACGTTGGCGACATTAGATTTCCAACGTAACTACGTGCGAATTCAACGTATTGATGGGCTGAGAACGATCAGTATCTTTGGTGATATCGATAATAAGAAAGCGAGCTCTTCCGCGATTTTGGCTCAGTTCCAAAAAGAAGAAGCGGCTAAGCTCAGTCAAAAATACCCGGGCTTACGTTTTGATTTCGAAGGCGAAGCCAAAGATGCGGCTAAGACTGGAGCCTCGATGGGCAAAGGCTTTTTACTCGGCTTATTCGGTGTGTTTGCGATTCTTAGTTATCAATTCAGGAGCTACCTAGAACCTGTGGTCGTAATGTTGGCAATTCCACTGGCTTTTATTGGTGTCGTTGTGGGTCACTGGTTGTTAGGGCACGCGTTAAGTATGCCAAGCATGATGGGCTTTGTGTCGCTTGCTGGGATCGTGGTCAATGATTCCATCTTGTTGGTGCAATACATTCGCCACCATGTCGATGAGGGTGATAGCGTGCATGACTCGGTTGTTAAAGCCAGCCGCGAGCGGTTCCGTGCGGTATTTTTAACGTCAATGACCACAGCAGCTGGTTTATTACCACTATTGACGGAAACCAGCTTGCAGGCTCAGGTTATTCAGCCTCTGGTGATTTCGATTGTGTTCGGCATATTTGCCTCAACTTTGTTGGTACTGTTTATGATCCCTGCGGCCTATTCGATATTGGCTGATTTTGGTTTGGTTAAGAAGCACGAGCCCCTTTCGCTATAGAGCTTTGAAGCCAGAAAGTAAGCAATAAATGATAAAGCGGCCTAGAGTCGCTTTATTTTTATGATAGATGAGTAAGCCATCCGATACAGCTGAATCAGCTACTTCTCAACCATGGAAAATTTCATTTTAGTTCATTCAAAACGTCACTTAACTGTCATTTGTTGGGCATAACTTGATCCTTAACTGAATAAGGATTGTTAAGGAGATCGTATGCGTACAATCGAACCTATTGTCCGCTGGGATGTGGCATTTTCTATTTTCTGTTTAAAGAGTCGTTATAGCGGACAACATGCAGCACTCAGTAAAGCAGTGTCTCATACTGGAGATGGACACCTTTACGTTTTCATCGCTCTGATTGCATTACTGGCTGATGGCTATACGGGGCGACAGTTTTTAATGGTTGGCTTGGCGGCCTTTGCTATTGAACTGCCTATCTATTGGTTAGCAAAAAATACTCTGAAACGACGCCGACCAGCGGAATTCTCCTCGTTACTTCATTCTCACATTGTGCCGTCAGACAAGTACAGCCTGCCATCAGGGCATGCCGCAGCTGCTTTTGTGATGGCGACCTTAATTGGGCACTTTTATCCAAGTCTATACTTATTTAGCTTGAGCTGGGCTGTCGCGATTGCTGGTTCTCGAGTCTTACTTGGTGTGCACTTTTTAACGGATATATTAATTGGCGCAGCCTTAGGTATTGCTTGTACCAGTCTCGCCATTAACTTCATTTTGTAAGTATTTCGTTGGTAACAACGATGAGTTTGAGTGACCAAGTTAAAGGAAGATTCATGAAAATCTTATATGGCGTACAAGGCACAGGTAATGGTCATATTGCGCGCGCACGAGCAATGGCTGTGGCTTTTCGTCAACATAATATCGATGTTGATTTTCTCTTTTCAGGGCGTGAAGAGAGTCAGTACTTCTCAATGGAAGCGTTTGGAAACTATCAAACTCGACATGGTCTAACTTTTTACAGTGAGCAGGGGAAGGTTAAATACGGCAAGACATTGATGAAAAATAATATCTGGCGATTTCTCAGTGAGACTAACCAGCTCGATCTGACACCGTATGATTTAGTGCTTAACGATTTTGAGCCTGTGACCGCTTGGGCCGCAAAAAGACAGGGCGTACCTTGCATAGGAATAAGTCACCAGAATGCGTTCCGTTATGATGTCCCAAAAGAAGGAGGAAACTGGATAGAACACTCCGTGATCCGACATTTCGCACCAACAGAGCACAGCATTGGGCTGCATTGGTATCACTTTGAACAGCCAATATTACCCCCTATCGTTCACACGTTAGCTCGTCATGAAAAAACGATAGATCGACAACACTTCACTTTGGTCTACTTGCCATTTGAGAATCTGGATGCGATCTCTGAATTACTAATGAAATTCATTTCTCACAATTTTGTCTGTTACCACCCGAGCGTAATTGAGCCTAACCGAATCGAAAATATTGAGTTCAAACCACTCAGTCATACAGGCTTCCAACTCGACCTAAATCGCTGTTCTGGTGTGGTAGCCAATGGTGGGTTTGAATTGCCATCTGAGGCTTTAACGTTAGGCAAGAAATTACTCCTTAAACCGCTCGAAGGGCAGTTCGAACAACAGAGCAATGTGGCGACGCTAGAGGCGCTTGGATTAGCTCAAACAATGAGTTTTTTAGACGCCGCTATCTTACGTGGATGGCTCAGCGAAAAGCAGGCTGAAGTGGTTACTTATCCAGATGTCGCAAATGCGCTCGTTGAATGGATATTGGCGGGAGATTGGTCCCATCAAGATGACTTAAGAAAACAACTTTGGGACAAGGTGGACTTCCCTAGTTATGTCTCGCTCACCTAACTCATAAGTGGTGTTTTTGATTGTACTGGTTAAATAATTCATGACTTCAATGGGTGGTGGAAAATGTAGCCAAACGATAGAACAGCTAAATAAGTAGCAATGATACTCATAAACACAGTATTTTATGTTTTTTTATAATTATGCAATCATTTGATTTTTAAGCACTATTTAATTATGGAGGTAAAATAAAATTATTCTTTATCAATCTTGTTGTTAGCTCGAGATGTATTGGTTAATAGTAGTGGTAATTCGAAAAATATCGATATGATAAATATAAGAACTGGTGGTTATCTATTCCCACACTATTACCAATTTAACGCTGTCGAACTGACCAGAGGCAATTTGAATGTTAGAGAAAAAAGACGCAATGAGTGCAATTGCAAGCTACAGAATGGAAAGCACACTTCGTGGAGTAGATTTAAACCTTTTGACTGTATTTGATGCCGTAATGCAAGAGCAAAACATTACGCGTGCAGCTCATAACCTGGGAATGTCTCAGCCTGCTGTAAGTAATGCGGTTGCTCGCCTAAAAGTGATGTTTAACGACGAACTATTCATGCGCCAAGGTCGTGGTATTCAACCGACTCAACGTGCTCGTCAATTGTTTGGCCCAATCCGTCAAGCGCTGCAGTTAGTGCGCAATGAATTACCAAGCTCGGTATTCACTCCAGAATCGTCTTCTCGTTTGTTTAAACTGGCAATTTGTAGCCCTTGTGATATGCGTTTTGCTCCTAAGATCATGTCGAGAATCCATGGACAAGCGCCTAGCGTTAAATTGCACATGGATGCCGAATTTGATCGTCAGCTCTCTGAGCGTATGCGTTACCAAGAAATCGACTTCGTGATTGATTACGCTCGTTTTGATGAGCAGGGCTTCTCAAGTACTGAAATCTTCCAGGATGAGTTGGTTGTTGTTGCATCTGTTTCTCACCCTCGTATTAAAGGTGAAGTAACAGCGGCTGAGTTACTTAATGAAAAGCACGCTAAACTGTCTCGTATTCATGGTCAACGTAGCTTCTCAGAGCAAGCGTACCGTGACCTAAATTGTATGCCTTTTTACGAAGGTACGAGCTTGAGTAACGTTCTATATGTTGTTGGTCAATCGGAACTTGTCACGATTGCTCCACGCTGGATGGTTGAACATGCAGCGAATAAAGAGCAGCTGCAGATCCTAGACTTCCCATTCAATAATGCAGCGATTTCTGGCTTCCTTAGCTGGCATGAGTCAAGTGAGAAAGACAAAGGACACATTTGGTTACGAGATCAGTTAATGATGATCTGTGGCGAAGTCGTGGCACTTAACTAGCATTAATGCCATGATTTATCAGCCCTAAGCTAGGAGTCTGGCTTGGGGCTTTTTTGTACCTACTATTTTTTGTTGATAGAAAACTTAGCGTGAGACGTACTATTACTGATAACTTTGAGCTTCATCAGTTGCCTTTTCCATGATCAGAGGTACACTTGTGCGCTCAAAAAAGCTTACAGGTGTAAGCCAAAGGTAAAGAGATGGCCAATTTAGATTTTCATATCGTAAAAAGACTGCGTGACCAAGTAGCCCAAGGCGGCAACCGTATAGCTTTGAAGCATAAAGTAGACAATGTATGGCAAGGTATTAGCTGGGAACTGTTTGGACAACAAATCGATACGCTTTCATTAGCACTATTGGCTCAAGGACTGAGAGTTCAAGATAAGATCGGTATCTATTCAAACAATATGCCTCAGTGGACAGTGGCAGATTTTGCCTCTTTACAAGCCCGTCTTGTGACCGTTCCGATTTATCCAACCAACACCGCGGCGCAATCTTCTTACATTATCCAAAATGCGGATGTGAAGATCTTATTTGTTGGCGAACAAGTTCAGTTTGATGCGGCAGTGAAGCTCTTTGATGAATGTGAACAACTTGAAGTCGTTGTTGCTATGTCTGACAATATCGACCTTCAAAACCACAGCTTTGCTGTCTCTTGGAAAGAATTCATGGCTCGCGGTGTTGAATCACAGCAAGCTGAACTTGATACTCGTCTTGCCGATGCAAGCATGGACGACTTACTGACCCTTATTTATACCTCTGGCACCACTGGCCAACCAAAAGGCGTAATGCTTGATTACACCAATATTGGCTATCAACTAGAAGGCCACGATGAGCGTCTTAGTTTAACGAAAGACGATGTCTCATTGTGTTTCTTACCTTTATCTCACGTATTTGAGCGCGCTTGGACTTTTTATGTCCTTTATAAAGGCGCAACCAACTGTTACCTGCAAGACACCATGCAAGTTCGTGATGCGTTGAGCGACGTTAAACCAACGGTTATGTCTGCGGTTCCTCGCTTCTACGAGAAGATCTTTTCAGCGATTCACGAGAAGGTATCCAAAGCACCGTTTATCCGTAAAGTGCTCTTTACTTGGGCGGTGAACATGGGGGCTAAGCTCTCTGTTTGTCACCAAGAAGGTCGTACGCCATCGTTGCTCCTTAAGAAGAGTCATGCGCTAGCCGATAAGCTTGTACTATCGAAACTACGTGCATTGCTAGGTGGCAACATCAATTTCATGCCATGTGGCGGTGCGAAGCTGGATGAAACCATTGGTCGTTTCTTCCATGCTATCGGTATCAACGTAAAACTTGGCTACGGCATGACAGAAACCACGGCTACAGTATCGTGTTGGGATGATCGTTGCTTTAATCCTGACTCTATTGGTATGTCGATGCCGGGCGCAGAAGTAAAAATTGGTGCTAAGAACGAGATTCTTGTTCGTGGACCAATGGTGATGCGCGGTTACTATAAAAT
Organism: Vibrio sp. 5S239; assembly: GCF_041439575.1. Taxonomy (NCBI): domain Bacteria; kingdom Pseudomonadati; phylum Pseudomonadota; class Gammaproteobacteria; order Vibrionales; family Vibrionaceae; genus Vibrio; species Vibrio sp. 5S239. The sequence goes on along the minus strand of NZ_JBGOOM010000004.1, from coordinate 128,971 downwards.
GCCAGAAGAAACGGCAAATACTTTTGACGAGCACGGCTTCCTGAAAACCGGTGACGCGGGCCATTTTGATGAAAACGGTAACCTGTTCATTACCGATCGCATTAAAGAGTTGATGAAGACCTCTGGCGGTAAGTACATTGCCCCACAAGTGGTTGAAGGTGCGATTGGTAAAGATCACTTTATCGAACAGATAGCTGTTATTGCTGACACGCGTAAATTCGTTTCTGCATTGATTGTGCCTTGTTATGACTCGTTAGAAGAGTATGCCAAAGAGCTTAATATCAAATATCACGACCGCGTTGAGCTGGTTAAGCATCACCAAATCGTCGAGATGCTAGAGAAGCGTGTGAATGACCTGCAACAAGAACTGGCTAAGTTTGAGCAAGTGAAGAAATTCAAACTACTGCCAAAAGCGTTTTCTATGGATGATGGCGAGCTGACGCCAACTCAGAAATTGCGTCGTAAGGTTATCAATGATAAGTATCAAGACGAGATCGAAGAAATGTACACTGAAAAGCCGAAAGATAAGTAGTTTTCTACTTAGATAAATTTTCAGTTGTTTAAAAATCCCTCTACGAATGTGATTGCATTTTTAGGGGGATTTTTGGATCTATGGCCTCAGTATAATGTGCGAAAGCGCACACCAATAAGGTTGTCATTTATAGATAAATAGCGAACTTTTTAAATATTAAGTGCTTTTTTTTTATTATCAATGAGTGTTTTAAACTGATTGTTGAGCTTGGTTTGGATTTTATTTGTTGTTTTCAGCTAATAGTTGGTTTTTTGGCATAATTGACGAATAACAGCGGTTAGACCCGATGATAATAAAGCGTTAAAGTTGTTTCGTATTACTGTTTGTTGTTATCACGATAGACAGACATAGCCGAAAAAGTGGAAGTATTTCGAATTAGGCTACGAATAAGCCCTAGACTATGAAAAACCAGACCAACATGTTAACCAAATGTGATTGGAAACTGGTGAGGAGAGCAATATGACAACAAAACCTGAAACAGCCATGTTATCCGGAGCTGAGATGGTGGTGCAGTCTCTAATTGAAGAGGGTGTAGAACAAATCTTTGGTTACCCAGGTGGTTCTGTACTTGATATCTATGATGCCCTGCATGCTAAAACTGCTAAAATTAAACACGTATTGGTACGACACGAACAAGCCGCGACCCATATGGCCGATGGTTATACTCGTTCTACCGGTAAACCCGGTGTAGTACTTGTATGTTCTGGTCCTGGCGCAACCAATACCGTTACTGGTATTGCTACGGCCTACATGGACTCAATCCCAATGATCGTTATTTCTGGTAACGTACCAAATAACCTTATTGGTAACGACGCCTTCCAAGAGTGTGACATCGTGGGTGTATCCCGTCCGATTGTTAAACACAGCTTTTTAGTAAAGAAAGCGGAAGACATTCCAGATGTCGTTAAAAAAGCATTCTATATTTCAACGACAGGACGTCCTGGTCCTGTGGTTATCGATTTGCCAAAAGATATCCTAAATCCACAAATCAAACTTCCTTATGAATACCCAGAAACCATCAAAATGCGTTCGTACAATCCAACGCTTACTGGGCACAAAGGACAGATCAAGAAGGCATTAAAGGCACTTCTTGAAGCGAAAAAACCGGTACTTTACGTCGGTGGTGGTGCTGTTATTTCTGAGGCAGATAAACCGCTGTTAAAATTAGCAGAGGCACTGAATTTACCTGTTGTCAGTACTTTAATGGGGCTTGGCGCTTTCCCTGGCACTCATAAGAACTCTTTGGGTATGTTGGGTATGCACGGTTTGTATGAAGCCAATATGGCGATGCACAATGCCGACTTGATCTTTGGTATTGGCGTACGTTTCGATGATCGAACGACCAATAACCTAGATAAGTACTGCCCGGATGCGAAGATCATGCACATTGATATCGACCCATCTTCTATCTCTAAGAACGTAAAAGTGGATCTGCCGATTGTAGGTTCAGCAGAGAAAGTATTAGAGAGCATGGTCAATCTGCTTGTTGAGCAAGGCGGAACCAACGACGCGCAAGCGATGGAAAGCTGGTGGAGCGAAATCAAGCAATGGCAAGATCGTGATTGCTTAGCGTATAACAAATCTTCTGAGCGCATTAAGCCACAACAAGTTATTGAAACACTGCATAAAGTAACTAATGGCGATGCGTATGTTGCTTCTGATGTAGGCCAACACCAAATGTTTGCTGCATTGTATTATCCATTCAATAAGCCACGCCGTTGGATTAACTCGGGTGGCCTAGGCACGATGGGCTTTGGTCTACCTGCTGGAATGGGTGTTAAGTTTGCGAAGCCAGATGAAGAAGTGGTTGTAGTAACCGGTGACGGTAGTATTCAAATGAACATCCAAGAGCTGTCGACTGCGCTGCAATACAATATCCCGGTTAAGATTATTAATCTTAATAACCGTTTCTTAGGCATGGTAAAACAGTGGCAAGACATTGTTTATCAAGGTCGTCACTCTAACTCATATATGGACTCTGTTCCTGATTTTGCTGCTATCGCTGAGGCTTATGGCCACGTTGGTATGCGCATTTCATCTCCGGATGAACTGGAATCAGGTTTGGAAAAAGCACTGGCGATGAAAGACCGTTTGGTATTTGTCGATATTAGTGTGGATGACACCGAGCACGTATACCCAATGCAAATCAAAGGCGAGGGTATGGATAACATGTGGCTAAGCAAAACGGAGAGAACATAATATGAGACACATCATTTCACTATTAATGGAAAACCAACCCGGTGCGCTTTCTCGTGTGGTTGGCTTGTTTTCTCAGCGTGGCTACAACATCGAGTCGTTGAACGTATCTCCCACTGACGATCCAACGCTTTCTCGCTTGAACGTAACGACTAACTCGAACGAAATGCAGCTAGAGCAGATTCAGAAACAGCTGCACAAGCTTATCGACGTACTTAAGGTACAAGAAGTTTCTGAGTTTGAGCACATCGAGCGTGAATTATTGATGGTAAAAGTACGTGCGAGCGGCTTTGCTCGTGCTGAAGTGAAACGTACCGCAGATATTTTCCGTGGCCAGATTGTGGATGTGACGGCTTCGCAGTATACGGTGCAAATGGCCGGTACCAGTGAGAAGCTGGATGCTTTCATTCAGGCGTTGTCTGAAGTAACGGAAGTACTTGAAGTGGCTCGCAGTGGGGTTGTTGGCATCGCACGTGGTGAACGAGCGTTAAAAGCATAAACAAGAATTATTTAAGAGATAATGTTAAAGCCGCTTTTTTAAGCGGCTTTTATTTTGTCAACTTTGTCACTTTTCTATCTGAACAAAGCAAGATACTGCTGTTATTCCATGTACCTTGCCCCTTTCTAAGCAGCTCTAAAGTAAGAGCAAGAGCCAGTTGCGCCTCCTAATATTTTATTAGGAAGGGTTTTTATCCATATGCTACGGTTTTTGTAGCATTAGACTAAAGTCTAATGCTGATGATAATTTGAGCTAAACTGAAAAATAAGGAAACGAGCTTGCTTCACATTGCACCGTATTAAATGGTGCAACAAATTAGAGTGTTTATTAGATGTAAGAGGACGACACCGGTAACTTAGTTTAACTAGTTAGCTATATTTATCAACAACTTGAAAGGTAGCTTTCGAATTAGGCGAGTTGGAGCAAGAGTTTGAGGATCATACTGTCTGGTTAAAAGAGGCGTGGTATGTTTGTCGATTTTTTAGTGAGGTTAACCATAGGCATATTAGTCATTCTTGGCTTTCAACTGAGTGCACTGTACTTTTTACCTATGGTTGTGCTACTCAATACACATCATAAAGAGTTTTTTGGGTGGTAGTTCAGTCGTCATGCTGGATGCAAAAAAAACGGAGCTATCAAGCTCCGTTTTTATATTTTATGCGAATCGGTTCATTCTTATAGAACGTGAACAGATGCCGTGTTTGTAGTACCAGAAGCGACTAGAGCACCAGAAACCATTACTACGATGTCGCCTTTGTTACCTAGGCCAGATTGTAGAGCGATTTCTTTACCGTTGATGTAAAACGCGTCTGTGTTCTCGATAGAGTCAACAAGAACTGGCTTAACACCTTTAGTAAGAACTAGCTGTGCAGCTGTCTTTTCGTTCGTTGTTAGAGCAAGGATGTTTGCAGTTGGGAAGTACTTACGTACTGAACGTGCAGACTTACCGCCTTCAGTTGCAACAACGATTAGAGGAGCAGCTAGCTTCTCTGCTGTGTCTACCGCGCCTTTACATACTGCTTCAGTGATGCGTAGACGTGGGCTGTCTAGACGAGAACCTAGCTCAGCTTTAAGCGCTGAATCAGTGCGGTTCGCGATTTGAGCCATGATAGTAACAGCTTCAACTGGGTACTTACCTTTAGCCGTTTCACCAGAAAGCATTACTGCATCAGTACCATCCATGATTGCGTTAGCAACGTCACCCGCTTCAGCACGAGTTGGACGTGGGTTGCTGATCATAGAGTCAAGCATTTGAGTTGCAGTGATAACCATCTTACGTGCGCGGTTACATTTCTCGATCATCATCTTCTGAGCGAAGATTACTTCTTCAGCTGGGATTTCAACACCTAGGTCACCACGAGCAACCATGATGCCGTCAGAAGCTTCAAGGATTGAATCGAAGTTATCGACACCTTCTTGGTTTTCAATTTTAGAAATGATGTGGATGTTCTCGCCGCCGTTAGCATTTAGCAGCTCACGGATTTCTTTAACGTCTTCTTCTTTACGGATGAAAGAAGCAGCAACGAAGTCAACGCCTTGCTCACAACCAAACTTAAGGTCAGCTTTGTCTTTTTCAGAAAGAGCTGGAAGTTGAACAGAAACGCCAGGAAGGTTAACACCTTTGTTTTCGCCTAGAGCACCGTTGTTAAGAACTTTACACTTAACTTCAGTTTCAGTTGTTGCGATAACTTCCATTTCGATTAGGCCGTCATCAACAAGGATAGTGTTACCTGCTGCTAGGTCTTTAGCAAAACCTAGGTAAGTTACAGCTACTACGTCTTTGTTACCAACAACTGTTGCGTCAGTTGTGAAAGTGAACTCTTGACCAGCTACTAGATCTACGTCGTTACCATCTTCAAGTTTGATAGTACGGATTTCTGGACCTTTAGTATCTAGAAGGATAGCAAGTTGCTCACCTTTGTTTTCCATTACTTTACGGAAATTCGCGATACGAGTGCCGTGCTCTGCGAAATCACCGTGAGAGAAGTTAAGACGCATAACGTTCATGCCAGCATCTACTAGTTCAGTTAGCTTCTCTACAGATTCAGTTTTAGGGCCAATCGTACATACGATTTTGGTCTTTTTCATGGAAGGTACTCTCCGGTAAGTATTGTTACAATTTGAAATTTATTTAAGTTCTGAAGATTGGTCCGCTACATCAACATTTTGTGCCTGTTGAGTAAAAGCGCGGGACTTTCAATATGTCCTTCAGAGTTGTAAGTCTTTCATCAATTTTAGTCATTTTATGACCAAAAGATTTTGATTCAACATCGGGTTTCTGTGACTTACGCCAATATATCAGGGGTAAGTTGCAAAAAAATAACGGTCAGTTCTGTAATTTTTTTTCTTTTAGGGTGCGGATTCTACCACCTAATGAGTTCAATATCACTGCTTAACAATTGTCTTAGGACAAGGTTTTATCTCTATTTATTAATTTTTTAGATCAAAATAAATGGACTAAATGGTTTCGTTGTAATTATAATATGTTTCATATCGAAACTTTGTGGCTTTTATTTAATGTCGAAACGAAACACTCAGCTCAGAAGGCATGCGATTTCTAACCTAGTGAATGAAAAAGGGGAGGTTAGTGTTGATGAATTATCCGCTAAGTTTGAAACCTCAGAAGTCACGATTAGAAAGGACCTTGCGTCTTTAGAGAAAAACGGTCAGCTTTTACGCCGTTATGGTGGTGCGATTTCTCTTCCGAAAGAAGTTGTGAACGAAGAGCTAGGTCAACAAGTTTCGACTCGAAAGGTTTTATTAGCAAAAGCCGCTGCAGATTTAATTCGCGACCATAACCGTATTGTTATCGATAGCGGAAGCACTACTGGCGCCCTAATTCAGCAACTCAATAGCAAGCGTGGTTTAGTGGTGATGACCAACTCATTGCACGTTGCTAATGCGCTTAATGAACTTGAAAGTGAACCGACATTATTAATGACGGGTGGTACTTGGGATACCCATTCGGACTCTTTCCAAGGAAAAGTCGCGGAGTCTGTACTTCGAGCTTACGATTTTGACCAGCTGTTTATCGGGGCTGATGGTATCGACCTAGATAGAGGCACAACTACGTTCAATGAATTGGTTGGCCTGAGTAAAGTTATGGCTGAAGTGTCACGAGAAGTTATTGTGATGGTTGAGTCGGAAAAAGTGGGGCGAAAGATCCCTAACTTAGAACTGGCATGGGAACACATCGACATTCTGATTACCGATACAGACTTAGGCGAAGAATCCCAAGCATGTATTGAATCACATGACGTTCGAGTGATCTTAACCGATCCAGCTTAAAAACAAATTTTAAGTATTTACCTTCCTATTATTGATCTTAATAAAGATATGGCCTTTGCTTGCTGCCAATAGGAATAAAACAAAATTGATGGAGTAAAAATATGTGTGGAATTGTTGGTGCAGTAGCACAGCGTGATGTAGCTGAGATTTTAGTAGAAGGCTTACGTCGCCTAGAATACCGAGGTTATGACTCCGCGGGTGTGGCTGTGGTTGATAATGAATCCAACTTAACTCGTGTACGCCGCCTTGGTAAAGTACAAGAGTTAGCCGATGCAGTAGAAGAGCAACACGTGACGGGTGGTACGGGGATCGCTCATACACGTTGGGCGACACATGGTGAACCATCTGAAGCGAATGCTCACCCACATATGTCTGGTGATATTGCTGTTGTGCACAATGGCATTATTGAAAACCATCAAGCACTACGCGCTATGCTACAAGAACGTGGTTACGAATTTACTTCACAAACCGATACTGAAGTTATCGCTCACCTAGTTGAGTGGGAACTTCGTACATCGGCTTCTCTCGTTGAAGCGTTGCAAAAAACAGCAAAGCAGTTAGAGGGGGCATACGGCACGGTAGCGGTTGATCGTAAAGATCCTAGCCGTATCGTTGTTGCTCGTTCTGGTAGCCCGATCGTTATCGGTTTTGGTGTCGGTGAGAACTTCTTAGCATCAGACCAACTTGCACTGCTAAGCGTCACTCGCCGTTTCATGTATCTAGAAGAAGGTGATGTTGCCGAGGTGACTCGTCGTGATGTCACGGTATTTGATGTTGCGGGCGAGCGTGTTGAGCGTGAAATCGTTGAATCAAACGCTGAACATGACGCTGGTGATAAAGGTCAATACCGTCACTTCATGCAAAAAGAGATCTTCGAACAGCCAACCGCGCTAATCAACACAATGGAAGGTCGTATCTCTGAAACTTCGGTTACCACTAACGCAATTGGTGTTAAAGCTGAAGAGATCCTAAGCAAAGTTGAACATGTTCAGATCATCGCATGTGGTACGTCTTATAACTCAGGCATGGCTGCGCGTTACTGGTTTGAATCTCTAGCGGGCGTAAGCTGTGATGTAGAGATTGCTTCTGAATTCCGTTACCGTGATTTCGTTGTTCGTCCGAACAGCCTATTGGTAACTCTGTCTCAGTCTGGTGAAACGGCGGATACGCTTGCTGCACTTCGTCTTGCAAAAGAGAAGGGTTACATGTCAGCAATGACTATCTGTAACGTTGCAGGTTCTTCGCTGGTTCGTGAGTCTGATTTTGCCTTCATGACTCGCGCAGGAACGGAGATCGGTGTTGCTTCTACTAAAGCTTTCACAACTCAACTAGCAGCGATGCTGATGATGGTAACGTCAATTGGTCGTCTACAAGGTCGTATCAATGAAGAGAAAGAAGCGGAAATCGTTCAAGCACTTCACCAACTGCCTGCTGATATCGAGAAAGCATTAGCGTTTGATAAAGAAATTGAAGCGCTAGCCCCTGACTTTGCCGATAAGCACCACACATTGTTCCTAGGTCGTGGCGAGTTCTACCCAATCGCAATGGAAGCGTCTCTTAAGTTGAAAGAGATCTCTTACATTCACGCAGAAGCCTACGCGGCAGGTGAGCTTAAGCACGGTCCTTTGGCTCTTATCGATGCAGATATGCCTGTAGTCGTTATTGCACCAAGCAACGACTTGTTAGAGAAGCTGAAATCAAACGTTGAAGAAGTACGTGCTCGTGGCGGTCTACTTTACGTATTTGCAGACCAAGATGCTGGCTTTGAAAGCGATGAGAACATGAAGATCATCAAGATGCCTCACGTAAATGAAGTAACAGCACCTATCTACTACACAGTACCGATGCAGTTGTTGTCTTACCACGTGGCACTAATCAAGGGTACCGACGTTGACCAACCTCGTAACCTTGCGAAAGCGGTAACGGTTGAGTAATCGTTAGCCTATCTAAGAAAATTAGATAATAAGAAGCCCATCCTGTGATGGGCTTTTTTGTGTCTGTTAGCTAACGATCAGCGTTAGATCTAGCTTTAACGGCGTTAAGCATTAAGTGCTTGCTCTAGGTCAGCCAAGATATCGTCAATGTGTTCAATACCAACTGAGAGGCGAATCATCTCTGGTGATACACCAGCTTGCTTTTGTTCCGCTTCGCTTAATTGACGGTGTGTCGTCGAAGCTGGGTGACAAGCGAGAGATTTCGCATCGCCAATGTTTACTAGGCGCTTGAAGATTTGCAGCGCATCATAGAAGCGAACACCGGCTTCATAACCGTCTTTTAAACCAAAAGATAGAATGGCCGATGGCTTACCTTGCATGTACTTTTCAGCGAGTGGATAGAATTCTGAATCAGGCAGGCCAGCGTAACTTACCCAACTGACTTTCTCGTGTTGCTTGAGATATTCCGCCACTTTCAATGCGTTCTCTGTGTGTCGCTCCATACGTAACGACAACGTTTCCAAGCCTTGCATTAACATGAAAGCATTCATTGGTGACAGTGCTGCACCTGTATTACGCAGGGGAACCGTTCTAGCTCGACCAATAAACGCAGCCTCACCAAAGGCCTCAGTATAAACCACACCATGGTAAGAGGGTTCTGGCTGATTAAATACAGGGAAGCGGTCTTTGTGTTGTGCCCATGGGAATTTTCCTGAGTCGACAATAACACCACCCAACGTTGTGCCATGGCCACCAACGTACTTTGTTAGTGAGTGCACCACGATGTCAGCACCAAAATCGATAGGTTTACACAACACAGGCGTCGCCACCGTATTATCAACAATCACAGGTACACCTTGTGCGTGAGCAAGCTCTGCCACACGTTCTAAGTCGATGATATTACCAGCAGGGTTACCGATACTTTCACAATAAACCGCCTTGGTTTTTTCATCGATTAATGCCGCTAAGCTTTCTGGTTTGTCGTCCTTGGCAAAGCGAACTTCTATCCCTTGGTTTGGCAACATATGAGCAAATAGGGTGTAAGTACCACCGTAAAGCTGAGGCGTTGAAACAATGTTGTCACCGATTTGCGCCAAGGTCTGAATCGCGTAGTTGATCGCCGCGCTGCCTGCACTCACGACTAAGCCTGCAATCCCACCTTCTAAGGCCGCCATGCGTTTTTCCAGCACATCATTGGTCGGGTTCATTATACGAGTGTAGATATTACCTGGCACTGCAAGGTTGAATAGGTCGGCACCGTGTTGTGCATCATCGAACTCATACGCGACGGTTTGATAAATAGGTGTCGCAACTGATTTAGTTGTTGGATCGGTTTCGTAGCCGAAGTGAATCGAGAGTGTTTCGTCTTTCATGAGTCTTCCCTGAACTATTGAACGATTTGTGTACGCTCATATTGCCGATTTTTTTATAAAAGAAAAGTAAGCTTAGTCACAGAGAGACAATTGGAATTGTGTGCGGGACGATTCGTTTGTAGTTAGGAAGTGCAGGGCGCGATTGGTACTGAACCAGAAAAGCAAAAAGCCAGAGCAGTGTGAACTGTTCTGGCTTTTCTAATTTGGTGGCCCCTCCCAGATTTGAACTGGGGACCGAACGATTATGAGTCGTGCGCTCTAACCACTGAGCTAAGGGGCCGTATAGGGCATAGATTATAGGGGAACCGTTCAATGGTGTCTAGACTCTATCGGGGCCAATTCCGCTTACATCTTAGCCACTTAAATCATACAGGCACAAAAAAGGTGAGCCAACGCTCACCTTTTCTATTTTAAGCTTAAAAGCTAACCACATTAAAGCGTGTGATTATTCGTCTAGGAAGCTACGCAGAGTTTCTGAGCGGCTTGGGTGGCGAAGTTTACGTAGTGCTTTTGCTTCGATCTGACGGATACGTTCACGAGTAACATCGAACTGTTTACCCACTTCTTCTAGAGTGTGGTCAGTGTTCATGTCGATACCGAAACGCATACGCAGTACTTTAGCTTCACGAGGTGTTAGGCCCGCAAGAACGTCTTTCGTTGCACCGCGTAGGCTTGTTGCCGTTGCAGAGTCTAAAGGTAGCTCAAGAGTCGTATCCTCGATGAAATCACCTAGGTGCGAATCTTCGTCGTCACCGATTGGTGTCTCCATTGAGATTGGCTCTTTAGCGATTTTCAGTACTTTACGGATCTTATCTTCAGGCATTTGCATGCGCTCAGCCAGTTCTTCCGGTAGTGGTTCACGACCCATCTCTTGTAGCATTTGACGAGAGATACGGTTTAGTTTGTTGATCGTTTCGATCATGTGAACCGGAATACGGATAGTACGAGCTTGGTCAGCAATCGAACGAGTGATTGCTTGACGGATCCACCACGTAGCGTAAGTAGAGAATTTGTAACCACGACGGTATTCAAACTTATCTACGGCTTTCATTAGGCCGATGTTACCTTCTTGGATTAGATCCAAGAATTGTAGGCCACGGTTTGTGTACTTCTTAGCAATCGAGATTACTAGACGTAAGTTCGCTTCAACCATCTCTTTCTTCGCACGACGAGCTTTCGCTTCACCGATAGACATACGACGGCTGATATCTTTAATGCTTTGAACCGTTAGAGACGTTTCACGCTCGATCATATCCAGTTTTTGGATAGAACGACGGATGTCGTGCTCGTTACGTTTGATCTTTTCAGCGTATGGCTTGTCTGAAGCAAGAACTTCATCCAACCATGCTTCGCTAGATTCATTACCAGTAAATAGAGCAATGAAAGATTTCTTCGGCATTTTGCCGTACTCAACGGTTTGACGCATGATTAGGCGTTCTTGAGTACGTACTCGATCCATTGACGTACGAAGCTCATTTACTAGGTAGTCAAACTGTTTTGGCGTCAGACGGAATTCTTTGAATACGTCTTGCATCATTGTTGTTGCAAGTGTTGCTTTCGGGCTCTCGTGGCCGTATTCATTGATTGCTAGCTGACGGTTTTGATAGCTAGTACGAAGTGCTGTAAACTTCTCAAGAGCAAGTTCAGGATCGATACCTGTATCTTCTTCCTCTTCCTCGTCGTCTTCAGCGTCTTCTTTGTCTTCGTCTTCCAGATCTGTTTTAGCTAGCTCTGAACCGATGTGTGTTGCCGTTGGCGCTGCAGTGCCATCGTCATCAGGGTCAACAAAGCCATTGATCAGGTCTGTTAAGCGAATCTCTTCTGCTTGTACGCGGTCAAACTGTTCCAAAATGTATGGAATGGTGCCTGGGTACTCAGCAACAGATAGTTGAACCGTATTGATACCATCTTCAATACGTTTCGCAATGTCGATTTCGCCTTCACGAGTCAGTAGTTCAACGGTACCCATTTCACGCATGTACATACGAACTGGGTCTGTAGTACGGCCAATCTCGCTTTCTACGCTTGAAAGCGCAGCAGCAGCAGCTTCAGCTGCATCTTCATCTATATTGGCATCGTCATCATTCAATGCTAGATCATCAGCATCAGGTGCAGTTTCTACTACCTTAATACCCATGTCGTTAATCATTTGAATGATGTCTTCTACCTGCTCAGAATCCACGATTTCTGCAGGTAGGTGGTCGTTTACTTCGGCGTAGGTCAGATAGCCTTGTTCCTTGCCTTTAATAACAAGTAATTTAAGCTGTGACTGCGGATTTTGATCCATAGATGATATCCAACTTCAGGTCTGGTGAAGGACGTTGCATTCTCAAATGCAAACCAATTATGTTAACAAATTTATTAAATGCTGACTAATCAAACAGGGTTACGCTTTTAGATCTAGCATTAAAGCTAGCAGCTCCCTTTTTTCTTCGGCTGATAAACCGACACTTCTTGCTTTGGCCTGCAGGTTTTCAATTTGTTTTTCAACGCACTGGGCAAGGATGTTGTCCAATGAATCTAAAAATATGTCTTCTTGGTTGTCTTCAACGAGGGGGATTTCCCAACTCGCGAGACGAGACAGAAGAGCGTCATGTTTGCTTTCTCGCCAATTTTCTAATAATTGGCCTGTGCTGATATGGGGGTTCACTTGGCAGATATCAAGTACTTCGACGAATAAACTTAGTCCCGGCAGTTGTAAGCCTTTGACACTTGATAAATCCGGCACCATATCAGCATAGCTCGGATTTTGGATAAGCAAAGCGATAACTTCACGCATCGGAGTGCGCTTGAGCTCTTTATGCGGTTGAGGTGTCGTGTTCTGTGTATGAACACGCGCACGTCTCAATTGGTTATCAAATCCAGTTCGCTCATCGAGCAGTTTTTCGAGCAGTTCTTGGAAGTAACTGTCAGGAATTTTGTTAATCAAGGCGCTGGCGTGTGCACGCAGTGCTGATTTCCCTTCGGTTGTTCCCAAGTTCAACTTGTGTATTTCAATCAGGTTATCGAACAAATAGGCCGAAAGCGGCGTCGCATTGTGGACCAGTTGTTCAAAAGCGGCTTTACCATGCTCTCTAATATAGCTGTCTGGGTCTTCACCGTCGGGCAAGAACAGAAACTTAAGCGTGTTGCCGGTTTTTAGGTACTCAAGGGCATTTTCTAGTGCGCGCCATGCCGCTTCTTTGCCTGCTCGGTCACCATCGTAACAACAAACCACAGTACTGGTTTGGCGGAACAACATTTGAACATGGTCACCAGTTGTCGAGGTGCCCAGTGATGCCACTGAGTAATCTACACCATATTGCGCGAGTGCCACGACATCCATGTAACCTTCAACCACAAGTATTTGCGGCGGTTCACGGTAGGCTTGCAGCACTTCGTAAAGGCCGTAAAGCTCTTTACCTTTATGGAAGATCGGCGTTTCTGGTGAGTTTAGGTATTTCGGTGTGCCATCTTCTAAAACACGACCACCAAACCCGATTACTCGGCCGCGACGATCGCGAATCGGGAACATCACGCGTCCACGGAATCGGTCGTATCGGTTGCCTTTATCGTTCTCTATTAACATGCCGCCAGTGACAAGCATGTCTTGGGCTTCTTTTTGCTGCCCAAAATTTTTACGAACCAAGTCCCACTCGTCGGCAACGTAACCAATACCAAACTTCTGGACGATTTCGCCAGACAGACCACGATTTTTTAGGTATTCAATCGCAGGTTTGTTGGCTGATATTTTGAGTTGTGAGCGATAGAACTGGCTGATGCCGCCCATCAAATCATAGAGGTTACGTTTTTGTTCGCTGTTGGCTCTTGGTGTTGTTGATATTTCGCCGCTGCGTTGCTCTCTTGGCACATCTAAGCCTAGAAATGAAGCAAGTTCTTCAATCGCCTCTACAAAGTCGAGGCGTTCGAACTCCATCATGAAGTCGATGGCATTACCATGCACGCCACAACCAAAGCAGTGATAAAACTGTTTTTCTTGGCTTACGCTGAAAGAGGGAGTTTTTTCGTTGTGAAATGGGCAACAAGCACCATAGTTTTTGCCTTTTTTCTTAAGTTTCACGCGTGCGTCCACAATATCGACAATGTCGAGACGCGCTAGGAGATCATCGATGAAACTACGCGGGATGTGTCCTGCCATAAAACCTTAGAAAAATGCACTAACTGAGAGTGTGGATCATAATAGTGTGAATAGGTTATAGATACAAACAAGCCGTGCGTTCCGAAGGATTGCACGGCTTGTTGCAATTTGATTTGGGATTAAGCGAGTTTAGAGCGAACTAAACCACTAACTTTACCCATATCTGCACGCCCTTGAATTTGTGGTTTCAAGATAGCCATTACTTTACCCATGTCTTGCATGCCCGCTGGTTGAGCTTCAGCGATTGCGCTATCAAGTAGTGCAATAACTTCTTCTTCTGTTAACGGTTGAGGCATAAAGCCTTCAAGTACAGCAATTTCTGCTTGTTCCACATCAGCAAGATCTTGACGATTTGCTAATTCATATTGAGCAACAGAATCGCGACGTTGCTTAACCATTTTAACTAATACAGCAAGGATGTCGTCGTCGTTCAGAGTGATCCGTTCGTCAACTTCACGTTGCTTGATTGCTGAAAGAGCTAAGCGGATAGTACCAAGGCGCGGTTTGTCCTTGGCTTTCATCGCTAATTTTTGCTCTTCTTTGAGTTGTTCAATAAGAGCCATAACTCAGTCCTTATGGATTAAGTTATTAGTACAGGCGAACGCGACGTGCGTTTTCGCGAGCTAGCTTCTTAGCGTGACGCTTTTGAGCTGCTGCTTTAGCGCGTTTGCGAACTGTAGTTGGCTTTTCGTAATGCTCGCGACGGCGAACTTCAGAAAGGATACCTGCTTTTTCACAAGAGCGCTTGAAACGACGTAGTGCAACGTCGAACGGTTCGTTTTCACGTACTTTAACTATTGGCATATGCCTTTCACCTCAGGGGTTATTCATTATCGCTGGCCACTCAGTACCAAATCAGAGAAGTTACCCATCGAGCTAACTCTCTATTCGCGTTTGGCCATTAACCAGCTTGATCAAAAATGGTGCGGAATTTTAATCCGATCACAGTGGCTTTGTAAAGCACTTTGTCGATTATAGTCTGTACAATATTTGTTTGAAGCGCTTAGGCAGGGTAATATTGCGCTAATTTCCCATTTTAGACGAAAGCGTGCCGAGAAAATTATGCGCATTATTGGTATTGAAACCTCTTGTGATGAGACAGGAATCGCGATTTATGATGATGAGCAAGGGCTACTTTCTCATCAATTATACAGCCAAGTAAAACTGCACGCCGATTACGGTGGTGTAGTACCTGAGCTTGCTTCACGTGACCACGTGAAGAAAACAATTCCTCTTATTAAAGCGGCATTAGCAGAAGCAAACCTAACGTCGAAAGACATTGACGCTGTGGCTTACACGGCTGGCCCAGGTTTAGTGGGCGCACTGCTTGTAGGTGCAACCATTGGCCGCAGTATTGCTTACGCTTGGGGTGTGCCTGCGGTGCCTGTTCACCACATGGAAGGTCACCTTCTTGCGCCTATGCTAGAAGATAACCCGCCACCATTCCCATTTGTAGCGTTGCTGGTTTCTGGCGGTCATACGATGATGGTTGAAGTGAAAGGTATTGGCGAGTATCGAATTCTTGGTGAATCGATTGATGATGCGGCGGGTGAAGCGTTTGATAAAACGGCGAAGTTGATGGGCTTAGATTACCCAGGTGGTCCGTTGCTATCTCGACTCGCAGAAAAAGGCACACCAGGTCGCTTTAAGTTCCCTCGTCCAATGACAGACCGCCCGGGCCTAGACATGAGTTTTTCTGGTCTGAAAACCTTTGCAGCGAATACGATTCGTGACAACGACAATGATGATCAGACTCGTGCGGATATTGCGTACGCGTTCCAAGAAGCGGTTTGTGCCACCTTGGTCATCAAATGTAAGCGTGCCTTGGTAGAGACGGGCATGAAACGTATAGTGATTGCCGGTGGTGTAAGTGCCAACAAACAACTGCGTGTTGAGCTTGAAGCACTGGCCAAAAAAGTTGGTGGTGAGGTGTACTACCCACGTACAGAGTTCTGCACTGATAACGGCGCCATGATTGCTTACGCAGGTATGCAGCGCCTGAAAAATGGTGAAACAGCCGATTTATCCGTTCACGCTACACCGCGTTGGCCGATTGATCAACTTGAGCCAATTGCTGAATAAAGCAGAGTGTTTAACATGCGGTCGCCTTGTGCGGCCGTTTTTATGTATCGTCGATTTATATACTTGAACGATATGCGTAGTAGAGATTAGGGAAGAAGATGAACAAGTTCACAGTAGACAATCAATCGATGGCGTACCTAGATGAAGGTGAGGGCCCGGTTGTTGTATTGGGTCACAGCTACCTTTGGGATAGCGCGATGTGGAAGCCACAGATTGAGGCGTTGAAAACTCAGTACCGTTGTATTGTGCCAGAATTTTGGTCTCATGGTGAGTCTCAAGCTGCACCGAACTCGATGCGTAACTTGAAGGACTACGCTCAGCACGTGTTGTCATTGCTGGATCATTTGGACATCGAAGAGTTCTCTGTTGTTGGCTTATCGGTTGGCGGCATGTGGGGAGCCGAGTTAGCGGAGCTAGCACCTGCGCGAATCAAGTCTTTGGTTCTAATGGATACTTTCGTTGGTCTAGAGCCAGAAGTCGCTCACGCTAAATACTTCCACATGTTAGATACCATCACCCAAACAAAGATGGTCCCTCAACCGATTGTAGAAGCGGTTGTGCCATTGTTTTTTGCTAACGATGCTCAAACAAACACACCCGATTTGGTTGTAGGCTTTACTCAGCAGCTATCGGCTCTTGAAGGTGAGCAAGCTGAAGAAGTCGCGCGAATTGGTCGAATGGTGTTTGGTCGCCGAGATATGATTGAAGCTGTAGAGAATTTTGCTCTGCCGGTTTTGATTGCCGTTGGACAAGAAGATAAACCGCGTCCGGTACTTGAGTCTTACTTAATGCATGATTGCATTACTGGCAGTGAGCTGGTGGTGATTCCTGATGCTGGCCATATTAGCTCGCTAGAGCAACCAGAGTTTGTGAATAAGATGTTGAAAGGCTTTTTAGACAAGCACCTACTTTAATCTATTCAGAGTCGAGTATCATTACTTGGCTGTAACTTTGTTCGACTTACACTTGTTTCTTCTGCTTGCTTCGGCTAGACATATAGAACGGTTTAAGTCGATTTTTTTTGTCCAATTTTTGGTTCACTGCCATCAAGTAGGCGACGGATATTCTGGTGATGACGCAGTACGATCAAGCAACATAGCATGGCAACTGGCAGCGTATATTGAGGTTTGACTAACCAAGCGTAAAATGGGGCAAGTAGCACAGTGACTATTGCTGCTAAAGAAGAATAGCGAAACAAAAACGCCATCACTAACCAAGTCGCCATGATCATTCCCGTTAGATCGAATCCAATTGGGGCGATGGCTCCGAGTGCCGTTGCGACGCCTTTACCACCTTTAAAGTGGAAGAATATTGGGTACATATGGCCAAGGCATGCCGCAATCGCCACAACTCCTAAAATGATCGGATCGATCTTGAGATAGTAACCAAGCCAGACGGGGATAGTGCCTTTAAGCATGTCACAGAGTAGTACTGATGCCGCGGCACCTTTGCCTCCGACACGTAACACATTGGTTGCTCCGGGGTTATTCGAGCCCACCGTTCTTGGATCTGGGAGCCTTAAGACTCGGCATATCAAGACCGCACTAGAGATTGAGCCTAGCAAATAGGCTGCAATGATCATGATTAGTGCCAATGGGGTCATGTCTTTCCTTAAACGGTTATAAGCTTAACGGTGGGAAAATAATGCTCAATCTAAGAGTAATTGGTATCATATCTGGAATTACGCTAATAATACGTTTTTTTCCCCAATATGGGTATCCGACCTCTAAAAGGACAAGTCATGGCACTGGATAAAGTTTTCATTGAACAGCTAGAAGTAATTACAACGATCGGTGTTTACGATTGGGAGCAAGAGATTAAACAAAAACTTGTGCTCGATATTGAAATGGCTCATGACAACCGCCCTGCTGGCAAGAGTGATGATGTGGTTGATGCTTTGGACTACTCGACAGTGAGCACGGCCGTACTTGAACATATTGCTAATGGCCGATTCCTATTGGTTGAACGTGTAGCAGAAGAAGTCGCTGAATTAATTATGACTCAATTTTCAGTGCCGTGGATTAAGATCCGTTTAGCGAAGCCGGGCGCGGTACCACAAGCAAAATCCGTTGGCGTGATCATCGAAAGAGGTCAGGCATGACAATAGCCTATGTTGGTGTTGGCACGAACATAGACCGCGACAAGCATGCAAGGGTGGCATGGACAGAGCTTCAATCGTTAGGGACTAACCTTAAATGCTCTAAAATCTATCACTGTGAGCCTGTCGGTTTTAATAGCCACTCGTTTTATAACTTTGTGATAGAACTCGACACATCACTCTCATTGACTGAATTTTCACAGCAACTGCGTAAAATTGAGTTTAAATGGGGTCGTTCTCAAGATGCGCATAAACTTCAAGATCGAAAGCTCGACCTTGATATTGTGCTGTTTGGAGAGGTGGTTTCTGAGAGTGATCCAGAATTACCACGCAGTGATATCTATAAATACCCTTTTGTAACACAACCACTTTATGATCTCTGTCCTGCGAGAGTGATCCCGCAAGACGGAAGAACTGTCCGTGAAATATGGCAGAAGATGCAGCAATTAGACTCGCTCTCTGTCGTAAATATAAAATTATAATTTTAAGGTAAGTAATGAGTTATTTTGAAGCGTTTATGTTGGCGTTGGTACAAGGCTTTACTGAATTTCTACCTATTTCCAGTTCCGCACACTTAATCCTTCCTTCGGCTGTATTAGGCTGGGAAGATCAAGGCTTGGCTTTTGATGTCGCTGTCCATGTCGGTACTTTGGCGGCTGTGGTGATCTATTTCCGCAAAGAAGTTGTGTCTCTTTTGAGTGCTTTCTTTGGCTCGGTATTTAAGGGCGATCGCAGCAAAGAAGCGAAGCTGGCGTGGATGATCATTCTCGCGACGATTCCAGCCTGTATCTTTGGTCTGCTGATGAAAGATATTGTCGAGCTTTATTTACGCAGTGCGTGGGTCATTGCCACGACCACAATTGTCTTTGGTCTGTTGCTATGGTGGGTCGATAAAAACTCAAGTCTGCGTGATGACGAATATCAAGCCGGTTGGAAAAAAGCGTTGTTTATTGGCCTCGCTCAGGCAATGGCGATCATTCCGGGTACGTCGCGTTCTGGTGCGACAATTACCGCAGCGCTTTATCTTGGTTTTACTCGTGAAGCCGCGGCTCGATTCTCATTCTTAATGTCTATTCCAATCATCACTTTGGCTGGTGGTTACTTAGGTCTGAAGCTGGTGACGAGTGGTGACCCAATCCATGTAGGCACCTTGCTTACGGGTATCGCGGTTTCTTTCATTAGTGCTTATATCTGCATTTACTTTTTCTTGAAGCTTATTTCGCGGATGGGCATGACGCCGTTTGTTATCTACCGCTTGATTCTCGGTTTTGGTCTGTTTGCTTTCTTAATGATGCAGTAGCACTCGACTTACATAGGCAAATGTTGCGTCCTAAAGATTGAAACGAAAAAACCCGCTTAGTCGCGGGTTTTTTAATGCATGGTAATTAGCGTTATGAAGATTAATGATATGCAAGTTCTGATAGGGCATTTTCAATCGCGGCAGCTCTGCGCTTCTCTTGCTCTTCTCGAATATCTTTACCTTGAAAACCATCGGCAATGATCGCTTTTACTTCGACTTGTAACGCGGCTTGATAAGCTGCCTCAAAACGCGCTTTCTGAGGATAAGGCTGATCTTCTAATCCTTTACGACCAGCATGGTCGGCTTGGCAGCAAAGCAATATGTCGTTGAGCCTCTCAGGCTTGCGCCAAACATCAAACTTGTTGAGAACCTTGAGAAAGGTCGTCGGTTTGAGTTCACCCGCACGGTGAATATTAGAGTGTTGCTCACAGACTAACAGTGCGAGATCTCTAAATTCATTAGGCACTCTTACTCTGTCACATAGCTTCTTAATGATCTTCAAGCCAGTATGACAGTGCATTTTGTGGCTTGGCCACTCGCTTTCTGGCGTAATACCTTTACCTAAATCATGCACTTGAGCGGCAAAACGCACGGGTAACGATGGGCTTAATAGCGCAGCTTGCTGAGCCACCATCAGAGTGTGAATCCCCGTGTCGATTTCTGGGTGCCACTTTTCAGGTTGAGGTACACCAAACAAGGCATCAATTTCTGGAAGAACGACCGCTAATGCACCGCACTCTCTTAAAACCGAGAGGAACACTTCAGGGTGTGGTGTACTGAGTGATTTGTGCCACTCTTGCCAAACTCGCTCTGCGGTAAGGTGTGCCAGTTCACCAGATTGCACGATCTCACTCATCATCACCATGGTTTCAGGTGCGACTGTAAAGTTGAGGTGGTGAAGTTTGGCAGCGAAACGCGCAACACGCAGCACACGAAGCGGGTCTTCAACAAAAGCATCGGAAACATGTCTTAAAATGCGATTTGAGAGATCTTGTTGGCCGTGGTAAGGATCGTAAAGCTGGCCTTTGTCATCTTGAGCGATGGCGTTGATCGTCAGATCTCGACGCATCAGATCTTCTTCTAGGCTTACGTCTGGGGCAAAGTAACATTCGAAGCCGGTGTAACCAGAGCCTGACTTTCTTTCGGTACGAGCCAGTGCGTGTTCTTCTTTAGTTTTTGGATGCAGGAATACGGGGAAGTCTTTACCTACAGCCGAGAAACCAAGGCTTTTCATCTCTTGAGGGGTACTTCCTACCACGACCCAATCTCTATCATAACTGTCAATATTAAGCAGTTTATCGCGCACTGCTCCACCGACAAGATAGCGTTGTAGGCCATTACCTTTTGGTAGGCTATCGTATATTTGCAACTTATCACCTCGAAATGTTTTATCACTGCTGGACTTTACGGCAAGCAATGGTACTTTCCATTAATCGTAATTATAGGGCAGCACATGTATAAGGAATATTTTGGCTTCGTTGAGATGCCATTTTCGATTGTACCAAATTCTCGCTATTTGTTTTTGAGTCAGCGCCACCAAGAGGCGATGCAGAACCTACAAGCCGGTTTAGGCGAGGGTGGGGGCTTTGCAATGCTTACTGGTGAAGTTGGTACTGGTAAAACAACGGTCGCTAAAGCGATGTTGTCTTCACTCGATAATCAGACTCAAGCAGGCCTTATACTCAACCCTACGTTTTCGAATACCGATTTGCTTGAAGCTATCTGTGATGAGTTTGAGGTGGAATACCCTGAACAAGCATCGCTCAAGCAACTGAGTCAGGCGATTCATCATTTTCTGCTTGATAGCCATGCAGACGGTATTCAAACCTTATTGGTCATTGATGAAGCTCAGCACCTCGCTGCCGATGTGTTGGAGCAGTTACGCCTTCTAACCAATTTGGAAACCGACAGTCGCAAGTTGTTAAAAGTGCTGTTGGTTGGCCAACCGGAATTGCAGCAACATCTACAGACCACGCAATTGCGTCAGCTTGCTCAGCGCATTACTGGTCGTTATCACTTACTGCCTCTTAATACTGAAGAAACGGGTAAGTACATCGCGTTTCGTTTGGAAACCGCGGGTGGTGAGCAGATGTTGTTTTCCAACCGTTCTATCAAGCTGATCGCCCAATATACTCATGGTATTCCAAGGTTGATTAACTTGGTGTGTGATAAAGCACTGCAGTTAGCTTTCCATGATGGTGAGCAAACGCCCTCAAATGAGACGGTTAACCGAGCTTGTCAGCAGATTATGGCTTTTCAAGCTGAGGTGTATCATGTTGAAAGCCCTCGAGTCACCCACGTAGCAGCTAAATTATTTCAATACGTAGGAATTGCCACGTTAAGTGTTGGCCTCGCGGTAGCGACGTTTAACTTTGCCCCAGCATACATAGATTCATGGTTACCGCCTAAAAGTTCCAACGAAGCACAACTTCCAGTATCTGTAGAAGCTCAGCGCTCTTTGTTAGCAGAGGCTCCTAAATTAGTCGTTGAGCCTGAACCTTCTAAGTTTGAATTACCCAAACACATTCAGCAGCACTTGATGCTGGGAACTAACCGATCTCTTGCTATTCAGGATCTTTATACCCTGTGGGGGTATCAATCTTCCCTGCGAGATGGTTTGTGCTTAAGTGAGCCACAAAGTGTCTTTGTGTGCGAGCAGCAGCAGGCCAATTTAGATACATTGTTAGAACTTAGTGTACCTGTGGTACTTAATCTCGACATAGACCAAAAGCCAGTGTTTGCTGTGCTGTATGGTGTGTCTGAGGATTCTGTCGAGTTACTGGTGAATGAAAAGCTCTTGGTGATGCCGAAGCAATCCTTAGAGAAAATTTGGCAAGGCGATTATGTCGCGATTTGGAAACAGCCGCTAAGAGAGATGCTTAAACAAGGCCATCGAGGTGAGGCGATTGCGTTGCTTGATCTGTTACTGTCTGAAGTATTGGGTGAAGGTGTCTCTGGAAGTGATGTGTTCGACGATGAGTTAAAAATGAAAGTTGAAGCTTTTCAGGCTTGGCAGGGGATATCTGTAGACGGCATCGCTGGAAAACAGACGTTAACAAGATTACAAAGATTAGCTCAACTTGACTCTCCCAAGTTGATGTCACTAGAAGGGGGCGAAAGCTAATGTCACGTATTATGCACGAACTTAAACCGTCGTCTCACAAACAATCTTCTATTAATAAACCCGCCTTCAAAGGCTACCAGAATCATCATGTTTCTAATTCTGCAAAAGGGGTTAGCAACAAACGAGGTTCATCGTTAGCGATGGGGTTGCTCTTAATCTTGGTTCCTTCTTTGTTGGTGGGTGGCGTTCTGGCTTATCAATCGTATAGCCAACAACAGGTGTTGGCCAATCAACCCGTCAGTCTCGTGCAACCAGAGTCAAAGATTCAGCCTGAGCTTGAAACTCAAAGGATTGAAACCAGAACACAGACTGAAGCTACAGCGGTGGAAGCTGATGAAGCGTTGTTTGCTGTTCGTGTAGCGCCGACAAGTAAAACGTTAAAAGTATTACCTCGCCAAGAAATGTATGCGCCGATTGAGCTGGAAAGTACCAATGTCGCAGCTGACACAGCAGTAGTGATGGCCAATACTAATAGCACAACGCAAACAACAGCCAGTGCTGAGTCAGGTCGTGCTCAACCAACGGTTCAGTCAAGTATGACCGGTGAGAGTAACGAGTTGCAATCGGATAGTGACTTGCTGAAAGGGTTAGACTTCAGTGAGTTACCACCTGAATTGGCATTGAAGCTTGAATCCATCATGGGCGAGCAACAAAGCGCGCCCATGATGGGTTCTAGACCCGCAGGGAAAACGGGTTCTCAGGTCATTGAGTTGGAAACGCATACCAATAGCTTATCTGGAGTGTTGCCTAAGTTAGACCTACAAACTCATATGTACTCGAGTAGTGAAACCAAACGCTGGGTCAAAGTGAATGGCCAAGAAGTGGCTCAAGGAGATTGGATAGGACAAGACATTCAGCTGTTAGAGGTTAAGCCTCAATCGGTGATTATTGAGTTCAACCAGCAGAAGATAGAGATCCCAGCCCTGTACGAATGGCAAGGCTAGTGGAAAAGCGAGATTGTTTGAATTGATGACCAAAGTGACAGGCAAATAAAAAGGAGCCCCGCGGTGCTCCTTTTTGATATTTGATACTGAGTTCACTGTACCTGACACAAAACGATAAGCTTACGCCCAACCGTTTGGCGACTTTCTGCGACGAGGCATAATGTGTGGCAGGATAAGGCCAAGAAGTAAACCAACACCAGCAACACCACCACCGTACATGAAGTACTTCAATAATAGGTCATCTTTCTGAGTATCTAGTTTAGCACGCAGTTCACGGTTTTCTGTTTGAGAGCTCGTGAGCTGTTGGCTAATCTCGCTGTAGTTTTGCTCAAGTTCAGCAATTTGCTTGTTACGAGACTCTAGAGAGCTGGCTAGACCTGCTTTTTCACTGTCAGCACTTTGGCGTGCATTGGCTAGTTTGCCCTTTACCTCTGTTAACTCTTTCTCTAGTTTCGGCATGCGCAGTGCCATACTTTCTTGAGTGCTTACAAACTTACTCTCAACCCAACCTTTACGGCCACGGTTATCTTGGATCTGAGTGTAACCCGTGCTCTTGTTTGTTTGTAGATATGTAATCTTTTCACCAGCATCAACACTACCGATAATACGGTAAGTATTGTTTGGGCCAGAATGCATATAAGTAAACAGTTTGTCAGCAATATAACGGTCTTGTGCAAAGGCAGCTGGAGCCGCAAGCATTGCGAACAAAACTAAGCTAATCAGTTTTTTCACAGTAAATCCCTTAACGATTCAAATTGGGTAGGCGTATGAGTCTGCCTCAATCAGCAAATGATATTTAGTTTTTTTATGTGGTGCAACAAAGAAGGGAGGCAAAGCCTCCCTTTCTGTGCGTTTGAGTCAATAATGACATGACATTTACATATCATTACTGAAACTTACCGTTTTCTGACGCTAGTGCTTACTAGCGCAAGGGCTATTACATGGTAAACATAGCCTGAATTGCATAAAAGAATACAACAGCAAGTAGAGCACCTGCAGGTAGCGTTACAATCCACGAAGCAACGATGTTACGCACAACGCCTAGGTTGAGTGCTGCGATACCACGAGCAAAACCTACACCTAAAACCGCACCAACCAATGTTTGCGTGGTTGAAATTGGAAGGCCAGTACCAGAAGCCAGTACAACCGTACATGCCGTTGCTAGTTGAGCGGCAAAGCCACGGCTAGGTGTTAGTTCTGTAATACCGGTACCAACCGTTGCCATTACTTTATGACCCATGGTAGCAAGACCAACAACGATACCAATACCACCGAGTGGAAGAATCCACCATGCGATAGTGCTCTTACCTGAGATTTCACCCATGTGCTCAACGGTTGAAACAACCGCAGATAGAGGACCAATCGCGTTAGCTACGTCGTTTGAACCGTGTGCGAATGCCATGGCACAAGCTGTGATAACCATTAGTACGCTGAAGATACCTTCAACGCCAGCAAAGCCATGGTCTTCTTCACGGTTAGCAAATTTCTTTTGAATGTATAAGTAACCGCCAACCATGACGACAGCAGAAACACCTGCCGCCCATAACCATGCTTCAGTACCGCTTAGGTGAAGGCCAACGTGTTTAAGACCTTTCTTGATCGTTACAAGTGCAATAACCATTGTCGTAATGAACATGTACACAGGTACAAAACGTTTAGCGTTAAACAGCGGGTTTTCTGTATCGAATATCAGTCGCTGAGCACTTACAAAAATGAGATAGGCAAAGATACCGGAAATCAACGGTGTGACAATCCAACTCCCCACAATACCTTGAACGCTGTTCCAGTCTACAGCTTCAGTACCTACAGACACACAAGCAAAACCGATGATTGCACCGATGATAGAGTGAGTCGTTGATACTGGCCAGCCCATGTATGATGCTAGAAGCAACCATGTACCAGCAGCCAGTAGCGCAGACATCATACCGTACACAAGTACATCCGGTTGATGAGCGAAGAGAGATGTTTCGATAACACCTTTACGGATAGTGTCAGTGACTTCGCCACCCGCAAGGTAAGCACCTGCGAACTCAAAGATCATTGCGATAATGATCGCTTGTTTTACAGTTAGAGCTTTAGAGCCTACTGAGGTGCCCATTGCGTTCGCAACGTCATTTGCACCAATACCAATAGCCATCAAGAAACCGAAAGCTGCTGCAACAATAATCAGGACAGTGCCGTAGTTAGCAAGGATATCCATCGTAATACCTAGTTGTTTGATAACAAGCGGAGCAAATTTAGACGCAAAAAACCGCTCAGCGAGAGAAATACTCAGCGCATAAGTGGTTTGGTTGAAAAAGTGCTCTTCGTTATATGGTTAACGTATGATTTAAGATCGAGAAAGCATTACTTCAAGACGAGCGCCAACACGCTGTGCTTGATCTGCAATACCACCAACCCATTCAAGAATCTTGTATAAGAACATGATGTCAACTGGATTCAGATCGCCTTCAATCGCCATTAGCTGCTGGCGTAGTTCGATCTGCATCGCGTCGGTATCATCTTCAATAACATCTAATTGATGAATCATTTCAGCAACGAGTGTTACTTCACGGCCTTTAAAGCCAGTTTCAAGTAATTCGTCTAGTTCGTTGATTACTTTTTGTGCTTGGTTCGCTGCGTCTAGGCAACGTTTAACGTAAGCGATGAAGTTCTGTTGCATTGGCGCTGGAATGACAAGTTGGCGACCATATACACGGCCAGCAATGTCTTTCGCTAGGTTTGCAAGTTTGTCTTGTTGAGTTAATAGCTCCAACATATCGGTGCGATCAACTGGCATAAACAAACCGCGAGGAAGTTTCAGGCGAATTTCACGTTTTAGTACGTCAGCTTCTTTCTCAAGGTGAGAAATTTGAGCTCGAATTTCTGATGCTTTTTCCCAATCACCTTTTGAAGATACTTCAAAGAAATTAATCAGGTGAGAACAACATTCGTTCACGCATACCACGTGACGCTGCAAAGGTTTAATTGGGGACTTTGCAAATAACCCCATAATTGTATTTACTGGCATGGTCATCCAACCTAATAAATAATAACCTTAAAACAACATACACCATATTCACGGTGAAATGTTAAGCGATGGCTACAAAGTCGCGCATGTTAACCTAATCAATCTCTCATTAAAACTGTTTTAGATCATCATAAGGGCGATATTTCTGACTTGCCGAGTGTTCAAATTGGCAATATCCTGTCCCTATCTTCACAGAAAGGTATAACTATGGAAACCGAGATAGAACTGAAGTTTTTTGTTTCGCCTGATTTTTCAGAGACTTTACGCAATAAAATTTCTGAAACTAAAGTACTTCAGCACAGTTGTCGTGAGCTAGGTAATATCTACTTTGACACCCCTGACAACTGGTTACGTAAGCACGATATCGGCTTGCGCATTCGACGCTTTGATGACGTATTTGTACAAACCGTAAAGACTGCAGGACGTGTCGTTGCTGGCTTGCATCAAAGGCCTGAATACAATGCCGAACACGACAATAACGAACCTAAGTTATCTTTGCACCCTGAGGACATTTGGCCAGAGGGGAAAGATATCGACGCGCTGCAAGCTGAGCTTACGCCTCTTTTCTCTACTAACTTCACTCGTGAACAATGGTTGATTGGCATGCCTGATGGTAGCCAGGTTGAGGTTGCGTTCGACCAAGGCTTTGTTGAGTCTGGTGAACTGCAAGAGCCTATTTGTGAAGTTGAGTTAGAACTTAAATCAGGCCAAACGGACGCTCTGTTTACTCTATCCCGCCAATTTTCTGAGCATGGTGGCATGCGCCTCGGTAACCTCAGTAAGGCAGCCAAAGGGTATCGTCTTGCTCAAGGTTATCAAGGAGATGAAGTGACTCCTTTAACCTTAGTTGATACCGACAAAAGTGACACCGTTGAATCGTGTTTTATTCAATCGTTAGAGCATGCTCTCGCTCATTGGCATTATCATGAGCAGATTTTCACAGAACGCCAATCAATAGAAGCACTGCATGAGATCAGTCATTCGCTGAGCTTTATTCGTCAAACCTTCACCATTTATGGCGGTATTGTACCAAGACGTGCAAGTGCTATTTTACGCCAAGAGCTTAAGTGGCTTGAGCAAGAACTCGACTGGCTAAAAACCTATGACCACTTTGAAGATTTGCTAGAAGATAAAGGCCATGTCCTGCGTAAGTTAGATGCCCGTAAGTTTTTAGTGACTGAGCTGAAAGAGATGCAAGATCAACTGCCAGACCGCGAAGAGCTTCTTACCTTACTGAGTTCTTCTCGCTACACAGGGCTATTATTAGACCTAAGCCGTTGGATTTTATCTCGTGGTTGGCAGCCGTTTTTAGACGATAAAGCTCGTGAGCAAATGGCTCGTGGTATTGAATGGTTTTCGGTGCAACAGCTTGATCGTACGTGGGCAGATCTCATGGAAGTTTTTCCACCAGAACGAGTGATGACGAGCCAAGCGTATATTGACCAACAATACCGTTTGATGCGCAGTCTATATACCGGCGTCGGTTTTGCGAGTTTATACGACGATGTTGAACGTAACAGTTTCCGCTTACCGTGGGCCGACATGGTACAAGGGATTGATGATTTGCTGATGCTAAGAACGCTAGAGCCGCTGACTGAAAAGTTGGAAGGTGATGAGAAAGTTCAATTGGAACGTTGGTTAGCTCGCCAAGAAGTGTCCATTTTGCATGCAATGGAGCAGACGCGCCAAATCAGTGTAGAAGTTGAGCCGTACTGGCAAGACTAAACCCCACACCAATATGAATGATAAAATAGGGCTTCGGTCCTATTTTTTTGTTTGTTGCTCAAGCCTTTCTAGCCGTTCGAGTATCAATTGTTGCTGCTCTAGAATCTTATCCAGTTTACGTTCTTTATTCTCCAATTGCTGATTTTGTAAATCGGTTGGAGAAGTGATGAGTGAGGTTATCAAACCTGAAATCATACCAAAAACACCTACCCCACAAACGATAACTAGAGAAGCAACCAGTTTTCCTGAATTGGTCACTGGAAAGTGATCGCCGTAACCAACGGTACTGATTGTTACGAAAGCCCACCACAAAGCATCATAGCCGGTAGTAATGTTTGCGTTAGGAGCTTTGTGTTCTAACAACAGAATGGTACCGGCGCCGATAGTAAGCAAAATTACCAATAACAGAATGATTGAGGCGAGAGTGGTCTCTCTGCGGTTGCGAAACAGTTCTCTGAAAATGCGCTTGCTGGAGCGTAATACCAAGATGACACGCAATATCTGAAATATACGAGCAAAACGAAGCGGTTCGATCATTGGAATGCTCGCCAAAAAGTCGATCCAATGAACTTTTAAGAATTCGGTTTTGTTTTGTGATCTGAATAGGTCTATTGTGAGCTGAAAAAGAAAAACACTACAGATTATAAAATCGAGGCCGATAAGGACTTGTTTCGATTCTTTATCAATTGGTGCAAACAATAAGCCTGAGATCACAAATAACGCTAGGAAAGAGAGAATCAGTGATAATAAGCTCATCGGCTTGGCTGTGTCTTTGATACTATTTAACATTCATACGAGGCTCAAAATAAATTGCGAATTTTGACTGACATAGCCATGTCGCGGATATAGAAGCCATCAATATATAAGAGTTAATGGAGAACTGACAATGACTAAAGTGTCATTCAAGCCGTGGGAAAGGGTAATCTCTGACGTTCGTCTCGTTCCGAAAATGATCATGCTGATGGTATTCAGCACGATTTTGATCATTTCAAAGCAGCTATGGGACGCAAGTACGTTTTACGATTCATTGCTTGCAGCAACAAACAATACCCAAGTTGCCCAGCAGCATTATGAAACTTACCTCGTTCAAGTAGCTTGGCAAACCGCCTTGATGATCATTGTATTTGTGGTTCTTCTATTAGCAGCAGCTCGCGTTATGCTCCGTCAAACGCAATACTTGAATGATGCAATCAAAACGATGGCAGACAAGAATCTGTCAGTGCCAATTCATATGGATTGTAAGGATGAATACGGCGATGTGGCACGCGAACTCGAAAAAACGCGAGTTCAATTGAACGACATGATCAAAACTCAGGTAGCCTCTTCAGATGAGTTATTTGCTTTGACAGAAGTGATGACCATCAGCATGTCGGAAACCAAAGATTCGGCTCAAGAAGAGTTCAATGAGATCGATCAGCTTGCGACAGCAATGAGTGAGATGACGTCAACGGTACAAACCGTAGCCGAACATGCACAAAGTGCCTCTTCTCTAACAGAGCAGGCATCAGGCCAAGCATTGACAGGTCAGAAGTTCGTGCAGGGATCGGTTTCTAAGATGAGTGAGCTGTCTTCCGACATCGCAGCTTCAGCTGCGGCGGTAAACCAAGTTGAAGAGCGCGTTGATTCAATCGGCAGCGTGGTTGGTACTATCCAAGGTATTTCAGAACAAACCAATTTACTGGCCTTAAACGCAGCGATTGAAGCGGCGCGTGCAGGTGAGGCGGGTCGCGGTTTTGCTGTTGTTGCCGATGAGGTTCGTAATCTTGCACAGCGTACTCAGCAAGCGACAGTAGAAATCCAAGACATGATCAGCCACCTGCAAAGCAGTGCTAACTCCGCGGTTGGGCTGATGGAGAAAAGTGTTGTGGAAGCAGCAGAAGGCGTTGATCTGGTGACTAATGCAGGCTCTGAGCTTGATGGTATCGTCAGCCAAGTCAACCAAATCAATGATATGAACTTCCAGATCGCAACCGCTGCGGGCCAACAAAGCAGTGTTGCTGAAGAGATGAGCGTTAACCTGACCAATGTTCGTGAACTTGTTGAAGCATCTGTAGTGGTGGTTGGCGAGCTTCTTGAGACTTCCCAGCTTATGGAAAGCAACGCGCAAGAGCTCGACGGTAAGATTAAGCAGTTTAAGGTTTAGCCTTTAAAGCCTAATCTTTACCTCTAAGAGTTATGTCTTAGAGACAAAGGCTTAACTCGATAAGTTCACCGATAAAACGCCCACATTACTCATGTGGGCGTTTTTTATTGGCGTAACTTTGGTATAACTTATCTTTAGTTATTAATACTCTGCTGTTAATACTATTTATTTAAGAGCAGAACTGACTGTTCAGCGCGCAGCTAATACAAGGAAGAAACATGCTATTGCCTTCTCAACTCGTCACTCATTCGCAGTCTGCTTTTGAGCAATTGTTAGAACATCAAAGTGAAGCCATTAATCATTGGCCCGAGCCATTGATTGACGACCTTAAGTATGTATTGGGTTTGAGCTGTTTTATTGGTGATAGCTTACAACGTGATACGATTTTATCTAACACCTTACCGGCCATGTTGTCATGTGAAGAGCGAGCTGAAGGCTATCGTGAGCGATTGGCCGAATTGTTGTCTGGTTGCGCAGATGAAATGAGTGGTCAACATGTGTTGCGTCAGTTCCGTAATCGAGAAATGACTTATATCGCCTGGCGTGACTTCATGGGGTCTTGGGAGTTAGAGCAGAGCTTAAATCATTTATCGATGTTGGCTGAGGCGATGATCTTCGAAACCTATCAATGGCAGTACGATATTTGCTGTAAGGAGTGGGGGACGCCTTGCAACGAACAAGGTGAAGCGCAGCCGATGCTGATCATTGGTATGGGCAAGCTAGGTGGCGGTGAGCTCAACTTCTCTTCTGATATCGACCTGATTTTTACTTACCCTGAAAATGGTGAAACGCAAGGCGCAAGACGTAGTATCGCCAATGCGCAGTTTTTTACTCGTTTAGGCCAGCGTATTATCAAGGCGCTTGATCAGCAAACATTTGATGGATTCTGTTATCGAGTTGACATGCGTTTGCGTCCGTTTGGTGAGAGTGGCCCATTGGTGATGAGCTATGCCGCACTTGAGGACTATTATCAGGAACAAGGCCGTGATTGGGAACGTTATGCGATGGTTAAGTCGCGAGTGATGGGTAGTGAAATGTACCCCGAATACCAAGAATTACGCCAGATGATGCGGCCATTTGTGTTCCGTCGTTATATTGACTTTAGTGCGATTCAGTCTCTTCGCCGGATGAAGTCGATGATCAGCAGTGAAGTACGTCGTCGTGGTTTATCAAACAATATTAAACTTGGTTCTGGTGGTATTCGTGAAGTTGAGTTCATTGCTCAGGTCTTTCAGTTAATTCGTGGTGGGCGCGAACCGAGTCTTCGTAGTCGAGGCTTGTTGAAAACGTTAAGTGCTATTGAATCTCTTCAGTTATTAGAGGCCGAAGAGGTTGACCATTTACGCAATGCTTATGTGTTCTTGCGTCGACTTGAAAACCTATTACAAGCGATGGCTGACAAGCAAACTCAAACCTTACCAGATAGTGAGCATGAACAACTGCAGCTTGCTGTTGCGATGCAATTTGCTGATTGGGATAGCTTGATTACTGCAACTCGTGCACATATGGCGAATGTACATACCGTATTTGAAGATCTTATTGGGATGGAAGAAGAGGATGCGAACCCCGTCGCGAGTTACTTCAGTGAGTTGTGGGATATGGCTCATAAACCCGATGTGATTGAGCATGTCTTAGAACACGACATCGCAGTAGTTAGCCCACCAGAAGCGGCGAAAACGATCATTCAGTTTAAAGCTGACCTTGCTAAGAAAACCCTTGGTCCACGTGGGAGGGAGGTCTTAAATCGTTTAATGCCTAAAGTCTTTCAAGCTCTGTATACCAATAAGTATGCAGAGTTTGGTTTGTCTCGGGTATTGCATTTATTGCACAAAATAGTCACGCGTACCACCTATCTCGAGCTATTAGATGAACACCCTGCTGCACTGACTCAGTTAGTTCGATTATGTACCGCCAGCCCAATGATCTCTGAGCAGCTTGGACGTTACCCAATCCTGCTTGATGAACTTATCGACCCTCAGCAGCTCTATAACCCAGTGCCGCTTGAGTCTTACAAGACAGAATTACGTGATTATCTTGCTCGTATTCCTGAAGATGATATGGAGCAGCAGATGGAAGGCCTGCGTCAGTTTAAGCAGACCTGTATATTGAGAATTGCAGCCGCGGATATTGCGGGTGCTCTACCTGTCATGAAGGTGAGTGACCACTTGACGTATTTAGCAGAAGCGATTGTCGAAGCGGGTGTCAATCAAGCTTGGTTACAGGTGTCAGCGAAGTTTGGTGAACCAACTCATGTGAAAGACCGCGAAGGTCGTGGGTTTGCAGTTATTGGCTATGGCAAAGTGGGAGGCTGGGAACTTGGCTATAATTCCGATCTCGATATCGTATTCATGCACGACTGTCCTGTTGATATCTATACTGATGGTAAGAAAGAGATCGATGGACGTCAGTTTTACCTTAGGTTGGCACAGCGTATTATTCATATTTTCTCAACCAGAACCGCTTCTGGGATTTTATACGAAGTGGATACTCGCCTGCGTCCTTCGGGTGCCTCTGGTCTAATGGTTAGCCCAACAGATGCCTTTGATGAGTACCAACACAAGGACGCTTGGACCTGGGAGCATCAAGCTTTGACTCGCGCCCGTATGATTTTCGGAGATGAACGGTTGGCTACAGCGTTCAATAAAACGCGTCATGAGGTGTTGTGTCTTCCACGTGACGAAGCCACTTTAAAAAAGTCGGTTGTTGATATGCGTGAAAAAATGCGTGGTCATCTAGGTGGTAAAAAATCCGGTCGTTTCATGCTTAAGCAAGATGCGGGTGGGATTACTGATGTTGAGTTTTTAGCGCAATACTTAGTGCTGCGATACAGTAATGAAAAGCCGAAACTCACTCGCTGGTGCGACAATGTGAGAATCTTTGAAAGTTTGCTGTCGCAAGGGATTATGGACGAGCAACAAGGTATGGCACTGATCAATGCCTATACAACGTTGCGTGATGAAATTCACCATCGAAACTTACTTAACCTGGATGCAGACGTAGCGATTGATAAGTTCGAAATGGAAAGAGAACATGTGGTTCAAGCTTGGAAGCAATGGATGGAAGTATAAGTTGTCTTTTGCTTATCTTTCGCAGTGCCTATAGAGATAGGCTTTACTCATTTTTATATGTTTTAGCCACTGTAATCGGTGTGCTAGACTCTAGCCAGATTCGATTTTTGGAGTTCAACAATGAAACCAATTCTACCTGACTACAGCCAATCAGGTGTTCTTATTGTCGGTGACGTAATGCTTGATCGTTACTGGTATGGCCCAACTGGCCGTATTTCACCAGAAGCACCTGTCCCTGTTGTAAAAGTAGAAAATAACGAAGAGCGTCCAGGTGGTGCTGCCAACGTTGCAATGAATATTGCTTCTCTTGGTGGCCATGCTCATGTTGTTGGCTTAACTGGTAAAGATGAACCAGCCGAGGTGTTAAAAGATACCTTGGCTGCTTTAAAGGTTAAGTGTGATTTTGTTGAGTTGAAAGATTACCCAACGATTACCAAACTGCGCGTGATGAGCCGTGGTCAGCAGTTGATTCGTCTTGATTTTGAAGAGAAATTTGAGAACACGGATCCTGAACTTATTTTGTCTCGCATGGAACAAGCACTTCCTAATGTACGTTCGGTAATCCTATCTGACTACGCAAAAGGCGCTTTGGAGCATGTGCAGAGCTTTATTCAAAAAGCACGTGCTGCGAACGTTCCGGTTTTTATCGATCCCAAAGGTGCCGATTTAGAACGCTACCGTGGTGCGACTCTGCTTACGCCAAATATGTCGGAATTCGAGCTGGTGGCAGGAAAGGTTAAGTCAGAAGAAGATCTCATCGAGAAGGGTATAGCCTTGATTGAGAAGTATGACTTTGAAGCCTTGTTGGTGACTCGTAGTGAGCATGGTATGACACTGCTGCGTAAAGGTCAGGCACCATTCCACTTGCCGACTCAAGCGAAAGAAGTGTATGACGTGACGGGGGCTGGCGATACCGTTATCTCGGTATTGGCGGCTTCAGTTGCTGCGGGCAAACCACTGGATGAGGCGTGTGCGTTAGCAAATGCGGCAGCTGGAGTGGTAGTCGGTAAGTTAGGTACATCGACGCTGTCGACGATTGAGTTAGCGGAAGCGATTCACGGTAGCCAAGATACAGACTACGGCGTGATCTCTGAAGCTGCATTGGTTGAAGCGGTGAAACGTGCTCGTGCGAAAGGCGAGAAAGTGGTTATGACCAATGGTTGCTTTGATATTCTGCATGCCGGCCATGTTTCTTACATGAACCATGCTGCTGAATTGGGTGATCGTTTGATCGTTGCAGTAAATACTGATGAGTCAGTGAAACGCTTAAAAGGGCCAGGTCGCCCTGTCAATCCAACTGATCGTCGTATGGCGGTATTGGCTGGCTTAGGCGCGGTTGATTGGGTGGTTCCGTTTTCTGAAGATACACCGCAACGTTTGATCTCTGAGGTACTACCAAGCATTCTAGTGAAAGGTGGCGATTACAAACCTGAAGAGATCGCGGGTGGTGCGGAAGTGATTGCGGCTGGTGGTGAAGTGAAAGTGCTTAACTTTGAAGATGGTTGCTCTACGACTGAAATCATCAAAGCGATCAAAGGTGGTCGAGGCTAACGTTCTGTCTTTTAGCTTCTAAGCTATAGCTTTTTATCAATAAAAAAAATGCCGCTCAATGAGCGGCATTTTTGTAACTGTAATCTAATCACTTTATTAAAGACTCTCATTAGAGTCTTTAATTAGGGTTTTATAATTACTTGCTTGCTACTTTTAGACCTGCATTTACATCAACAATGTCTTGTTCGCTTAGCGTACCAACCGCTTGGCGAAGCTGAAGTACACTTAGGATGTAGTTGTAACGAGCATCTGAAAGGTTTTTGTTCGCATCGTATAGACGACGAGTCGAATCCAGTACGTCAACGATAGTGCGAGTACCAACATCAAAACCGGCTTCTGTTGCTTCTAGAGCAGATTGAGCTGAAACCACAGATTGTTCGTAAGCGCGCAGAGCACCAATTGAAGCACTGATGTTGTTATTGAATGCACGTACGTCTTTTACAACGCTACGGTAAGTTGCTTCTAGATCTTCACTTGCTGCAACGTAGTTGTATTCAGCCTGTTTAGTCAAAGAAGTTGTGTTACCACCCGTGTATAGAGGCACAACTAAGTTTAAGCCTAGATTTAGGTTGTCTTGATCATAATTTTGAGAGCTGTTTGATTGATCTGACAGGGAGTAGCTACCATCTAACGTTAAGCTTGGTAAGTGACCTGAGCTTGCTAGAGAAATGTTATCTTTTGCTACGTCTTGAGAGATACGTGCAGCGAGTAGGCTAAGGTTCTTTTGTTCAGCTTGTTCTACAAGTGCCACTGCAGAGTCAGAAGATTTGCTTGCTGAGAAGCGATCCGTATCTAGGATGCTTAGGTTAGCGTGTTCCTGACCTGTAATCTCACGTAGACCTTCGTAACTATTCGTTAAGTCGTTTTCTGCAAGAACTTCATCAGCTAAAACGCCATCGTATTGAGCTTGCGCATCATGTACATCGGTAATTGCTGAAAGACCCACTTCAAAACGCTGCTTAGTTTGTTCTAGTTGACGAGCAACTGCTGCTTTTTCTGCACGAACAAACTCTAGGTTATCTTGAGCTCGAAGTACTTCGAAGTATGCTGTCGAAACACGAAGGATCAAAGCTTGTTGTTCGGCCGCGTAAGCTGAATCAAATTGACGAGCCGTTTTTTCTGCTGTATCTAGCGTGATCCATGAAGAGCGTTGATAAAGCTCTTGAGTGAAGCCGATCGCTGCTCCCCAAGTGTTGTTATCAATACTTGAGCTACCTGTACCAGAGGTATCTCTATCACCACGGTTAATGTCGTAGTTCGCTGTTAGATTAATTTGTGGTAACAAATCACTACGGCTTGACGTTACTGCTTCAAAAGCGGCATCGCGCTGCGCTGCTGAACGAAGAAGTTGTGGATCGTTCTGTTTTGCTTGGTCGTAAACTTCAGCTAGCGTATCAGCGAAAGCTGACGAACTCAGGCTGCCAATTGCTGCACTGATAAATAGTGGAAGCAGTTTTTTCATTTTCCCATTCCTGCCTTTCATAGAATTTTCTTTAAAAGAGTTTAACCCAGTTTGGTGGTGATTTACTCGAAACTTTGCACATTTTTACAATTAACTGTCCACTTGTGCAATATTTATTTTTTTAAACTTAACTTTAATTATAAATTTTATACAAAAAGTTGAACCTTATCCTTGGTAGTTAACTCGGACAATGAGTAAACTGTAAAGATCACTTAGCGAGGTACCAAATGCAACAGTATGACAAGCAACGACATGAGTTTACTCCGCAAGATGTGGAAATAGTCTCAAAAGAGACGCTGTTTCGTGGTTTTTTCAAAATGGTTAAATATACATTTAGACATAGACTGTTTGAGGGAGGCTGGAGCCAACCAATAGAACGTGAGATGTTTGAGCGTGGTCATGCTGCCGCTTTGCTACCTTATGATCCTGTGCGCGATGAAGTCGTGATCGTTGAACAGATTCGCGTTGGTGCTTTAGAGCATGAGACCCCATGGCAATACGAAATCGTTGCTGGAATTATTGATACGGATGAGCCTCCGCAAGACGTTGCTCGTCGAGAAGCGATGGAAGAGGCGGGAGTCGAAGTCGGATCTGTACTACCTATTACTTCGTATTACCCTTCATCTGGTGGCTGCTCAGAAAAGCTCGATGTTTTTGTTGGCTGTGTTGATGCAACCACAGCCAAAGGGGTACACGGGTTGGATTACGAAGGTGAAGACATTCGTGTACAAGTGATGAGTCGCGAAGCCGCTTATCAGTTAGTAAAAGACGGTGTGTTTGAAAATGGAGCCACGATCATTGCGCTACAGTGGCTGCAATTGAACTACCAAGAATTACAGTCAGAGTGGGTAGATTAACGTCATGCCAAATATAGCGGTCAAAAAGCCGTATCATGTTGATCTTGCTGAGTTGATGCGAGTTTATGAGACGAACTACGCCAAGCTCAATGCTCTGTTACCGGTAGGGCATGAGGTTGGTGACGTTCGCTGCTATCAAGCCGTTAATATGGTTTATCAGTTGACAGTGAATGAGGTCACAAAATACACCACATTAATAGACATATGTCAGAGTGACGCGATGCCAGTGTTTCCTTTGCCAAAAATGTCTGTCAGGCTATATCACGACGCTCGAGTTGCAGAAGTGTGCGCTAGTGGAGACTTTTCACGAGTCAAAGCGAAGTATGACTACCCCAACGCTAAGCTTCTGCAAAAGGATGAGAAGTTCCAATTGAATAAATTTCTTGGGGAATGGTTAACGTTTTGTTTAAAAACCGGTATCAGTCGAGCCCCAATTACTTTTTAATTGAGCCTATTTAAAGCACACTTTAAAGTCTAAACAGTAACGTATCTGGATTTGTTATTTTGGAATTATCACACACTTCAAAATTTGATGAGAGCAGTATTAAGCTTGTTCAGCTAACGGACACGCATTTGTTTGCACCGAGCAACGGCAGCTTATTAAGCATCAACACTCAAGATAGCTTTCGTGCTGTAGTCGATGGCATTGTTAGTCAAGGCTTTGACTATCAAGCGATTCTGGCAACCGGTGATATATCTCAAGATCACAGTGCTGAATCGTACCAGAAATTTGAGTCAGGAATTCAGCCTTTGGAAAAGCCATGTTACTGGCTGCCAGGAAACCATGACTTCAAGCCTAATATGGGCAGTGTTTTACCATCACCACAAATACAGTGTGTTGAGCACGTCTTGCTAGGCGATAACTGGCAGATGGTGATGCTGGACTCACAAGTGGTTGGTGTGCCGCACGGGCGCCTCAGTGATCAGCAACTTGATCTGCTAGAGCGAAAATTGTCGGAATTCCCTGAACGTAATACCTTGGTTCTTTTACACCACCATCCGCTATTGGTTGGCAGTGCATGGCTGGATCAACATAACCTGAAAGATGCAGAGCAATTTTGGGATGTGGTCCAACAGCATACTAATGTGAAAGCCGTACTTTGTGGACACGTTCATCAGGACATGAATCGAGATCATCATGGTGTACAAGTTATGGCAACCCCGTCGACTTGTGTGCAATTCAAACCCAACTCGAATGACTTTGCGGTGGATACTTTGTCTCCAGGCTGGAGAGAGATTGAATTACATCAAGACGGCACGGTAAGCACGCAAGTTCGTCGCCTGCCTCATGGACAATTTTTACCTGATTTCGATGCGGCTGGTTATTGATGCCAGTGACTAACGATGTAGGAGGCTATTAATGTCTGATTCTAATCAGCAAACAGCTAAGCCACCGCTGCTTCTCTATATTCACGGATTTAACAGCTCATCACGTTCTCACAAGGCGACAGTGATGGCTGACTACTGTGCAAAGCATCGTGCTGATATTAAGGTGATTGCACCTCAGCTGCCGAGTTTCCCTCAGCAAGCAGCACTTCATTTGCAGCAGTTGGTGGAACAGTATAAAGATCAATACCAGATAGCATTAGTCGGCAGTTCGTTGGGGGGCTACCTTTCAACATGGCTTAATAGTCACTATGGTTTTAAAGCGGTGGTTGTTAACCCTGCGGTGAGACCTTATGAGCTTCTTGCTGATTATTTGGGTGAGCAAGTAAATCCTTACACAGATGAACGATATGTACTGGAAGCAAAACATATCGAGGAATTGAAGGCGTTAGAGGTTCCGGCTCTCGAAAAACCGAGTGACTTCTGGTTACTTCAACAAACGGAAGACGAAGTTCTGGATTACCGACAAGCGATAGAGAAGTACCAAGGTGCAACACAAACAGTAGAAAAGGGTGGAGATCATAGCTTTGTTGATTTTGAGCGCTACCCACAACAAATTATCACCTTTCTAAAGCTATAATCTGCTTCACTGGCTGATCGATTTTCTCTTGTTTGCCTGTTATTTCATCTATCAATGGTGAAATATCATAGTTTGATGTCTTAGTTTTTGAACTAGCTTGACATCATTACTCAGCTTCCAGACTATATTCCCCAATACTTCGCTCGTTCGCTCTACTATGACGGTTCATAGTAATGATTCTGCTTTAGTGAAACTAGAGCCAGTGAACTGACGCAAACTTTTTGAGTAAACTCCGTATTATGACTGAACAATATAATGCAAAAGACCTCGAGGTACTTGAAGGTCTCGATCCTGTGCGACACCGCCCGGGAATGTATACCGAGACAGAAAGACCGAACCACCTTGCCCAAGAAGTCATTGATAACTCGGTCGATGAAGCATTAGCAGGACACGCTAAGAAAATTAAAGTTGTGCTTCATGCAGACCAATCGCTAGAAGTTACTGATGACGGCCGTGGTATGCCCGTTGATATTCACCCTGAAAAAGGGATTTCTGGTGTTGAGTTGATCCTAACTAAGCTCCACTCCGGCGGTAAATTCTCAAACAATAACTACAAGTTTTCTGGTGGTTTACACGGTGTCGGTATCTCGGTTGTAAACGCACTTTCAAAACGCGTTGAAGTGACTGTGCGCCGAGAAGGCCAGGTTCACGAGATCGCACTTGAAGGTGGTCATGCCGTAACAGAACTGACCGTAACAGGTACTTGCGGCAATCGTAACAGTGGTACATCCGTACATTTCTGGCCTGATCCTAAATACTTCGATAGCCATAAGTTTTCGACACTTCGCCTTATCAACAACCTACGAGCGAAAGCAGTACTTTGCCCTGGTTTAGAAATCACCTTTGTCGACAAAGTGGGTGGTGAAGAACACAAATGGTTCTATGAAGATGGTTTAAAAGATTATCTTGCAGAGGGAGTGAAAGGTTACACCTTACTGCCTGAAGACCCGTATGTCGGTGAGTTTGTTGCTGAAACGGAAATGGCGAATTGGGCGATCATCTGGCAGCCAGAAGGCGGTGAAATGATCACCGAGAGTTACGTGAACTTAGTACCGACCAAACAAGGTGGTACACACGTAAACGGTCTCCGCCAAGGCCTGCTTGATGCAATGCGTGAGTTCTGTGAATTCCGTAACCTTCTGCCTCGTGGCGTGAAGTTAACCGGTGACGATATCTTCGACCGTTGTTCGTACGTACTATCGGTGAAGATGCAAGATCCGCAGTTTGCTGGTCAAACAAAAGAGCGTCTATCTTCTCGTCAAACTGCAGCTTTTGTTTCTGGTGTCGTAAAAGACGCGTTTAGCCTCTGGTTGAATGAAAAGCCACAATTAGCAGAACAACTAGCTGAAGCTTGCATTGCTAATGCGCACCGCCGTATGCGCGCGAGCAAAAAGGTTGTACGTAAAAAGATCGCGTCAGGCCCAGCACTGCCGGGTAAGCTTACCGACTGTTCGGTTCAGGATTTAAGCCGCACTGAGATCTTCTTCGTGGAAGGGGACTCTGCGGGTGGCTCTGCGAAACAAGCGCGTGACCGTGAGTTCCAAGCAGTGATGCCACTTCGCGGTAAGATCTTAAATACATGGGAAGTATCTGCTGACCAAGTATTGGCTTCACAAGAAGTACACGACATCTCGGTTGCTTTGGGTATTGATCCTGACAATGATGATTTGTCAGGCCTGCGTTACGGTAAAATTTGTATCCTTGCCGATGCAGACTCGGATGGTCTTCATATCGCGACACTGCTCTGTGCACTGTTTACTCGCCATTTCCCTGCTTTGGTTGCAGAAGGGCACATCTATGTGGCAATGCCCCCTCTGTATCGTATCGATTGCGGTAAAGAAGTGTTCTACGCACTTGATGACGCAGAGAAAGATGGTGTGCTTGAGCGACTATCGCAGAAGAAAGCCAAAATTAACGTGCAACGATTCAAAGGTCTGGGTGAAATGAATCCACTTCAGTTGCGCGAAACCACCATGGATCCAAATACTCGTCGCCTTGTTCAATTAACCATTGATGACAGCGAAGCGACCAATGAGATGATGGACATGCTGCTTGGTAAGAAACGTGCAGATGATCGCCGTACATGGCTACAGACTAACGGTGATATGGCCGAGGTATAATGGATGTCTAACGAAATTACATTTGATG
Source organism: Vibrio sp. 5S239 (assembly GCF_041439575.1). Taxonomy (NCBI): domain Bacteria; kingdom Pseudomonadati; phylum Pseudomonadota; class Gammaproteobacteria; order Vibrionales; family Vibrionaceae; genus Vibrio; species Vibrio sp. 5S239. Next base: position 87,533 of record NZ_JBGOOM010000004.1, on the reverse strand, counting down.
GCGTTGAACAATTGCCTATGCGCAAGTTCACCGAAGACGCTTACTTAAACTACTCAATGTACGTGATCATGGATCGTGCATTGCCTTATATCGGCGATGGCTTGAAGCCCGTTCAGCGCCGTATTATCTACGCGATGTCTGAGCTTGGTCTATCGGCCGCATCGAAATATAAGAAATCGGCACGTACCGTTGGTGATGTACTAGGTAAGTATCACCCACACGGTGACTCTGCTTGTTACGAAGCGATGGTATTGATGGCACAGCCGTTCTCTTACCGCTACCCATTGGTAGACGGTCAAGGTAACTGGGGTGCTCCGGATGATCCGAAATCATTTGCCGCAATGCGTTATACCGAAGCGAAACTGTCTAAGTTTGCTGAAGTTTTGCTGAGTGAGTTAGGCCAAGGTACGGTTGAATGGCAACCTAACTTTGATGGCACGATGAAAGAGCCACAAATGCTGCCAGCTCGTCTGCCTCATATCTTACTGAACGGTATCACGGGTATCGCGGTAGGTATGGCAACCGACATTCCACCACACAATGTGCGTGAGATTGCCGAGGCAACCATTAAGTTGATCGATAGCCCTAAATCTGAGCTATCGGACATCATGGAAAGCGTGCAGGGTCCTGACTATCCAACGGAAGCAGAGATTATCTCGCCGAAATCGGATATTGAAAAGATTTACCGTACTGGCCGAGGCAGCATCAAGATGCGCGCTGTTTGGCACAAAGAAGGCTCTGATATTGTTATCACCGCTCTGCCTCATCAAGTGTCAGGCGCTAAGCTACTTGAGCAAATCGCTAACCAGATGCGCGCTAAAAAGCTACCAATGGTTGACGATCTGCGTGATGAGTCGGATCACGAGAACCCAACGCGTATCGTCGTGGTTCCTCGTTCGAACCGTATCGACTGTGATCAACTGATGAGTCACTTGTTCGCTTCGACGGATCTAGAGAAGAACTTCCGCGTTAACTTGAACATGATTGGTTTAGACAGTCGCCCTCAAGTTAAAGGTCTGGTTCAAATCCTAAAAGAGTGGATTGAATTCCGTCGTACAACGGTTCGCCGTCGTTTGCAATACAGACTCGATAAGGTACTCGCTCGCCTGCACATCTTAGAAGGCTTGCTGGTGGCTTACCTGAATATTGATGAAGTGATTGAGATCATTCGTACAGAAGACGAGCCATGTCCTGTATTGATGAGCCGCTTCAATATTACGGAAACACAAGCGAATGCTATCTTAGATATAAAACTTCGTAACTTAGCCAAGTTAGAAGAGTTTAAGATTCGTGCCGAGCAAGAAGAGCTAGAAGCAGAGCGTGATAAGCTTGAAAAGCTATTGGGTTCTGAGCGTCGTTTAAACACGCTGATCAAGAAAGAAATTCAAGCGGATGCTGAAAAGTATGGCGATGACCGTCGCTCACCATTGATTGAGCGTGCAGAAGCCAAAGCACTAACAGAGCGCGACTTAGTACCAAGCGAACCAATCACGGTTGTGTTGTCTGAGAAAGGCTGGATTCGTCATGCTAAAGGGCATGAGGTTGATGCTGAAGGCTTAAACTATAAGTCTGGTGACAAATTCTTAGCAAGTGCTAAGGGTAAGAGTAACCAACAAGCGGTGTTCTTGGGTAGTGACGGCCGAAGTTACTCCCTTGAGTCACACTCATTACCGTCGGCACGAAGCCAAGGTGAGCCTATTACTGGTCGCTTGAACGTTAGCCCTGGTACCTCTATCCGTCAAGTGGTGATGGGTGAGGATGAGCAGCTCTGGTTAGTCGGTTCCGATGCCGGATACGGTTTTGTTTGTAAGGGGGGCGATCTGCTTTCTAAGAACAAGAGCGGTAAAGCGTTGGTGAACTTGCCACAAGCTTCTGAAGTGATGATGCCAAGTCCGATTGCTGACTTGGACAGTAACCAGATCTTAGCGATTACGAACCAAGGGCGTATGTTGTTGTTCCCGATTAAAGACTTACCTCAACTAACTAAAGGTAAGGGTAATAAGATCATCAATATTCCTTCTGCGAAAGCAAAAGAGCGCGAAGAGTTTGTATCGCATTTGATGGCTATCCCAGAGAATGCAACGCTGACAATCTACGCGGGTAAACGTAAGCTTGGCTTAAAACCTGCGGATCTTGAAAACTTCCGAGGTGAGCGTGGTCGTCGTGGCGGCTTATTGCCGAGAGGATTGCAGAGAGTGACTCGCATCGATATCGATGACCCAAGCGAGTCATAAAAAAATGGCCGTGTGATGTCATGATTGATAAAAGAAAACCCAGCTTGAGCTGGGTTTTTTGTCTATGTGTTCTAGCTCATTAAGCTGTGTAGATAAAACAAACTCTATAGATAAGACAAACCGTGTAGACAGCGGCTAAGTGTGATACTTGATTTACAGGCGCGTGTCTTCGGCTATGGTGACCTTAAGTGTCTTGCTTTCACCTTGTCGTAATACGCCGACATCGATGACTGTGCCCGGTCGCAGATCAGTCACGATGTCCATAACACTCTGACGGCCATTAACTTGAGTATTGTTGATACTGACAATAATATCTTGTGCTTCAAACCCAGCATCGGCCGCTGGGCCGTTCGGATCTATGCCTAATACAACAATCCCGCCAATATTCTTAGTTCCAAGCAAACGTGATGTGACTGAATTGATGTCTTGCCCATCGATGCCGATATAGCCACGAATGACACGACCATCAGCGATGATCTTCTCCATGATTTTATTAGCAAGTGGATAGGGGATCGCAAAAGAGATTCCGTAGGTTTCCATATCGGTGGCTTGTTGGAAGGAAGCTGTATTAATGCCGACTAGTTCACCTTGTGAGTTCACCAATGCCCCACCTGAGTTACCTTCGTTAATTGCCGCATCGGTTTGAATAAAGGCTTGGTGACCGTCTGCACTGATTGACGATCGGCCTGTTGCCGAGATGATACCAAAGGTTGTCGTTTGACCTAGGTTGTACGGATTGCCGATAGCCAGTACCACATCCCCGACATTCGCGTTGTAATTGGGGTTAAGTGGAATCACCGGTAGGTTATCACCGCTGACTCTAAGTATCGCGATATCGGTACGTTTGTCTGAACCGACAAGTTGCGCGGCGGCTACGCGTCCATCTTGAAGTGCTACTACAATTTGGTCAGCCTGAGCAACAACGTGGAAGTTGGTAATGATGTAACCTTTTTCGCTGACAATAACTCCAGAACCTAAACCTTGAGTGAGCAGCTTACTGCGATCGCTTTCTGCATACTTACGGCTATAAATATTTACTACCGCAGGTGCTGCGCGGCGTACAGCTTGGTTAAACGAAATCTGAAGCGAGGTAATATTATCGACTTTAGGGCTTGTAACATCAGAAACAATCGCTGGCCTTAAGCTTGGAAATACGAGAAGAATAAGCACCGCTGAAACGAGTCCAAGGGAAATAGAACGAAATAGAAAGGACAGCATGTTTCCCTCTTCGACAAGTAAGGTATGAAGCATCCGTAGATGGATGACTGACTTGATTACTAGGGCGTGTCGGTCTTTCGCTGTCAAAATCAGCTAGAAAGATCACACATCCTAATGAAGCATAGCATTTTGATTCATCTAAAGAAAAGGGAGACTGAGTAAGTTTAAAGCAAACTTACTGAGCCTCCCTGTTATTACGCTGACGTATAACTATCGAATAACGAGGTAAATAGTCCTATCGCCTCGCTGGATATTAAGCGCCAATATGCCTGGTTGTTTCTCAAGGAGCTCTCTAAATTCAGCAAGATTCTTAATTGGTTGACGGTTTACGCCAATGATGATGTCGCCTTTGAGCAGTTGGTACGCTTCTGCTGGTGAGCCCTGAGCTACACTCGATATTTTAACGCCCGTTGCTGAGTCACTTTCTGTTGTGTTAGTAAGCTCTGCACCGGCAAGTCCTTCATGGAGCTTTTCTGCTTGTGTTTTACTATTGCTCGATTCACCAAGGGTTACATCAAAGCTCTTACGCTTTCCGTCACGAACTACACCAAGTTCAATCTGCTTGCCTGCACCTAAGGTTGCCACTTTAGCTCTTAACTCACTAAAGGTATCAATACGCTTGCCATTGATAGAAACAATAATATCGCCCGCTTTGAGACCTGCTTTGTCTGCGGCGCTGTCGGGGATAATTTGGCTGACAAAGGCACCTTTACTGGATTCATACCCTAGCGCTTCTGCTAACTCAGAGGTGATTTCTCCGCCTTGAACACCAAGCATGCCGCGTTTTACTTCACCGAAATTGAGGATCTGTTCTGTTAGATTTTTCATCATATTGGATGGAATAGCAAAACCGATACCGACATTACCTCCATTCGGACCAAGGATGGCGGTGTTAATACCAATCAGTTCACCGTTAAGATTCACCAGTGCACCACCAGAATTACCACTGTTTATCGCGGCATCCGTTTGGATGAAGTTTTCAAAGTTTTCTAGGTTTAGACCGCTACGACCTAGTGCAGAAACAATACCTGATGTCACCGTTTGCCCAAGTCCAAATGGGTTACCGATCGCCACACTAAAGTCACCGACTCTCAACTTGTCTGAGTCTGCGACTGTTATTTGGGTGAGATTCTTGGCTTTTTCCAATTTGAGTAATGCTATATCAGACATTTGGTCGCCACCGATGAGCTCGGCATCGTACTCTCGGCCATCATGAAGTTTTACTTTGATATCGTCGGCACCATTAATTACATGGTAATTGGTCACGATATGGCCTTTCTTAGCATCAATGATGACACCAGAACCTAACCCACGGAACTGCCGCTCTCGTGTTTGTTCTGGACCAAAAAAGAATTGAAATTGTTCAGGGATTCGCTGACGTTGTACCTGTTTGCCTTTGACGGCAATACTCACTACAGCGGGGGTAACTTGCTCAAGCATAGGAGCCAAACTCGGTAACTGTTCATTACCGACATTTAGGGGAAGTGCAGCTGTCGCTTGAATTGGGGTGATGATTGAACTTAAGCTTAAGGTCAGTACTGATAAAGCAAGCAAAGGTTTTTTCATCATAAACTCCTCTCTAGTTAAGGTCTTACATCTCTCATATTTGGTATAAGTATGAGAAGTTTCAAGTGACCTGAGTGAAAGTTATGACTCAAAAACCTTTGTAAAGTTCACTGAAGTGTTAAATGTTTACGATGCTTTTGCAGTAACAACATCTGGAGTATCAATGATCTCTTTCTTTTGTTCTTTAAATAAACCCGTTGCACCATTGGCGTAATCTTTAGGTTGTTCCTCAAGTGTCGCTTCCTTAATTGAAGGCTTATCTTGTGGTCTATCCGAATGAGCAGCGGCTGTTTTTACAAATGGGTTGTCTTGTTCGGGCATGTTTGGGATTAGCTCTGAGCTTGTTTTCTCCATGTGTTGATACAGTTTCGTGTAGTCCTTACCTAAGGTATCTAACATTTCTGCTGATTTCGCAAAGTGATCAGCAAGCTCTTGTCGTTGCTGTTCAAGGGCAAACTTTGCGCTATCTAATTCTTTCTGTACGTTCTTTTGCTTTTTGTATTCCGGTGTCATAAAACGAGAAATAGCGACTCCTAAAATAACTCCTACTAGTAAACCGGCAACGGCATACATCCAAGACATAACAGCTCCTTATTATTGTTTTTTAACATGTTTATTACTGCTTGGTTACACGTGATACTGCTCCATGGTACTATGAGAAAGCCGCAGTATAAAGAGAAATGCGTGTGCGCTACCTAGCAGTTTTATGCTGATTTATTCGCCGCATATCATGGTCTCTCATACTGTTTAGGTGCATTTTTCTTCGCTGTCTGATGTCGCTTTCATTGTGGAAATATCGTCATGAATCCCGTTAAAAAATACGAACAAGATATAAAAGAACATGGATTTCAAAGAGATCCAGCACAAGAGCAAGCTGTTAAATCTTTAGATGAACTTTTTCATCAATTCCAAAATTACATGAATACGCCCATTCCTCAACTGACTCGATTTCAAAAATTACTGGGCAAAAAAACAGAATTACCACAGCCACCTAAAGGTCTCTATTTTTGGGGCGGTGTCGGGCGTGGGAAAACTTATCTAATGGATACGTTTTACGACGCACTACCAACCACTAAAAAAATGCGAGTTCACTTCCACCGTTTTATGTATCGCGTACATGACGAGTTAAAAGCGCTCGGGAATGTCAGTGATCCATTGCCTTTAGTTGCGGATAAGTTTAAGCAAGAAGCGGATATTGTCTGTTTCGATGAATTCTTCGTTTCAGATATTACGGATGCCATGATCCTAGGCACCTTGTTCCAAGAGTTATTTGCTCGAAATGTTATTTTGGTTGCTACCTCAAACATTCCGCCTGCGGATTTGTATCGTAATGGCTTGCAGCGAGCACGTTTCCTACCTGCTATCAAACTTATTCAAGATAACTGCCACATTCTTAATGTTGATAGCGGCATTGATTATCGTCTACGTACTTTAGAGCAGGCTGAAATTTATCATTACCCGCTGGATAGCCAAGCGAATATCAATCTCGAAAAATATTACGCCCAGTTAGTTGGCGACGATAAAGAAAAGTTCACACAGATTGAGGTCAATCACCGTCAACTGGATGTCATTAAAGTGAGTGATGGCGTTTTACACGGCACTTTCGCTCAGCTTTGTCAGTCGGCTCGTAGCCAAAATGACTATATAGAACTATCTCGGGTTTATCACACCGTTCTGTTGGCGGATGTTGTGCAAATGGGCGCGACTTCAGATGATGCAGCAAGACGCTTTATTGCGTTAGTGGATGAGTTCTATGAGCGCAACGTGAAATTGATTATTTCAGCGGAAGTGGAGCTAGAAAAATTGTATACCCATGGCCAGCTAGAGTTTGAATTTAAACGTTGTCAGTCGCGTTTAATCGAAATGCAGAGCCATGAATATTTGGCAAAAGAACACTTAAGTTAGCTCTGATTATCTCGAATAAGAAATAGAATTAAAAAAATCGTGATTTTGTTCAAAAAGAGGTGATTTTTTCTTCGCTCTTCTCTATAATCCTGCGACCTACCGTTACTGCGGGCCTCTAGCGATGAGTAAAATCACGTTATGCCAAGAGTTTTCCAACACTCGAAGGGGTGATGAATGGTAACTCTTAGACAGTGGGAATACGCGAGTATTCCTTAAGTGTAAATTTTTTAAATAGGTAATTATTAGCATGAAAACTTTCGTTGCTAAACCAGAAACTGTAAAACGCGACTGGTATGTTGTAGACGCTGAAGGCAAAACTCTTGGCCGTCTAGCAAGTGAAATCGCTTCTCGCCTTCGTGGTAAGCATAAAGCAGAATACACTCCTCACGTAGACACTGGTGATTACATCATCGTTGTTAACGCTGAGAAAGTTGCTGTAACTGGTAACAAAGCTAAGGGTAAGGTTTACTACCGTCACTCTGAGTTCCCAGGTGGTCTTAAGTCTATCACTTTTGAAAAGCTGATCGACAAGAAGCCAGAGATGGTTATCGAACTAGCTGTTAAAGGTATGTTACCACGTGGTCCTCTAGGCCGCGCAATGTACCGTAAGCTAAAAGTATACGCTGGTGCTGAGCACAACCATGTTGCTCAACAGCCACAAGTACTAGACATCTAAGGGGATTAAGACAATGGCAGAGAATCAATACTACGGCACTGGTCGTCGCAAAAGCTCAGCAGCTCGTGTTTTCATCAAACCAGGCTCTGGTGAGATCGTAATCAACAAGCGTAGCCTTGATGTTTACTTCGGTCGTCCAACTTCTCGTATGGTTGTTAAACAACCTCTTGAGCTAGTTGAACTAACTGAGAAACTTGACCTTTACATCACCGTTTCTGGTGGTGGTATTTCTGGTCAAGCTGGCGCAATCCGCCACGGTATCACTCGCGCTCTTATGGAGTACGATGAAACTCTACGTCCTGCTCTACGTGCAGCTGGCTATGTTACGCGTGACGCTCGTTGCGTTGAACGTAAGAAAGTTGGTCTACGTAAAGCACGTCGTAAACCTCAATTCTCTAAGCGTTAATTTTTCTTTACGAAAAAGCACACGCTCTCAGTTTTATTACTGGAATTGTGGTTCAAAGCTCGGCTATATGCCGGGCTTTTTGTTTTTATACCCCCCTCTAAATGCTTTCCATCCCTCGTTTTATTTCCAAATTCTTATATTTTGAAAGCTTTTGTAACCCAATGTGCGCTTTGCCTCATGATTGTTACAAAAAGGTAGCTTTATCTTGTCAAAAAGTAGGGTTTTATTTATCATTTGCCGTCAATAAATAGAACTAAATACATATTTTGTTAGCCATGCTCTTTAATCGGAATGATTTCAATCCATAAAGAGCAAATGGGAGAATGTTTGGATGAGCAACGCGCCTTTAAATAACGGTCGCAGGCGTTTCTTAACCGCAACAACAGCCGTTGTTGGTGGTTTAGGAGCAGCTGCTGTAGCCGTGCCTTTTATAAAATCATGGAACCCGAGTGCCAAGGCGAAAGCTGCAGGTGCACCGGTGGAAGTGGAAGTCAGTAAGTTAGAACCGGGACAAATGGTTCGTGTCGAGTGGCAAGGTAAGCCTGTATGGGTTGTACGCCGAGCTGAATCGGTACTTGAGAACCTAAAGTCGATCGGTGGTCAACTTCGTGATCCTCAATCTGAAACTGAACAACAACCAGAATACGCACAGAACGAGTTCCGTTCGATTAAGCCGGAATTCTTCGTTGCTGTTGGTTTCTGTACACACTTAGGTTGTTCTCCTACTTATTTGCCTGATTCTTTCGCAGAGCAAGTTCAGGGTGTTAAGTCTGGTTTCTTTTGTCCTTGTCATGGTTCAAAGTTTGATATGGCAGGCCGAGTATTCCAAGGTGTACCGGCACCGTTGAACCTTGTGGTGCCAAAGCATATGTATTTGAGTGACACTAAGATCATGATCGGTGTGGACGAGGGAGACGCATAATGCAAGGACTTCTTGATTGGGTAGAGAAACGTCTACCCGCGATGAATGCTTATAAAAAGCACTTATCTGAATACCCAATGCCTAAGAACTTTAACTTTTGGTACCTTTTTGGTTCTTTAGCAATGTTGGTACTGGTTAACCAAATCCTTACCGGTATTTGGCTAACAATGAACTACGTACCATCTGGCGATGGCGCATTTGCATCTGTTGAATACATCATGCGTGATGTGGAATACGGTTGGTTACTGCGTTACATGCACTCGACGGGCGCTTCGGCATTCTTCGTCGTTATCTACCTGCATATGTTCCGTGGTCTAATCTACGGTTCTTATCAAAAACCTCGTGAGTTACTTTGGATCTTCGGTATGTTGATCTTCTTAGTACTTATGGCTGAAGCTTTCATGGGTTACTTACTACCATGGGGTCAAATGTCTTACTGGGGTGCTCAGGTAATCATATCTCTATTTGGTGCAATCCCTGTTATTGGTGATGACCTAACGCTGTGGATCCGTGGTGACTACATCATCTCTGGTGCAACGCTGAACCGTTTCTTCGCACTGCACGTTATCGCTCTACCAATCGTACTATTGCTGCTTATCGTACTTCACGTACTAGCGCTGCACGAAGTTGGTTCGAATAACCCTGACGGTATCGAAACTAAGCTTCCTAAAGGTACAATGGGCGACGACTATAAAACTCAGTTCCCATTCCACAAGGATTACACGAAGAAATACGACATCATCGACTCTATCCCTTTCCACCCATACGGGACTGTGAAAGATATGGTTGGTGTTGCTGGCTTCCTATTCTTGTTCTGTTATGTACTGTTCTTTAACCCAGAGATGGGTGGGTACTTCCTTGAGCCGCCTAACTTTGAAGCTGCAAACCCACTGAAAACACCAGAGCATATTGCTCCAGTTTGGTACTTCACACCGTTCTATGCTGTACTTCGTGCTGTTCCTGATAAGCTGATAGGTGTTTTAGCAATGGGGGCATCTATTGTGGTGCTATTCCTACTGCCATGGTTCGACCGTTGTAAAGTGCGTTCTTACCGTTACCGTAGCAAACTGCATTTAATTAATATCATCCAATTCACAATAAGCTTTATTGCCCTTGGTATACTTGGTGCGCTTCCAGCAACGCCAACGTATACGTTACTGGCTCAAATATTTAGCTTAGGTTACTTCATGTTCTTCGTTCTACTGTGGTTCTACAGTAAAAATGAAGTGACGAAACCATTACCAGAAAGGGTGACATTCAAATGAAAAAGTGGATTGTAATTTTATTTGCTATGTTGCCGTCACTGGCGATGGCAGCGGGTGCAAACGTACCATTAGACAAAGCGAACAATGATTTAACTGACAAAGCTTCATTGCAAAACGGCGCTAAGCTGTTTATGAATTACTGTTTCGCTTGTCACTCAACGCAGTACCAACGCTATGAGCGTGTTGCGAATGATTTAGAGATCCCTGTCGATCTAATGAAGGAAAACCTGATTTTCGATCCGGAAGCGAAAGTCGGTAGCTTAATGATTAACGCTATGCCATCAGAACAAGCGGCAAGTTGGTTTGGTGCTCCGCCACCTGACCTAACCTTGGTGGCTCGTGTGCGTGGTGCTGACTGGCTATACACATACCTTCGTACTTTCTATGAAGATCCGTCTCGTCCATTTGGTGTGAACAACATTGTTTTCCCAAGTGTTGGTATGCCGCATGTTCTTGAAGAGCTGCAAGGTATTCCAACGCCAATCTACGATACTCATATGGTAGATGGCGAAGAGGTAACAGTGGTTGTTGGTACTGAAACTGACGGCTCTGGCGAACTCAGTACTGGTGAATACGACGAAGCAGTTCGTGATCTTGTTAACTTCTTGGTTTACTCAGGTGACCCTGTTCAACTTGAGCGTCACGCTATGGGTTGGTGGGTAATGGCCTTCTTAGTAATCTTCACTATCATCGTGATTTTGCTGAAGAAAGAGTATTGGCGTGATGTGCACTAATTGTGCTATAATGCCTCGCTAATTTCCAAATTATGTTAATGTTCAATGGAGGCTTTAGGCCTCCATTGTTTTTATTTAAAGTGTACTGGAGGGCTCCATGGCTGTAGCTGCCAATAAACGTTCTGTGATGACTCTTTTCTCAAGTGCCTCTGATATGTATAGCCATCAGGTGCGCATTGTTCTTGCTGAAAAAGGCGTAAGTGTTGAAGTTGAGTTGGTTGATGAGAAAAATCTCCCAGCAGAGCTTGTTGAATTGAACCCGTACAAATCAGTACCTACTCTTATTGATCGTGAGCTTGCTCTATATGACTCAAAGATCATTATGGAATATCTTGATGAGCGTTTTCCTCATCCACCATTGATGCCTGTATACCCGGTTGCTCGTGGTAATAGCCGTCTAATGATGTACCGAATTGAGCGTAACTGGTATTCAGTTGCAGAGAAGGTAGTTAAAGGCAATGCTGAAGAATCTGAAGCAGCTCGCGTTAAACTGCGCAACGACCTACTGACTCTTGCTCCTATCTTTGCTGAATATGAGTATTTCATGAGCGAAGAGTTTAGCTTAATTGATTGTTACCTAGCTCCGCTACTATGGCGTTTACCCGAGCTTGGTATCGAACTGATTGGCCCAGGTTCTAAAGAGCTTAAAGTGTACATGAACCGCGTCTTTGAACGTGATTCATTCCTAGCGTCTTTAACTGAAGCTGAGCGTGAGATGCGACTGGTTCGCTAAGCGTTATGGATATTTCAAATATGACACCACGCCGACCATATATGCTTCGTGCATTTTACGACTGGCTGGTTGATAACGAACTGACTCCACACCTTGTTGTTGAAGCAACCTTGCCGGGTGTACGAGTTCCAGAAGAGTTTGTTCAAGATGGTCAGATCATTTTGAACATTGCGCCTCGTGCGGTTGGACAACTCGAACTGGGTAATGAAGCTGTGACATTTAGTGCTCGCTTTAGCGGTCGTCCACACTCTGTGATTGTGCCACTTTACGCAGTACAAGCAATTTATGCTCGTGAGAATGGTGCTGGTACCATGTTTGAACCTGAAGAGGCCTACATGGAAACGTTTGAAGAAGGGATTGAAGAAGCTCCTTTTGAAGAGGCAGAAAAAGGACCATCTTTGAGCGTAGCGACGGCAGACGTAGATGCTGAAGAGCCTGACTCAGATTCTGAGCCACCTCGCCCAGCAAAAGGCCGTCCAAGCCTTCGTGTTATCAAATAGCGTTAGTTAAATAGCGACCAAATAAAAAAGCAGCGACTCGTCGCTGCTTTTTCTTTTCTGCTATATAGCATTCAATTGACTGGCTTAAGGCTAGTTAACGGCCGTCTCTTCGTCACCATATTCAAAGGCGCGTATTACCTGTTTTACCCCTGAGATATTGCGTGCGACTTCTGTCGCGATATCTGCATGTTCTCGGGAAACCAATCCAAGCAGAAATACTTCTGAATCTTCAGTAATTACCTTCACTTTTATACCGTTTAGCTCTGATTTAGCCAACAATGCTGATTTCACCTTAGTGGTAATCCAGCTGTCGTTACTGATGGCACTGATAGACAATGGCTGCTTAACGCGAACCTGATTATGGATGCTCTCTACACCAGCCACATCTTTAGCTTGGTTTTCAAAAGCACGACGCTCAGCGTCTGTGGTCGCTTGTCCCATCAATACCACTGAACCTCGGTAAGAGCTAGCGGTGATGCGAACATTGCCACGGTAGGGTTGTTTGTTGGTAATAGCTGCTACTTCAAATTCGATATTGTTGTCGTTCCAAATCTCTTTGGTTGTTCGAGTATCTGTGACTAAGTTCGCAGTGGTTGCTGCACCAGCAATGAAAAGGCCAGCACAACCAGATAGGGATAGTGTAAGTAGCGAAACACTAATCAGCTTAAATAGCTTCATAGAGGTTAATGACTTCATTGTGATGCTCCGTATATCACTCTTCGTGGGCTGGGAAGAGTACTTGATCGATTAGGTCACATAGGCAGTGTAGTGTCACCATGTGTACTTCATGAATGCGCGCGGTACGGTGTGAAGGGATACGAATCTCGACATCGTGTTCACCAAGCAGGCCAGCCATCTCGCCACCATCTTTACCCGTAAAGGCGATGATTGTCATGTCTCGAGTAACCGCCGCTTCCATTGCCTTAATGATGTTCTTGCTGTTACCGCTGGTCGAGATTGCCAGTAAAATATCACCGGTTTGACCAAACGCGCGTACCTGCTTAGAGAAGATCTCTTCATAGTGGTAGTCGTTGGCCACTGCCGTTAGGGTAGTGTTGTCTGCCATTAGTGCCATAGCTGGAAGGCTAGGGCGCTCGGTTTCAAAGCGATTGAGCAGGCACGATACAAATTGCTGAGCATTCGACGCCGAACCACCATTACCACAACAAAGAATTTTGTTCCCGTTCAGCAAGGTCGCAACCATGGCTTGAGCGGCATGCGTGATTGCGTCTGGCAGAGCTTCTGCAGCCGCAATTTGGATTTGAATACTTTCTGTAAAACTTTCTTTAATGCTGTCTAGCATGTTTATCCTTGGGTAATCGCGTTTTGAATCCAGTTGATATTGTCATTCGGCCCTTCAATGGCAACGATATCAAACCTGAAATCTGTAGAGTGCACCGACAGGCCTTGCTTCATCAGCCAGATATTAGCTGTTTTGAGCAGCTTCTGTGACTTTTTGGCTGTTACCATTTCAGCGGCATGTCCGTAGCGGGTCTGCTTGCGGTATTTTACCTCAGCAAACACAACCGTGTTGTTATGGCGCATTATAAGATCAATCTCACCACATTTTGCTATGAAGTTTTCTTGAACTAACGATAAACCGTGGTTTATCAGATAAGATTTTGCCATAGCCTCGTATTTATCACCCACTTGTTTGTGGGTGATTGTTGGTTTAGTTAAACATTTTCGGCTAAAAAGCCCCATGTTCTGCCCAACTGATTTCACGTTGTACAACGCAGTTATTATCGATGGTCAATACACCTGTTTCACCTGGAATACTGTGCCCCTGAACGGCTTTCATCAATGGCAGTGCACCCATCAGGTAGTAAGCATCCATCCCTAGCGCTTGTAGACGCTTTTGGCCGTTTGAGTTGGCTGGCCATAGGTCATTTAGCTCTTTGTTCAGTTCGTTTTTGTTGTCAACTAACAGAGGAATGTCGCTGTAAAAAACACCTGTTAGATCTTCATACTGCCTATCACCGCTATTACTACGTGAGTTTGAGAACAATGCGGGTTGGTCTGCATCAGGATTAATTGCAACCTCGATGAAAGGTTTGATCAGCGTGAGTTCTGAGTTTTTAGCCACAATGTAGACTGAATCTATATCGCGACGACTGCGAGGCTCGGTTTCTAGGTCTAGGTTCAGTAGTCCATCCATTTGAGCGATACGCTGCTGGCTTTCTTGTAATCCGAATACCTGATTCACATTGCGTTGTAATTGGCGTTTGTCAGAGAAAAAGCTCATGGCGACATCGTTGTTGCTGTATTTTTTCCACTCTTTCTTAAACGCTTGCTCAACTCTGTCACCTAGGCGCCCTTTCGGAGCTAGGATTAGCGGGTACTTATAGCCTTGAGAAAAAAGGTGTTTCGCGGCTTGAGCGACTTCTTGCTCTGGCGACAAGGCGAGATAGCAAATATTGCTATTCGGTTCTAGTTGAGTTGGGATGTTTAGCGCAAGTGCTGGGATAGCCTTTTCATGATCTTGTTGTGCTTCTTGAAGCTTGACTATGTTGTTCTTAATTAGCGGGCCAACAATAAAATCCACGTTGTTTTCTTCCAACGTTGCTTTTATTTCAACGATGCTTTGGATGTTGGTGTCCAACACAGTCAGCGTTGCGTCTTCTTCACGTTCTTTGTCATTCATCATAGCGAAAATGAAGCCATCACGGACGAGTTGTGCTTGCTTACCGTACTTGCCAGTTAATGGTAGTAACAGAGCTGTGCTGGTTGGTTTACTGATCTCTAAAGCTACAATGTCATTGATTGCTTGGGGTGTGTAGGTCGCGGCAGGATGACGCGGGTTCTCTGCCAACCAATCAGACAGTGTTTTCTGTAGTTCAGGAAGGTTAGCATTCAGTGTTTTAGTATAAATAGACAGTTGCAACCAACCTGCAAGAACGTCTTCTGTAGGCGACGTTTTGAGTTCAAGAATCTCGTATTGAGAGTAGCTATTCAGGTTTTGCCAAATACGGTCGGCGGTTTGCTGTTGGCTTTCGTCGTCGCTGTCAGCGTATTCAGAGTAAAGGACTAGCTCACGAGCCGCTTCGAAATATTCGCTTTTCATCTCTAAAAGATCCGCGCGTAGCTCGTGATAATCTTTCCATTGCTCGTTGGGAAGCTTCCACCAAGGCTGAAAGTTCAATTGTTTATAGGCTTGACCTGGTTGCGAGTTATTAACCAACAGCTGCGCTCGAGCTAGCTGCCATTCGGCTTGCTGGATTTCACTCAGCTCTTGTCTCGCTAAGCGTTTGATAAGTAGAGTCGCTTGATCGGTTTTTCCTGCTTGCACAGAAGCTTTAAGCGCCATGATTAACCAGTCGTTTTGTAGACTACCTTTGCTACTATCTGCTTGGATCATGTAACTTTCAGTTGATTGCGCTGGATCGAGTGTGATATCAACACGCGTTGGTGCTTGAGGACCTGAAGAACAAGCCGCCAATGTAATTGCTAATGCAATTGGAGTGAGTAAGCGTGGTACACTGAGTCTCTTATGGTTCATCGTTGCCATGAGTTCTTTAAATTCCGTATAAATTTGTATCTATATTAATCGTTGAAGTGATGGTAAACAAATGACAGATAACAAAACCTTGCTCACAGAGAGCCCAACTCTCTATATTGTGCCAACCCCCATCGGAAATTTGGGAGATATCACTCAAAGAGCAATTGAAATTTTATCAAGTGTCGATGTTATTGCAGCCGAAGATACACGTCACACGGGTAAGCTTCTCGCTCACTTCAATATACCGACCAGAACGTTTGCTCTACATGATCATAATGAACAAACCAAAGCGCAAGTTCTAGTTGAAAAGTTATTAGAAGGTCAGTCTATCGCATTAGTCTCTGATGCGGGAACCCCTTTAATCAGTGACCCAGGTTACCATCTTGTATCGCAATGTCGTCAAGCGGGTGTGAGAGTTGTGCCACTTCCTGGTGCTTGTGCTGTGATTACGGCGCTCAGTGCTTCTGGTTTGCCATCTGATCGTTTCAGCTTTGAAGGCTTCTTACCGCCAAAGAGCAAGGGTCGTAAAGACAAGTTCTTAGAGATTTCAAAGGCCGAGCGCACGTGTATCTTCTATGAATCACCGCATCGTATTTCCGACTCTCTGCAAGACATGCTAGAGATTCTAGGCCCCGACCGTGAGGTTGTGTTGGCGCGTGAGTTGACTAAGACCTTTGAAACGATTCAAGGTCTGCCATTAGGTGAGTTGATTGAGTGGATTGAAGAAGATTCGAACCGTAAGCGCGGTGAAATGGTGCTACTGATTCATGGTCACCGTGAAGCAGCAACCACAGAGCTGCCTGATGAAGCGACTCGCACATTGGGCATTCTAACCAAAGAACTGCCCCTTAAAAAAGCAGCGGCGATGACGGCCGAGATCTATAACCTGAAAAAGAACGCTTTATACAAATGGGGCTTAGAGCATCTAGACAACTAGAGTGCGCTTTATATTTTATAGAGTAGCTAACTTGTATTGAAAGGTTCTAAGGAGTGAAGGTGATACCGTCGCTCCTTTTTTTGTGCCTAAATTGTGTGAAATTCGTGCACTTGCTTAACGGTTTGCAGCATATTTGTGATCTCGCTAGACACTGCACATTAATCTCTATACAATCCGCCCTCGGAGTTGAACGGGTAATCGCTGCTTTATTGATGTCCTTCGGGAGACTGACATTGAGGTCCTTCGGGAAACTGATGTTGAAGTCCTTCGGGAGACTGGTAAAGGGGAGGAACGTCCGGGCTCCATAGAGCAGGGTGCCAGATAACGTCTGGGGGGCGCGAGCCCACGACAAGTGCAGCAGAGAGAAGACCGCCGATGGCCTCATTTCTTCGGAAGAGGCACAGGTAAGGCTGAAAGGGTGCGGTAAGAGCGCACCGTGCGACTGGCAACAGTTCGTAGCAAGGTAAACTCCACCCGGAGCAAGATCAAATAGGCCCTCACATAGCATTGCTCGTGTTTGGGGGCGGGTAGATTGCTTGAGCCTGTGAGCGATTGCAGGCCTAGACGAATGGTTACCACCGCGCAAGCGGAACAGAACCCGGCGTATGTGTCAACTCCACCTATATAAAGAACCCATCATTACTTAACGGTAGTGATGGGTTTTTTGCTTTATATTGACGTAAATGATTTAGATTTCCTTAAAATCTTTCATCCTGATATAAATTTGGGGCAAAAATTCCAAAGCCTGTACACAATATGGTGGAGATACAGTGTGAAATCAGTACACTAAAACGTTAATAGAACCAATTATTGCCGAACTAATGGCTCAATCCACTCACTGAGAAGACTATGACAGAAGCATTCAAACATATTTCAGTATTGCTTAACGAATCTATTGACGGACTTGCGATAAAACCTGACGGTACCTACATTGATGGTACCTTTGGACGTGGTGGTCATAGCCGTACAATCCTGTCTAAACTGGGCGAGAATGGGCGACTCTTTAGTATCGACCGCGATCCACAAGCGATTGCAGAAGCACAAAAGATTGATGACCCTCGTTTTACGATTATTCACGGCCCATTTTCAGGTATTGCTGAATACGCAGAGCGTTATGATTTAGTCGGTCAAGTGGATGGTGTTTTATTGGATTTGGGTGTCTCTTCACCGCAGTTGGATGATGCTGAGCGTGGGTTTAGTTTTATGAAAGACGGCCCATTGGATATGCGTATGGATCCAACTACGGGTATTCCGGTATCTCAATGGTTAATCGAAGCGGATCTTGATGACATCACATGGGTTATCCGTGAATTCGGTGAAGATAAACACGCTCGTCGTATCGCGAAAGGCATCATTGCTTATCAAGAGAACGAAGAGAACGAACCGTTAACGCGTACTGGCCAATTGGCTAAGCTTATCTCTGATGTAGCGCCAAAAAACTTCAAAGAGAAAAAGCACCCAGCCACCCGTGCTTTCCAAGCATTCCGTATCTACATCAACAGTGAGCTTGAAGAAATTGATACGGCACTAAAAGGTGCGGCAAGCATCCTTGCTCCAGAAGGTCGACTGTCGGTGATCAGCTTCCACTCACTTGAAGACCGCATGGTGAAACGCTTTATTCGCAAAGAGAGCCAAGGCCCTCAAGTACCTCATGGCCTGCCACTAACAGAAGAGCAGATCAAAGCGCTAGGTAGTGCTGACCTTAAGCCTGTTGGTAAAGCGATTAAACCATCGAAAGATGAAGTGGATGAGAACACTCGTTCACGTAGTTCAGTACTACGAATTGCAGAAAAACTTTAGTCAATGAAGACCTCTAAGCCTAATTTAGCCAAGATAATATTTTTTGATTTGATCTCTGTGGGCAAGGTCCCATTGGTGCTTCTTATCTGTATCTTCGCGAGTGCGATGGGGGTCGTTCTCACAACACATATGTCACGTCAGGCGATCACGCAAAAAGACACGGCATTGGTAGAGCGAGAGCAACTTGATGATGAGTGGCGTAATTTAATGCTTGAAGAGACAGCACTGGCTGAACATAGTCGTGTTCAAGCATCGGCAAAAAGAGAGCTAGACATGAAACGTCCAGACTCTGACAAAGAAGTTGTGATCACACTAAAATGACCGCTAAAAAGGAAAAAGCACGCACGAGAGCTGTTAATAAATCAACGAAAGAGCGTGTGAAGAGCGAAAAGGATTCTAATCCAACTCTAATTAAATGGCGTTTTAACGTAGTTATTGCTTTCGTGTTCCTTGCCTTTGCGACATTGGTTGCCCGTGTGGCCTATATCCAAATCATTGAACCAGATAACTTGATTCGCCAGGGCGACCTTCGTTCTGTACGTGTGAAGGCAATTCCTTCTGCTCGCGGTATTATCTCAGACCGCAATGGCGAACCGCTTGCGGTTAGTGTTCCGGTTGAAGCGGTATGGGCTGACCCAAAAACTATTTTCGATAAAAATGGCATGGCCCAAATCGATCGTTGGTATGCGTTAGCGGATGTACTTGGTTTAGAACGACAATCGATGATCGATAAAATTTCTAGTAACAAGTCCCGTCGATTTATTTATCTGCAAAGGCAAGTTAGCCCAGCAATGGCTAAGTATATCCGAGATCTAAAGCTGGTCGGCGTTGGCCTTAAAGCTGAATCTCGTCGTTATTACCCTGCGGGGGAGATCAGTGCGCACTTGATTGGTGTGACGGGTATCGATGGTCATGGGCTTGAAGGCGTAGAGCGCAGCTATGATCAATGGCTCACTGGTGAGGCGGGTAAGCGAACAATACGTAAAGACCGTTATGGCCGTGTGGTAGAGAATATTGCATTAGAGGAGCGCGAACAAGGTAAGCAATTAGAGCTCACCATTGATCAGCGTTTACAAGCAATAGCCTATCGAGAAATTAAGCAGGCGGTCGCTGATCATAAAGCGACTTCGGGTTCTGCAATTTTATTGGATGTAAAAACTGGCGCTGTTTTGGCGATGGTTAATGCTCCTTCGTATAACCCGAATAACCGTGCTGACCTGCAAAGTTTTAAGATGCGTAACCGTGTCTTAACCGATGCGATGGAACCGGGTTCGACAGTGAAACCTTTCGTGCTTTTAGCCGCACTAGAAAATGGCACAGCTAACCCTGATACGGTTATCAATACTGGTAATGGCATCATGCGTATTGGTGGTAGCCGTGTTCGTGATACATCGAAAGTTGGCAAAGCTGATTTAGCAACGATTTTAAAGAAGTCGAGTAACATCGGTGTAGCAAAATTAGCGCTTGATATGCCACTAGAAGCCTTGCTTGGGATGTATAGTTCTGTCGGACTGGGTGAAATGTCTGGTCTAAACCTAGTAGGGGAAACCAGTGGTATCTTCCCGAATCGACGCCGTTGGTCTAAGTTTGAAATTGCCACCTTATCATTTGGTTACGGCCTATCTGTGACGCCGCTCCAGCTAGCGCATGCTTATGCGACACTGGCGAATAAAGGCATGTATGAGCCGATTCATATTATTAAGAGTAACGATCGAAGTTTCTCTAAGCAGATCATCAAGCGCGAAAATGCTGAACTGGTCCTGCAAATGCTAGAAGGGGTAACCCAAAAAGGCGGTACGGCAACAAGAGCCGCAGTGCCTGGTTACCGAGTGGCAGCCAAGACGGGTACATCTCGTAAAGCCGAAGCTGGTGGTTATAGTGATGAGTATATCGCTGTTACATCAGGTTTTGCCCCGGTTAGCGACCCAAGAGTTGCACTGGTTGTGGTGGTCAATGAGCCTCAAGGCGATCTTTACTACGGTGGTTCGGTAGCCGCTCCCGTTTTTTCTGAAATCATGAAGGGTGCACTGCAAATACTGAATGTCCCTGCTGATGAAAACAAATTTCAAGAATAGAGCCAATCAGGATTCAATATGAGTAATAGCCTCACGCTGTCATCTTTACTTTCTCCTTGGGGGGATTTTAGTTCACCTGAACTGGATGCGATTACGGTTGAGCAGTTGGAGTTGGATAGCCGTGTAATCAAAGACGGTGATATTTTTGTTGCCATCGTTGGACATGCCGTTGATGGTCGTCGCTTTATTGACAAAGCCGTTGCGCAAGGTGCGAAAGCCGTCATTGCACAGTCTGGTGATGGCAAAGCTCATGGCTTGATTGAGTGGTTAAATGCAGTTCCTGTTGTTTATGTAGCAGAGCTAAATTCAATTCTCTCTGAACTGGCTGGCCGAGTTTATTCTTCTCAAGCGACTAAGCTGATTGGCGTTACAGGTACTAATGGTAAAACCACCATCACTCAATTACTTGCTCAGTGGCTTGATCTTGTTGGTCAACGTTCTGCGGTAATGGGTACCACAGGTAATGGCTTTTTAGACAATCTAAAAATCGCGGCGAATACCACCGGCAGTGCTATTGAAATACAACGCACACTGAGTGAGTTAGCGGAAGAAAACGCAGCTTACACAGCAATGGAAATATCTTCTCATGGTTTGGTGCAAGGTCGCGTTAAAGCCTTGGACTTCGAAGTTGGTGTATTTACTAATTTGAGTCGTGATCATCTTGATTATCACGGCACGATGGAAGAGTACGCATTGGCTAAGAAGAGCCTGTTTACTCGCCACAAATGTAAGCACGCAGTCATTAATGTGGATGACGACGTGGGTAAAGCTTGGGTGTCAGATTTATCTAATGCCATAGCCGTTTCATTGTCACCGCTAACGGGCTATCAACAATCGGTATGGGCATCTGATGTCGCTTATGCAGAAACCGGTATTCAACTGTCTTTCGATGGTAGTTGGGGACAAGGGAAGCTTTCTGTTCCACTGATTGGTCAGTTCAACGCATCAAATGTACTGGTTGCTTTTGCGACTTTGCTTTCGTTAGGTATCGACAAGCGAACCTTGGTCGACACTGCGCCTCAGCTTCAACCTGTCATTGGCCGTATGGAGCTTTTCCAAACTCCGAATAAGGCAAAAGTGGTTGTCGATTACGCTCATACACCAGATGCACTAGAAAAAGCGTTGGCGGCACTGCGCGTGCATTGCTCTGGGCAACTGTGGGCAGTCTTCGGTTGTGGTGGTGATCGCGACACCGGTAAGCGTCCAATGATGGCGGTAACGGCAGAGCAGTTCGCCGACAAAATTATTATTTCAGATGACAACCCTCGCAGCGAAGACCCAGCCCTTATTGTCAAAGACATGCTTGCTGGTTTAAATGAACCAGAATCGGCGTTCGTCGAGCATGATCGCTATCAAGCGGTTAAGTTTGCTTTAGAGCAAGCGTGTAGCAATGACATTATTCTTTTGGCTGGCAAAGGCCATGAGGATTACCAAGTATTGAAAGACGAAACGATCCATTACTCAGACAGAGAGTCTGCGCTTCAACTTTTAGGTATTTCATAATGATTGATGTATCACTCGAGCAGATTTGTTCTGCTGTCTGCGGTGAGCTAATTGAGGCTGGTAAGTCAAACAATAGCGTAATTAATGCCGTTTCTACTGATACTCGCACCGTCGAAGAAGGCGCACTGTTTGTCGCTATCGTTGGTGAACGTTTTGATGCGCATGATTTTTGCCATCAAGCGGTGGAGGCAAATGCGAGCGCGTTGTTAGTTGAACGAAAACTTGACCTAAATATTACTCAAGTCGTTGTCGAAGACACTAAACTGGCTTTAGGTCAGCTAAGTGCTTGGATTCATGAACAATGTAATGTCCCAACTATGGCGATTACAGGTAGCTGCGGTAAGACGACCGTTAAAGAGATGGTCGCAAGTATTCTACAACAACGTGGCAAGGTGCTATTTACGGCGGGTAACTTCAATAATGATATTGGAGTCCCACTAACCTTGCTGCGCAGTGAACCAAATGATGACTATGCTGTGATAGAACTGGGCGCGAACCACATTGGTGAAATCGCCTATACTACGCAGCTTGTGAAACCACAGGTGGCGTTGGTTAATAACGTTGCTGCCGCACATCTAGAAGGCTTTGGCTCAATTAATGGTGTTAAACAAGCGAAAGGTGAAATCTTTCAGGGGCTTGCTACCGGTGATACTGCTATTGTTAATTTAGAGAGTAACGGTGGCGACTTTTGGAGTGAAGTACTTGCAGATAAAATGGTACTGACATTTTCAGAAAACGACAACACGGCGGATTACTTTGCTAAGAATATTCGCATTAATGATCTGGGCGAAGCTTGCTTTGAGATGCAAACACCGCAAGGCGCTATGCCGATTGAGCTTGGCATTATTGGTCAGCATAACGTAGCGAATGCGTTAGCTGCTTCAGCGTTGAGTATTCAATTTGGTGCCACGCTGGATGAAGTGAAAAATGGTTTAGCGAATCTTATCTCGGTTAAAGGACGAGTTGAGGTTCAACAATTAAGTCAGAATATCAAGCTGATAGATGACAGTTATAACGCCAGCGTGCCAGCAATGAAGGCGGCAGCTAAATTGCTGTCAAGTTTCAAAGGTCAACGTTGGCTAATTTTAGGCAATATGGCTGAATTAGGTGATGAAAGCCTTGCACTTCACCGTCAAGTCGGTGAATATGCTGCCCCATTCGCTTTTGAGCATGTACTCACTTACGGTAATGATACCAAAGTGATTAGTGAGATCTGTCATGGTACTCACTTTGACACGCATCAAGCGATGATCGCGCACATAGAGCAGCACTTATGCTTGCCAGAAAACGCGTCACATACCTTGTTGGTAAAAGGCGCAAATAGTGCAGGAATGAGTAAAATAGCCGCTGCTTTAAAGGAGAACTTTTCATGATAATTTGGCTTGCAGAGCTACTACAGCCACACTTTTCTTTTTTCCGTTTGTTCGAATACTTATCGTTTCGTGCAATCGCGAGTATTTTGACTGCTTTGTGTCTGTCGTTGTGGATGGGACCTCGTTTAATTGAGCGTCTGCAAATGCTACAAATTGGTCAAGTTGTTCGTAATGATGGACCTGAATCCCACTTTAGCAAACGTGGTACACCGACCATGGGTGGTGTGATGATCTTAGCTGCGATCATTATTACGGTATTGATGTGGACTGATCTTTCAAACCCTTACGTTTGGGCGGTATTAGTTGTACTTGGTGGTTACGGTGCGGTCGGTTTTGTTGATGACTATCGTAAGGTTGTTCGCAAGAATACCGATGGCCTGATTGCTCGTTGGAAGTATTTTTGGCAGTCGGCTATTGCATTGGTTGTGGCGTTTGCTCTGTATGCTCACGGGCAAGATACCGCGGCAACACAACTGGTTGTTCCTTTCTTCAAAGAAGTGATGCCACAGTTAGGCTTGTTATACATAGTACTGACGTACTTTGTTATTGTTGGTACCAGTAATGCGGTAAACCTAACAGACGGTCTAGATGGCTTAGCTATTATGCCAACGGTTATGGTTGCGGCTGGTTTTGCTGTGATTGCTTGGGCTACGGGTAACGTTAACTTCGCGGCATACCTACACATTCCATACATCCCATACACATCTGAACTGGTTGTGGTTTGTACGGCAATTGTGGGTGCTGGGCTTGGTTTCTTATGGTTCAACACATACCCTGCTCAAGTATTTATGGGCGATGTTGGCTCTCTAGCGCTGGGTGGTGCATTGGGTGTCATTGCTGTGTTAGTCCGCCAAGAGTTGGTACTGGTTATTATGGGTGGTGTTTTTGTTATGGAAACCTTGTCCGTTATTCTGCAAGTGGGTTCTTACAAACTGCGTGGTCAGCGTATTTTCCGAATGGCACCGATTCACCACCATTATGAACTTAAAGGTTGGCCGGAGCCGCGCGTAATCGTACGTTTTTGGATCATCTCAATGGTATTAGTACTGATTGGTCTAGCGACATTGAAAGTCCGTTAACCCTAAGCGAGCCTCTCAACTCGTAGAGGCTCTTTCAAACTATTAAGAGCGTCTTGTTTAAAATGGAACGTTGGCAGAATATTCAAAATGTAGTGGTTGTAGGGCTCGGTATTACCGGGCTCTCTGTCGTTAAACATCTCGTAAAATATCAGTCTCATACTCATGTTAAGGTGATTGATACTCGTGAGCTACCACCGGGCAGAGAATCATTACCTGAATCGGTGAAACTGCATTCTGGAAGTTGGAACAGCCAATGGTTAGCGGAAGCTGACTTGGTAGTTGCTAACCCAGGTATCGCCTTAGCGACGCCAGAAATTCAAGATGTTGTTCAAGCGGGCACGCCTGTTGTTGGTGACATCGAGTTGTTTGGCTGGGCGGTGAATAAACCTGTTGTGGCAATTACAGGTTCAAATGGCAAGAGTACGGTGACCGATCTAACAGGTGTGCTTGCTAAAGCCGCTGGTCTTAACGTTGGTGTCGGTGGCAACATTGGCATCCCAGCTTTAGACCTTCTTGAGCTCGATGCCGATTTGTATGTCCTTGAGCTATCAAGCTTTCAATTAGAGACAACATCGAATCTAAAGCTAGTGGCGGCAGCGTTTTTGAACCTGTCAGAAGATCATATGGATCGCTATCAAGGTATGGACGAT
Organism: Vibrio sp. 5S239; assembly: GCF_041439575.1. Lineage (NCBI taxonomy): Bacteria > Pseudomonadati > Pseudomonadota > Gammaproteobacteria > Vibrionales > Vibrionaceae > Vibrio > Vibrio sp. 5S239. Next base: position 62,458 of record NZ_JBGOOM010000004.1, on the reverse strand, counting down.
TATCGTGATGCCAAGTTAAGAATTTTTAATCATGCTCAGTGTGCGATTGTAAACCGCGAAGACAAAGAGACTTATCCAGAGCATACGATGCCGTTGGTGACATTTGGTCTCGATGACCAAGAGTTTGGTGTTGCAACGAGTAGTGGCATCGAATGGCTAGTGGATAACAATGAACTGATAATTCCTACCCAAGATTTAACATTGGTTGGACGTCATAATGTGGCGAATGCGTTAGTCTCTTTAGCACTATTGAAGCAAGTTGGTATTGATTACAGAAAGAGCCTTGAAGCTCTGAAAGTCTACAATGGTCTAACTCATCGTTGCCAAGTGGTGGCTGATAAACGCGCGATCAAGTGGGTCAATGATTCAAAAGCGACCAATGTGGCCAGCACATTAGCGGCTCTTACTGGTTTAGAGTGTCAAGGTACTTTGTATCTCTTGGTAGGCGGTGTAGGGAAAGGAGCCGATTTTAGTGAGCTTAAACCTGTGTTATCAGAACTAGAGCGTGTTCAGCTATGTTGCTTCGGTGAAGATGCGATACAGTTTATGCCTCTGCATCCATCGGCTAAGACGTTTGAAACTATGCACGATATTATTGAGAGCATTTCTAAACAGCTCGCTCCGGGGGATATGGTGATGCTGTCTCCTGCTTGTGCAAGCTTCGATCAGTTTAATAATTTCATGGCGAGAGGTGATGCGTTCACTGAACTTGCTCATGAGTATGCTTAACGTGTTGAAGGACTAACATTTAGTGCTAAGAGTGAAAGAGATTAACCAATTCATTTGGCAGTGGCTGAACCGAGCCACACCAGAGGCACTTTACGATCGTCAATTGGTATGGATTGCTCTTGGGTTAATGTTAACGGGGTTGGTGATGGTAACGTCGGCTTCGTTTCCTATCAGCGCTCGCTTAACCGATCAGCCATTTCATTTTATGTTTCGCCACGCCATCTTCCTTGTTTTGGCGTTAGGCGTATCCAGCGTGATCCTACAGATACCGATGAAGCGCTGGTTTCAATACAGCACGTATCTACTGGGTTTATCATTCTTTCTACTGATCGTGGTATTGGCCGTAGGTAAATCGGTTAACGGTGCATCGCGTTGGATTCCACTTGGGCTGTTTAACTTACAACCTGCCGAAGTCGCTAAACTATCGCTGTTTATCTTTATGGCTGGCTACTTGGTTCGAAAACAAGATGAGGTGAGAAAAACCTTCTTTGGTGGCTTTGCTAAGCCCATCATGGTGTTCGGTGCCTTTGCAGTGTTGCTACTGGGTCAACCTGATTTGGGAACGGTCGTCGTAATGTTGGTGACCTTGTTTGGTATGTTATTCATAGCGGGGGCTAAGCTCTCACAGTTTATCGCACTGATGGTTGCTGGTATTGCAGCTGTGGTAGGTTTGATTGTAGTTGAACCTTACCGTGTTCGACGTGTGACCTCTTTTTGGGAACCTTGGAATGACCCGTTTGGCAGTGGTTACCAGTTAACTCAATCACTCATGGCGTTTGGCCGTGGTGACTGGATGGGGCAAGGTCTCGGCAACTCAGTTCAAAAGTTAGAGTATCTTCCAGAAGCACATACCGATTTTGTATTTGCTGTATTGGCTGAAGAGTTGGGTTTTGTTGGTGTTACTTTAGTGCTAATTCTTATTTTTAGTTTGGTATTTAAAGCGATCCTAATTGGGAAAAAAGCCTTCGAAAGCGACCAATTGTTCAACGGCTATCTTGCCTTTGGCATTGGTATTTGGTTTGCCTTTCAGACACTTGTTAACGTCGGCGCTGCTTCAGGTATCGTTCCAACGAAAGGTCTAACATTACCGTTGATCAGTTATGGTGGTTCAAGTCTCATTGTGATGTCAGTTGCTGTTTCCATGTTGTTACGTATCGATCACGAATGTCGATGGGAAGAAAAAGAACAAACAGATAATCAAAACGAATCAATAGAGTAAGAATCTAACGTGATGAAACAAAATAAAAAACTCTTAGTGATGGCTGGTGGTACTGGCGGTCACGTTTTCCCAGGGTTAGCCGTAGCTAAAAAGCTTCAGCAACAAGGCTGGGAAATTCGCTGGTTAGGTACGGCGGACAGAATGGAGGCTGATTTAGTGCCAAAGCATGGTATTGAGATCGACTTCATCAAAGTTAAAGGCCTTCGAGGTCAAGGCATTAGCAAATTAATTAAAGCACCATTTCAGATTATTAATGCCATACTTCAAGCAAGACAGCACATTAAAGCGTGGCAGCCAGATGTGGTGCTTGGCATGGGCGGGTACGTCAGTGGGCCTGGCGGTATTGCAGCTTGGTTGTCTGGTATTCCAGTGGTTTTGCATGAACAAAATGCGGTAGCAGGTTTAACCAACCAATGGCTTTCTAAAATCGCGAAAAAAGTCTTTCAAGCTTTCCCTGGCGCTTTCCCTACAGCAGAAGTAGTGGGTAACCCAGTACGTGAAGATGTTGTGAGTCTTCCTGATCCAGAGCAACGCATGGCAGATCGTGATGGCGATATTCGCATCCTCGTGATGGGCGGTAGCCAAGGGGCTAAAATACTTAACGATACTCTGCCAATGACCTTGGCTCAGTTGGGTTCTGGTTTTACTGTGATGCACCAAGCCGGAAAAAATAATCAACAGCAAGTTATTGAGCAATACAAATCATATTCTGTTGATAATGTTCAAGTGACTGAATTTATTGATGATGTGGCGCAAGCTTATGAGTGGGCAGATCTATTAGTGTGTCGCTCAGGTGCATTAACCGTATCAGAAGTGTCTGCGGCAGGTGTCGGATCTATCTTCGTTCCGTTTATGCACAAAGACAGACAACAAGCGTTGAATGCCGACCATTTAGTTGAATGTGGCGCCGCGTTAATGATTGAACAGCCTCAACTAACGGCTGATAAGCTAGCGAACACTATCGCGCAGCTTGATAGAAATGAATTAAAAATGATGGCAACAAAAGCTCGTCAAGCCGCCAAGCTTGATGCTGATGTGACCGTCGCTGAAGCGATTAAAGCTTTAGCAAAATAATGAGATTGAATTGATGACGATTGAACATACCCAAGACTTAGCGCAAATCCGTGCAATGGTGCCAGAGATGCGCCGTGTTAAATCTATCCACTTCATCGGCATTGGTGGCGCCGGAATGAGCGGGATAGCTGAAGTCTTGCTCAATGAAGGCTACCAAATTACCGGGTCTGATATTGCTCAAAATCTAGTGACTGAGCGTTTGATTAGCAAGGGCGCGACCATTTATATCGGTCACCAAGCAAGCAATGTTGCTGATGCAAGTGTGGTGGTGGTTTCAACCGCTATTAACGAAGAGAACCCAGAAATTATTGCCGCTCGTGAAGCGCGTACACCGATCGTTCGTCGAGCAGAAATGCTGGCTGAGCTGATGCGTTTTCGTCATGGTATTGCTGTGGCAGGTACGCACGGTAAAACAACGACTACAGCGCTAGTGACACAGATTTACTCGGAAGCGGGTTTAGATCCAACCTTCGTAAACGGTGGTTTGGTGAAAAGTGCGGGTACTAATGCTCGCCTAGGTTCAAGCCGTATACTTATCGCTGAAGCTGATGAAAGTGATGCGTCATTCTTACATCTGCAACCAATGGTCAGTATCGTAACGAATATTGAAGCTGATCACATGGACACCTACGGCGGCGATTTTGAAACGCTAAAGCAGACGTTTATTGATTTCTTACACAACCTACCATTCTACGGTCAGGCTGTGATGTGTGTTGATGATCCAGTAGTGCGTGAGCTTATTCCTCAGGTAAGTCGCCAGGTGATTACTTACGGTTTCTCAGAAGATGCGGATATTCGTATTGAGAACTACGTACAAGAAGGTCAACAAGGTAAGTTCACGGTAGTACGCGAAGGTAAAGCTAACCTTGATATCACGTTAAACATTCCGGGTCGTCACAATGCACTGAATGCATCAGCGGCGATTGCTGTAGCAACAGAAGATGACATCAGCGATGAAGCGATTCTCAAAGCGATGGCGGGAACGGAAGGTACTGGCCGTCGTTTTGATCACCTTGGTGAATACGAAACAGGGAACGGCGTGGCAATGTTGGTCGATGATTATGGCCATCACCCGACTGAAGTGAATGTAACCATTCAAGCGGCTCGCAGTGGCTGGACTGATAAACGTCTTGTGATGATTTTTCAACCTCATCGCTACAGCCGAACGCGAGATCTGTACGATGACTTTGCAAACGTTCTTGATCAAGTTGATGTATTAATCTTATTAGATGTTTATTCAGCAGGTGAGAAACCTATTGCTGGTGCTGACGGGCGTTCATTGAGCCGAACTATTCGCGGGCGTGGTAAGATTGATCCAATTTTCGTGGCTGATATCAATACTCTGCCATCGGTTTTAGCAAACGTAATTCAAGGTGGAGACCTTGTTTTGACGCAGGGTGCAGGTGATGTTGGTCGTGTAGCCAAGCAGCTTGAATCGTTACAATTAGATATAAATAAGATGTTGAACGCGTAACAAAATACTGTTTACAGACTGTGGTTGATCGCTCACTTCTTGCGATTGACCTAAAATTGACCAAAAATCTTCTTATCAACGTTTGATAGTTTGATTTTGCTCAGTATAATTCATAGGTTAAAGTAAGTACTTTTACCTCTATTATGAAGATAGGGAATAGAATTGCGAACCAACTACAGGGAATGCGGGCTTTGGTAGAAAGTACTTTTAGCGAAAACCGCCACCTATTCAGTTTACCATCGCTCAAGAAACATGCCCTAGAAGGGTCTTTTTTTGTAATGGTATTGCTATTCATTGGGTTTCTTTTCTATACCACACTGACTTGGATGTGGGACGATCAACGATTGCCTCTCTCCAAAATAGTACTTCAAGGCGACTTAACTTACGTAACCGCAGGTGATGTTCAACATGCATTTAGCGAGATTGAGCATATCGGTACATTCATGTCACAAGATATCGGTGTATTGCAAGAAAGTTTGGAAGCGTTGCCTTGGGTATCAGTTGTCTCTATTCGTAAACAGTGGCCAGATACAATAAAAGTATTTTTGACGGAATATCAAGCTGCAGCAATCTGGAATGGCAACATGCTGCTGAATGAAAATGGTCAGGTATTTAATGGTGATATCGGCCTTTTGAAGGGCGATAGAGTTAAGCTTTATGGCCCTGACGGCACCAGCCAAGTAGTAATAGAAAAATGGCGACAGATAACCCCTTTGATTAATAGTTTAGGGTTGACGGTTACCTCGCTCGTTCTCAATGAGCGTCGTGCTTGGCAAATAATCCTAGATAACGGTATCCGTTTAGAACTAGGTAAAGATTCTTTAGATGAGCGTGTTGAACGCTTCATTTCGCTTTATAACGAATTAGGAAGTAAAGCGAATCAAGTGAGCTACATTGACCTCAGGTATGATACGGGAGCCGCTGTAGGCTGGTTTCCAGAGCAAGGGTTAGAAGAGAGCACAGATGACTAAGACCGCAGATGACAACATAATCGTTGGTCTTGATATAGGCACTGCGACCATATCAGCTCTGGTTGGTGAAATACTGCCTGATGGTCAAATCAATATCATTGGTTCAGGGCAAAGCCCATCCAGAGGTATGGATAAAGGTGGTGTAAACGACCTAGAGTCGGTAGTGAAGTCGGTTCAGCGAGCTATTGATCAAGCAGAGTTGATGGCTGAATGCCAAATCAGCAATGTATTTATCTCGCTATCGGGCAAGCATATCGCAAGCCGAATTGAAAAAGGCATGGGCACTATCTCTGATGAAGAGGTGTCTCAAGACGATATGGATCGAGCGATCCATACCGCGAAATCAATTAAAATAGGTGATGAGCAGAGAATTCTGCACGTAATTCCACAAGAATTTACCATTGATTATCAAGAAGGAATTAAGAACCCTCTTGGTTTGTCTGGTGTTCGAATGGAAGTTAGTGTTCACCTAATTTCTTGTCATAGCGATATGGCAAGAAATATTATTAAAGCTGTCGAACGATGTGGTCTCACTGTAGAGCACATCGTGTTTTCAGGACTTGCCTCAAGTAATGCGGTAATTACTGAAGACGAGAGAGAGCTTGGAGTGTGTGTGGTTGATATCGGTGCTGGTACGATGGATATTTCCATTTGGACTGGCGGCGCACTGCGACACACAGAAGTATTTTCCTACGCAGGAAATGCAGTAACCAGTGATATTGCCTTCGCCTTCGGCACACCAGTAAGTGATGCTGAAGAGATAAAAGTGAATCATGGTTGCGCTCTAAGTGAACTTGTAAGCAAGGATGACTCTGTTAACGTCCCAAGTGTTGGTGGTCGTCCATCGAGAAGTTTGCAACGACAAACTTTGTCGGAAGTGATTGAACCACGTTACACTGAACTTATGGGGCTTGTTAACCAAACTATTGATACGGTTCAATTGCAGCTACGAGATGAAGGTATTAAACACCACCTTGCAGCTGGCGTCGTTCTCACTGGTGGAGCAGCACAAATTGACGGGTTGGTAGAGTGTGCGGAACGTGTTTTCCGCAATCAAGTTCGAGTTGGTAAGCCATTAGAAGTTAGTGGCTTAACTGACTATGTTAAAGAGCCGTATCATTCTACGGCGGTTGGTTTACTTCATTACGCAAGAGATTGTCAGATCAGTGATGAAGGTGATTACAGCGAACCTAAGCGTTCTGCACCTTCAATGTCTGGTCTATTTGGCAAATTGCGTAATTGGATACAAAAAGAGTTTTAACCTGAGTTGCAGGAAAAAACGGAGATAACACATGTTTGAACCGATGATGGAAATGTCTGACGATGCAGTAATTAAAGTCGTTGGAGTTGGTGGCGGTGGCGGTAACGCTGTTGAGCACATGGTACGTGAATCAATCGAAGGCGTAGAATTCATCAGTGTTAACACTGATGCACAAGCACTTCGTAAAACAAGCGTGAGCAGCGTGATCCAAATTGGTGGTGATATCACTAAAGGTTTGGGCGCTGGTGCAAACCCACAAGTAGGCCGTGATGCAGCTCTCGAAGATAGAGAAAGAATTAAAGAAGTTCTAACTGGCGCCGATATGGTATTTATCGCAGCTGGTATGGGCGGTGGTACAGGTACAGGTGCTGCTCCAGTTATTGCTGAAGTTGCGAAAGAGCTTGGTGTACTAACGGTTGCTGTTGTAACTAAACCGTTTAGCTTTGAAGGCAAAAAGCGTTTAGCGTTTGCTGAGCAAGGTATCGAAGAGCTTTCTAAACATGTGGATTCTTTAATTACGATTCCAAATGAAAAGCTACTTAAAGTACTTGGCCGCGGCGTAACACTGCTAGAAGCTTTCGCAAGTGCAAATGATGTACTTAAAAACGCTGTACAAGGTATTGCTGAGCTAATTACTCGCCCTGGTATGATTAACGTCGATTTCGCGGATGTTCGCACCGTAATGTCGGAAATGGGTCATGCAATGATGGGTAGCGGTATCGCTAAAGGTGATGACCGTGCTGAAGAGGCCGCTGAAACGGCAATTTCTAGCCCATTACTAGAAGATATCGATCTAGCTGGTGCGCGTGGCGTTCTTGTGAACATCACAGCAGGCCTAGATATGCGTCTAGATGAGTTCGAAACTGTGGGTAATACAGTTAAGGCATTCGCATCTGATAATGCAACAGTAGTGATAGGTACTTCTCTAGACCCTGATATGACGGATGAAATCCGTGTAACTGTTGTAGCAACAGGTATCGGCACTGAGAGAAAACCAGATATTACTTTGGTTGCTGGCGGTAATACTAAAGTTGCGTCAACCCCTCAACCACAGGTAGCTGCTCAAACAGCAGCAAAAGTGGAAGAGAAAGTGGCACAGCCATTGCATGAAAAAACTGAGGTAAAATCTCAAGTTAAGCAACAGCCAACAACGTCGTCACCGGCTTCTTCAGGTTCAGGCGCTAGCCAAAATGCAGCACCTAAAGCTGAGAAAGAAAGTGGGTATTTAGATATACCAGCATTTTTACGACGTCAGGCTGACTAGCAAACACCCAAAATTTGACTATAGTCGAATTAATGGTAAAATCCGCGGTCGGTAAATACTGGCCGTGATTTGTAGCACTGATAAGAGGCAAGCAGATGATCAGACAACGTACTCTGAAAGAAATTGTGAAAACAACTGGTGTGGGTCTCCACTCTGGTCGTAAAGTCACACTTACTCTTCGCCCGGCAGCTGCAAATACAGGCATTGTTTACCGTCGTACTGATGTAAATCCACCTGTAGATTTCCCAGCTGATCCAGCATCAGTTCGTGACACTATGTTATGTACTGCTCTTGTTAATGATGAAGGTGTACGTATTTCTACAGTGGAACACCTTAACGCCGCTCTAGCGGGGATGGGCATCGACAACATTATTGTTGAAGTGGATGCACCAGAGATTCCAATTATGGATGGTAGCGCAAGCCCATTCGTATACTTGCTACAGCAAGCGGGTGTAGAAACACTGAATACAGCGAAGCGTTTTATTCGAATCAAAAAGCCTGTTCGTTTTGAAGATGGCGATAAGTGGGCAGAATTTGTTCCATTTAACGGCTTCCGTATGGACTTTGAGATCGACTTTAACCATCCTGCCATTGAGTCTGACGAGCAACGTTTATTATTTGATTTCTCTTCACAAGGTTTTGTGAAAGAAATTTCTCGTGCTCGTACGTTCGGCTTTATGCGTGATATTGAATATCTACAATCTCAAAACCTAGTACTTGGCGGTAGCTTCGATAATGCTATCGTACTGGACGAATACCGAATTCTTAATGAAGAAGGCCTTCGTTTTGAGAATGAGTTTGTAACACATAAAGTGTTGGATGCGATTGGTGACCTTTACATGTGTGGACATGCTATTATTGGTGAGTTCCGAGCATACAAATCAGGTCATGGCCTAAACAACCAACTATTACGTGCAGTACTTGCTGACGCAGAAGCTTGGGAGTGGGCAACATTTGAAGAAGAAGCTGGCTCTCCTGTTGCATTTGCTGAACCAGGAATGGTTCTAGCGTAATTATTGTTTACAATAATATAAGATTTCGAAAACCAGGTCATTGACCTGGTTTTTTTGTATCTAGAAAATAGATACAGTGTCGTTAACCTACGGAAATTGCTGGACAATGGGTCGTAGTTTGCTTAATCCATCAGCAATTAGAAAGAAAAGTTCCAAGCACATCAAACAAATGGTGTTCTAAATGGTCGTTAGTGTGAAAATTACTTACACTAAGGGGCATTAATTTTAACTCAAGCCTTGAAAACTCTACTCTCAAGTACAATATCAAAGATACTAGATTTATCTCAGTATCCTTGGTTAGTAACTGAAGACTAGTTCATAGCTAGTAGAGACTGACGGCATTTAAAATAGATCGCGGACGATCTGAGAACGAAGAGATTCCAAGCACATGATTACTAAGCTGCTGACAAAGGTAATTGGCAGTCGCAATGACAGAACACTGCGCCGCCTTAGAAAAATTGTAAAAGAAATTAATAACTACGAACCAACGTTTGAAGCACTTTCTGATGAAGAGCTAAAAGCAAAAACGGTTGAGTTTCGTGAGCGCTTAGATAAAGGTGAATCGTTAGATCAACTTCTACCTGAAGCTTTCGCTACGGTACGTGAAGCGTCTAAGCGTGTTTACGGCATGCGTCATTTTGACGTGCAATTGATTGGTGGCATGGTTCTAAATGCCGGCCAAATTGCAGAGATGCGAACTGGTGAAGGTAAAACCCTTACTGCCACCCTGCCTGCTTATCTAAACGCACTTCCAAGTAAAGGTGTTCACGTAGTAACGGTGAACGACTACCTAGCGAAGCGTGATGCGGAAACAAACCGCCCATTATTTGAATTCCTTGGTATGACGGTTGGTGTGAATGTACCAAACATGGCTCCACCAGAGAAAAAAGAAGCCTACCAAGCTGATATACTATACGGAACAAACAACGAGTTTGGCTTTGACTACCTACGTGACAACATGGCTTTCCGTGCTGAAGATCGTGTTCAACGTGAACGTTTCTTCGCTGTTGTCGATGAAGTTGACTCCATCTTAATCGATGAAGCTCGAACTCCGCTAATCATCTCTGGTCCAGCTGAAGATAGTTCAGAGCTTTACACGCGCATTAACACTCTGATTCCTAGCCTTGAGCGCCAGGATAAAGAAGATTCAGAAGAGTACCGTGGTGAAGGTCACTACACCATGGACGAAAAATCGAAGCAGGTTCACCTGACTGAAAATGGTCAAGAGTTTGTTGAAGAGTTAATGGTGAAAAATGAGCTAATGGAAGAGGGGGATACACTTTACTCTCCAACCAATATCAGCCTGCTTCACCACGTAAACGCTGCTCTTCGTGCGCATGTATTGTTTGAGAAGAACGTAGACTACATCGTTACTGATGAAGGCGAAGTGGTTATCGTTGATGAACATACTGGTCGTACAATGCCAGGTCGTCGTTGGTCTGAAGGTTTACACCAAGCGGTTGAAGCTAAAGAAGGTGTGAAGATTCAGAATGAAAACCAAACACTAGCATCGATTACCTTCCAGAATTTCTTCCGTTTGTACGAAAAACTGTCTGGTATGACAGGTACAGCCGATACAGAAGCTTTCGAATTCCAGTCTATTTACGGCCTAGAAACAGTGGTTATTCCAACCAACAAACCTATGGTTCGTAACGATATGCCAGATGTGGTTTATCGTACTGAAGAAGACAAGTTCAATGCGATCATTGAAGACATTAAAGACCGTGTAGCCGCTGGTCAGCCATCACTGGTTGGTACAGTTTCTATCGAGAAATCTGAGCTACTGTCTAACGCACTGAAAAAAGCAAAAATTAAGCACAACGTTCTAAACGCTAAGTTCCATGAGATGGAAGCCGAGATCGTTGCACAAGCAGGTACGCCAAGTGCGGTAACTATCGCAACTAATATGGCCGGTCGTGGTACCGATATCGTGTTAGGTGGCAGCTGGCAGGCACAAGTTGATAAGCTAGATAACCCAACTCAAGAGCAGATCGATAAGATCAAAGCTGACTGGAGAGTCATCCACGATAAAGTACTTGAGTCAGGTGGTCTGCACATTATTGGTACTGAGCGTCATGAATCTCGTCGTATCGATAACCAGCTACGTGGTCGTTCTGGTCGTCAAGGTGATGCAGGTTCTTCTCGTTTCTACTTATCAATGGAAGACTCTCTGTTACGTATCTTTACGTCTGATCGTATGGCTGGTCTTATTCAAAGTGGTATGGACGAAGGCGAAGCGATCGAATCTAAGATGCTTTCTCGCTCAATTGAAAAAGCTCAACGTAAAGTAGAAGGTCGTAACTTCGATATTCGTAAGCAACTTCTTGAGTACGATGATGTAGCCAATGACCAACGTAAAGTGGTTTATGAGCTTCGTGATGAACTGATGAGTTCTGACGACATCAGCGAAATGATCGAACACAACCGTGAAGACGTGTTTACTTCGGTGATCGATGAGTACATTCCTCCTCAATCTCTTGAAGACATGTGGGATATCGCTGGTCTGCAAGATCGTCTGAAGAATGACTTCGATCTAGACTTTGATATTCAAGGTTGGCTAGATGAAGACGATAAGCTTTATGAAGAAGCATTGCGTGAACGTATTCTTGGTATGGCGGTTGATTCCTACAAACAGAAAGAAGAAGTGGTTGGTGCTCAAGTACTGCGTAACTTCGAGAAGTCTGTGATGCTACAAACGCTAGACGGTCTTTGGAAAGAGCACTTGGCTGCGATGGATCACCTTCGTCAAGGCATCCACTTACGTGGTTATGCTCAGAAGAACCCGAAGCAAGAGTACAAGCGCGAGTCGTTTGAACTGTTTGAAGGCCTACTAGATGTACTAAAAACCGACGTTGTTACTATCCTTTCTAAAGTTCGCGTTCAGCAACAAGAAGAAGTAGAAAAGATGGAAGCTCAACGTCAAGCTCAAGCTGAAGAAGCGGCGCGTCGTGCACAAGCACAACATGCAACAGCTGAAAATCAGTTAGGTGACGATGAAGCTGAACCAGCATCTCCACAGACGGTAGTACGTGATGAACGTAAAGTGGGTCGTAACGAGCCATGTCCATGTGGAAGTGGTAAAAAGTACAAGCAGTGTCACGGTCAGATTAACTAAGTTTCTATGAATCGTCGCCGTAGCGCTTAATAGCTGCGTTGGTGGTACTCACTTACTACCGTAAGCTCCGTGCCACCGCCTTGCTCTCAAGCACTACAGCTTAGCTTCAGAAAAACTGACAATGAAAATATAAAGAGTCGCTTAGGCGGCTCTTTTTTTAAGCTAATTTTGAGGAAAGCTTAATGAAAAGAATCCATATTGTTGCAGGCATTGTCTTTAACCAAGATAAGTCGCAGGTATTTATCACTAAACGACCTGATGACAAGCACAAAGGCGGCTTCTGGGAATTTCCAGGCGGTAAGGTTGAAGCAGACGAAACCATTGAACAAGCCATGACTCGTGAACTTGATGAAGAGATTGGCATCAAGGTAACTGAACAGTCTCTGTTTGAACACCTTGAATTTGATTACACCGATAAGTCGCTTAAGTTCGATTTCATCCTTGTGACCGATTTTGAAGAGCAGCCTTATGGCAAAGAAGGTCAACAAGGTGAATGGGTAAGCCTAGAATCATTGAATCAATACGCCTTCCCAGAGGCAAATGTGCCAATTTTAGAGCGAGTGATAAAAGAGTTTTCGTAATTGCTAGCCTGAGTTTGAGATTGTTGTTAGTTTAAAGATATTAACCGAATGAACGTTGCTGCAGAGGTAAGCGGTAACGGTAACCAAAACAATGGAGATATTCGCAGTGGTAAGAATTGCAATTGCAGGAGCAGCGGGCCGCATGGGTCGCAACTTGGTGAAAGCCGCTCATCATAATTCAGAAGCAAGTGTTGGTGCTGGCTCAGAGCGACCAGAATCATCTTTGGTCGGCGTTGATATCGGCGAGTTATGCGGTGAAGGTCGTTTTGATGTGGCTCTAGTCGATGACCTCTCGAAAGCGATTGAAGAATTTGATGTTATCGTCGACTTTACTGCGCCTGTTAGCACATTAGCGAATATTGAACTTTGTAAACGTCATGGTAAGAAGCTGATCATAGGAACAACAGGTTTCTCTGAAGAAGAGAAGCGAGTGATTGATGCTGCTTCAAAAGAGATCGCTATCGTAATGGCACCTAACTACAGTGTGGGTGTGAACCTGGTATTTAAGCTGCTAGAAAAGGCCGCTAAAGTCATGGGTGATTACTGTGATGTTGAGATCGTTGAGGCTCACCACCGTCATAAAGTTGATGCGCCTTCTGGTACTGCTATTGGTATGGGCGAAGCGATCGCGGGTGCGATGGGTAATGAGTTAAATGATGTCGCCGTATGGTCACGCGAAGGTATTACTGGCGAGCGTACTAAAGATGAGATTGGTTTTGCGACGATTCGTGCTGGTGACATCATTGGTGAGCACACTGCTATGTTTGCTGATATCGGGGAGAGAGTTGAAATTACTCATAAAGCCACAGATCGAATGACCTTTGCTAATGGCGCAATCAAGGCCGCAGTTTGGTTAAATGGTAAGTCAGCAGGCTTTTATACCATGACAGATGTCCTTGGATTGAATGACCTATAAATAGATATTTATGCGCTGGCAATTGCCGGCGCTTTCTTTGTTTGGTACCTTTCCCTCCGCTATTCCTCCTTTTACAAGTTTCTCTCTACTTTCTTATTATCGTCGTTTTTCTATGATTTAACTGTAGTTTTTGGCTGGTATTATTCGCTTTCTGTTTTAGGTGTCTAAATTATAGGGTTTTCTCTTTGTGTTTATCGATTGCTTTTTGTTGGTGATGTTTTTGTCACTATATGATTGGTAAAAATGAAGGGTAAAGATTAGAAAATCTTAATATTCGAACTAAACGGGCATTAAAGTTGAACTTTTGAAGCTTTGGTGGCAAAAGTTGAATTAGCTTATATAAATGTTTAATTTCTTTTACGTTAAATGTTGACACGTATCACGTGCATCACTAAAATACCGCCAATTTGTCTAATTTCCATAAACACGCAGTTTCTGGTGTTGCAGGAAGGTATATTTGCAAATTAAGTCAATTTAAATGCATTTTTATTTCTGGAGGTTGTCTTGAAGAAGTCAGCACTACTCGTCCTAGAAGATGGGACAGTATTTCACGGTGAAGCCATTGGCGCTGTAGGTTCTGCAGTTGGTGAAGTCGTTTTTAATACCTCGATGACGGGGTACCAAGAAATCCTCACTGATCCTTCCTATTCTCAACAAATCGTTACCCTTACTTACCCTCACATTGGCAATACCGGAACCAATTCCGAAGACGAAGAATCTTCTTCAATCCATGCTCAAGGCCTTGTGATTCGCGATCTCCCTCTTATCGCTTCTAACTTCCGTAATGAAAAATCCCTTTCTGATTACCTTAAGTCGCAAAACGTTGTGGGTATCGCTGATATCGATACTCGTAAGCTGACGCGTATTCTTCGTGAAAAAGGTGCTCAAAACGGTTGTATCGTAGCAGGCGCTTCAGTAAACGATGGGAACCTAGACGAAGCTTTAGCTCTAGCTAAAGCAAAAGAATTCCCTGGCCTGAAAGGTATGGATCTTGCGAAAGAAGTTACAACAAAAGAAGCGTATCAATGGAAACAAGGTTCGTGGACGCTTACGGGTGGACTTCCTGAAGCGAAAGCCGACTCTGAATTGCCATACCACGTTGTTGCTTATGACTTCGGCGCAAAACGAAACATCCTACGAATGCTTGTTGACCGCGGCTGCCGCCTAACGGTTGTTCCTGCTGAAACTTCTGCTAAAGAAGTACTCGCGCTGAACCCAGACGGTGTTTTCCTTTCAAATGGCCCTGGTGATCCAGAACCATGTACTTACGCAATTGAAGCTACAAAAGTGTTCCTAGAAAAAGGTTTACCGATCTTCGGCATCTGTCTAGGTCACCAAATTCTTGCTCTAGCGTCAGGTGCTAAGACTGTGAAGATGAAGTTTGGTCACCACGGTGCGAACCACCCAGTTAAAGATTTAGATCGTGATGTTGTGATGATTACTTCGCAAAACCACGGCTTTGCAGCTGACGAAGAAACCCTTCCAGAGACATTGCGTGCAACGCACAAATCACTGTTTGATGGTTCTCTACAAGGTATTCACCGTACAGACAAACCCGCGTTTAGCTTCCAGGGTCACCCTGAAGCAAGCCCAGGTCCAGAAGACGCAGCGCCGTTATTCGACCACTTCATTGAATTAATTAAACAGCACACAGCTTAATCCGGAGTAGTAGACAATGCCAAAACGTACTGACATTAAAAGTATTCTTATTCTAGGTGCTGGCCCGATCGTTATCGGCCAAGCATGTGAGTTCGATTACTCTGGTGCTCAAGCTTGTAAAGCGCTTCGCGAAGAAGGTTACCGAGTTATTCTTGTAAACTCGAACCCAGCGACAATCATGACTGACCCAGAGATGGCAGATGCAACTTACATCGAACCTATTCAATGGGAAGTGGTGCGTAACATCATCGCTAAAGAGAAGCCTGATGCCGTTCTACCTACTATGGGTGGCCAAACGGCATTGAACTGTGCTCTAGACCTAGAAAAGCACGGCGTTCTTGAAGAGTTCGGTGTTGAAATGATTGGTGCAACGGCTGACGCTATTGATAAAGCAGAAGACCGTTCACGCTTCGATAAAGCAATGAAAGCAATTGGCCTTGAGTGTCCAACTGCTGATACAGCTAAATCGATGGAAGAAGCTTACAAAGTTTTAGACATGGTTGGCTTCCCTTGTATCATTCGTCCATCGTTCACTATGGGTGGTACTGGTGGCGGTATCGCTTACAACAAAGAAGAATTTGAAGAAATCTGTCGTCGTGGTTTGGATTTATCTCCAACTAACGAACTTCTTATCGATGAATCACTTATCGGTTGGAAAGAGTACGAGATGGAAGTGGTTCGTGACAAAAACGACAACTGCATCATCGTATGTGCGATTGAAAACTTCGACCCAATGGGTATTCACACAGGTGACTCAATCACTGTGGCTCCAGCTCAAACGCTGACAGACAAAGAATATCAACTAATGCGTAACGCATCTCTAGCAGTACTGCGTGAGATTGGTGTTGAAACCGGTGGTTCAAACGTACAGTTTGGTATCAACCCGAAAGATGGCCGTATGGTTATCATCGAGATGAACCCACGTGTATCTCGCTCTTCTGCGCTAGCATCTAAAGCAACAGGTTTCCCAATCGCTAAGATTGCCGCGAAACTGGCTGTTGGCTTCACGCTAGACGAGCTAATGAATGACATCACTGGCGGCGCAACACCAGCATCATTCGAACCAACAATCGACTACGTAGTCACTAAGATTCCTCGTTTTAACTTCGAAAAATTTGCAGGCGCTAACGACCGTCTAACGACGCAAATGAAGTCGGTTGGTGAAGTGATGGCTATCGGCCGTAACCAACAAGAATCTCTACAAAAAGCACTTCGTGGCCTAGAAGTTGGCGCGACTGGTTTTGACGAAATGGTAGACCTAGACGCACCAGATGCGCTAACGACTATCCGTCACGAACTGAAAGAAGCTGGCGCAGAGCGTATTTGGTACATCGCTGACGCATTCCGTGCGGGTATGTCGGTAGATGGTGTATTCAACCTAACGCAAATCGACCGTTGGTTCCTAGTTCAAATTGAAGATATCGTAAATCTTGAGCAAGAACTGAAAGCGAAAGGTTTTGCTGGTCTAAATAAAGACGAGTTAATCAAGCTTAAACGTAAAGGTTTTGCAGATGCGCGACTATCTAAGATTCTAGGAGTCGCAGAAAGCGAAATCCGTCGTATGCGTGACCAATACGATATTCACCCGGTATACAAGCGTGTAGATACGTGTGCGGCTGAGTTCTCTTCAGATACGGCTTACATGTACTCATCTTACGATGAGGAGTGTGAAGCGAACCCAACAGACAAAGACAAGATCATGATTCTAGGCGGCGGTCCAAACCGTATCGGCCAAGGTATTGAGTTTGACTACTGTTGTGTACACGCATCATTAGCACTACGTGAAGATGGCTACGAAACTATCATGGTTAACTGTAACCCTGAGACCGTTTCTACAGACTACGATACCTCTGACCGTCTGTACTTCGAACCAGTCACCCTGGAAGACGTACTAGCCATCGCTCGCGTTGAGAAGCCAAAAGGCGTTATCGTTCAGTACGGTGGTCAAACGCCACTTAAACTGGCTCGTGCTCTTGAAGCGGCTGGCGTGCCAATCATCGGTACTAGCCCAGACGCAATCGACCGTGCAGAAGACCGTGAGCGTTTCCAAGTTGCTGTAGACCGTCTAGGCCTACTTCAGCCAGAGAACGCGACAGTAACAACAATGGAGCAAGCGGTAGAGAAATCTCGCGAAATCGGCTTTCCACTTGTTGTACGTCCTTCTTACGTACTTGGTGGTCGTGCGATGGAAATCGTATACGACGAGCAAGATTTACGTCGTTACTTCAACGAAGCAGTAAGTGTGTCAAACGAATCTCCAGTACTACTGGATAGCTTCTTAGATGACGCTGTTGAAGTCGACGTCGATGCGATTTGTGACGGTGAACGCGTTGTTATCGGCGGTATTATGGAGCACATCGAGCAAGCGGGTGTTCACTCAGGTGACTCAGCATGTTCTCTTCCTGCCTACACGCTAAGCCAAGAAATCCAAGACGTAATGCGTGAGCAAGTTGAAAAGCTAGCGTTCGAATTGGGTGTTCGTGGTCTGATGAACACGCAGTTTGCTGTGAAGAATAATGAAGTGTACCTAATCGAGGTTAACCCTCGTGCAGCACGTACGGTTCCATTCGTATCTAAAGCAACTGGTGCGCCAATCGCTAAGATTGCCGCTCGTGTAATGGCGGGTCAATCGCTAGAGTCTCAAGGTTTTACCAAAGAAATCATCCCACCTTACTACTCGGTGAAAGAAGTTGTACTTCCATTCAACAAGTTCCCAGGTGTTGACCCACTGTTAGGCCCAGAAATGCGCTCTACTGGTGAAGTTATGGGTGTTGGCGCGACGTTTGCAGAAGCATACTCTAAAGCCGAATTGGGTTGTGGCAACATCTACCCAGAAGGCGGCCGTGCACTTCTTTCTGTTCGTGAAGGCGATAAAGAGCGTGTTGTTGACCTAGCATCTAAGCTATCTAAGCTTGGTTACCAGCTAGACGCAACACATGGTACTGCGGTTATCCTTGGCGAAGCGGGTATCAACCCACGTCTAGTTAACAAGGTACACGAAGGTCGTCCTCACATTCTTGACCGTATCAAGAACAACGAGTACACGTACATCGTGAACACTGCAGCTGGCCGTCAAGCGATTGAAGACTCTAAAGTTCTTCGTCGTGGCGCATTGGCTGAAAAAGTTAACTACACGACTACGCTAAACGCTGCATTCGCGACTTGCATGGCGCACACTGCAGATGCGAAGACGTCAGTCATTTCAGTTCAAGAGCTACATGCTCAAGTAAAAGCGAACGAAGCTTAATCGACTAGATTAAACGAAAGTAGAGGCCCGCTCTGAACTGAAGAGCGGGTTTTTTTATGCTTGCCATCCTGTTTATACCTATCGTAGTAAGCAACTGTTCTCCCTAGTTTGTTAAAAATCTCGATAATTTCCGTTTTATTCTCAAGTCTGTTCCCACTCGATTTATGAACACTCACTTATTGTGATTAGCATTAGATTAAATGATGAAAATTTGGAATAGGTTAAAATCTTGTGTTTCGTTATTGATCGCTTTCTTAGGGTGGTAAGTTGTCGTTATACGGAATTTTAAGGCATTGAGTATATGGAAATCACTCTAGAAATATTGGCTATTTTGTTTGTTGTCGCAACGGTGGCTGGCTTTATTGATGCGATGGCTGGCGGCGGTGGCTTATTAACTTTACCTGCATTACTCGCGGCGGGTGTCCCACCGACACAGGCCCTTGCTACTAATAAACTTCAAAGCTCTTTTGGTAGCTTCTCGGCGACTTGGTATTTCGTGCGCAATGGTATCGTCAGTATTAAAGAGATGCGTTTTGCGATCATCTGCACTTTTATTGGTTCGGCTATTGGGGCTGAATTAGTCCAATATATAGATGCAAGCTTACTGACGAGTGTTATCCCACTGTTGCTTATTGCTATCTCTCTCTATTTTCTGCTTGCACCTCCAACAACGGTTTCTAAAGGTAAGCAAAAGATCTCTGAGGCAATGTTTGCGCTGTGTATTGGCGGTGGTGTGGGTTTCTACGATGGGTTCTTTGGCCCAGGTACGGGGTCTATTTTTACGGTTTGCTTTGTCGTCATTGGGCATTTCTCTTTGGTTGATGCTACAGCTCGCACCAAGGTACTTAATTTCACCTCGAACATTGCTGCATTGATCTTCTTTATCTTGGCTGGCTTGCCTATTTGGGAGTTAGGATTAGTGATGGCGGTCGGTGGCTTTATGGGCGCTCAGCTCGGCGCTAAAGTGGTAGTGACAAAAGGGCAGAAGTGGATTCGCCCCCTTGTGATCGTAATGTCGATGCTAATGGCGTCTAAACTGCTTTGGGAACAGCATCAACAATCGATTCTATCACTGTTTTAACCCTTGGAGAGTGATAGCTATTTGGCCTCACACAGATATGAATTGGTCGAATTAAGCCTGCTAATTCTGGGAAACTATACAGGTATTGAGACTCAATATTGAGTGTTTTTACGATAGAGAGCGGGATTAAAGCCGGCCCCGCTCCACCTAATGCAAGTTGCGCTGCTGCGGTGTAGGCATCCATCTCCATTAAGGGTTTGATATCGAATTTTGCAAGCACAGATAATTGATAAGAGTTGGCTGGGTTCGTCATATCGTTGGTAATGACCAATGGAGGAAGTGCCGTGAGCGACTGCTTACTTACAATGTAAAACGGCTCATCAAACAGGTGGAAGGTCATCAATCCATGATGTGGCGGCAGTAAACCAGCACACAACCCCAAGGTTGCCTTGCCAGATTGTACGCGCTCTATGATTCTTGGGGTATGGTTGGTGGTGATGGTGATGTGTTTATCTTGTTTGATAAATTGCCCCATCATCTCACCTAGATAGCCCGCTATCAGAGACTTAGAGCTATCTAAAGTGATGAGAGTGGTATCTTCCAACTCTTGCTGTTCATAAATAAGGCCACGAAGCTCGTTGAATGCAGGGCCGATACTCTCGACTAGTGCAATTGCATCCGGCGTCAGTTTGATCTGTCGGCCACTCGGTTCAATGAGCTTTTTACCTAGCTTCCTTTCTAAATTCGCAATCCGTTTGCTGACCGCTGATTGGCTGATATAAAGCAAACTGCCTGTACGGCTCATGGTCTTTGCTTTACTCAATACCAGTAGAGTTTCGATTCCTTCGAGTAGCATTGGTTATATTCATGAAAGTTGGGAATGATTGTTTCAACTTACCTCAAACAGCATTCATTCTCTAGTCTTGAGCTCATAGATATCAAACAAGCTAGGAGCTTTGAAACTAGCCTGTTAGTTAATTAGTAAGTTAGTTCGGTTCTCTTTGCTAGACTTACGATGCGTTGGCCGAAATAGAAAGCAGTCTGAAGATCGTTGCTGTTAATGTGATTATTGGTGCTATCTGCTGTCTCATCTTCACTGGCAACCAAACCTATGCTTGATCCTGTGCGATTCAAACCTAAGTCATCAATGTGCTTTGAGATATCAAGCCCTGCCCAAATCATGCCATGCTGACAAGCCAGAGTAAAAAAGCTCAACAAGGTTTGTTGCTGCTCACCGTTAAGGCTGCCACCTGTGGTAAAACCCGCTGCGAGTTTATTTCGCCATGCTTTATTGCAGTAGCTATCACTGCTTGCATCCATAAAGCTCTTAAACTGTGCGGCTGGTGAACCCATGTAAGTCGGGGAGCCAAAGATAATGGCGTCACAGTCCTCTAATGACTTGAGCTTATCATCATTGTCATACCTTCCTTCGACCACTTCAGAAGATAGCACTTCGACAAGGAGTACTGAGTTAGGTTGTTGATTGTTAATGCCTTCAGCGATTGTCTCAGCAACTTGCTTAGTTGCTCCATTCTTAGAGAAAAAACAATGCCCACTTTACCAATACTCATCTTGAACTCCCTTTTGCCAATGTTAGTAAATAAAATTGTTTATAAAGCTATTTGTTTATTAATATAGCCTGTGGATTAGATAAGTAAACAAAAAACATTACTAACCTAATGAGCTAATGGACTAACTAAATTGAGTGTTAGGAAAAGAAGGGATCTTTGAAGAGTGGAAATCGAGGGTATCAGTGATTTGAAACCGGATTAAAAAAGGCCCCTTTGCGGAGCCTTTCACTTTGTAACGATAGCTTATTTGATGGCGAAGGTCGGCAATGATAAATGCCAACGAATGGCGCCAAGCCTGATCAATAACGTTGAGAACACGCCGGCCAGAAATGCAGTTTCTGAATCGTGCCCCATGCTGATCGCCATGGTATGGAAAGCGCCACCAATGATACAAGCGGTCGCGTAGACTTCACTTCTTAGAATCATTGGCACTTCACGGGCAAGCACGTCACGGATAATACCGCCACCGCAGCCGGTGATGACACCCATGATGATGGCCACTAGTGCTGAATCTTGATAGATAAGCGCTTTTTCTACACCAATGCCAACAAACACCGCTAAACCAATCGCATCACATACCGGCAATATCCACCAAGCCAGACGTTTTGGACGTCTTACAATAATCATGGTCAGCAAGCAGGTAGTGATGATGACCCAAAGGTAGGTGGTATCAGTGATCCAAAAAACGGGAGTCGCACCCAATGCCATGTCACGAATAGTGCCGCCGCCAATTGCGGTCACGCTGCCTAGAACGGCGACGCCAAAGGGATCCATCTTAAGACGGCCTGCGACAAAAACGCCAGAAATAGCAAAGATGGCAGTGCCAAATAAATCGATAATATAAAGCAGCATGGAGTCCATGATACTGGTGCTCTTATTGGTTGAAATTATAGGTATTGACGTTGGTGGCGAATTGTACGAAAAAATGCAGCAAATAGTTAGCGATTTTGCCTAGCTCTATCGAAGAAATCGCACACTTGTTGAATCGCTTTTGAAGTTCTGGTTGTCGGGCGATTGATCCAGTCAGAATTGAGTGACCAAATCTGATCTTGAGCGACCGCCGGAATCTCCTCTTCCCAAGTTTGCCACATGGTTCCATTCTCGATGGCGTGCTGAGAGGTGAAGATCACCTCAGGTTTCTTTAGTACAACTTGTTCAATACCAACTTGCGGATAAGGAGAGGCGCTGTTTTCAAAAATATTGTGACCACCACAAAACTCAAACACCTCACTTGGCCAATGCCCTTGAGCAACAGTGATGAGCGGCTTTTCACTAAGCTGATAAAAGTAGTTTACAGGCTCGGCATCTTTATATTTTAGTTTCAACGCGTTGAGCTGCTCTCTGTATTGCTTAGCATTGTTCTCTCCAATACTCGGATCACTGGAGTATTGGCTTAGTTGTTCAATATTGGTCGCAATGCTGTCTAGGCTTTTGGTTTTAGAGTAGTAAATATTAAATCCAAACTGCTCTAACTTTGCGAGTTCTCTGGGCGGGTTGCCAGAAGGCCACGCAAGAATCAGATCTGGCTGCAGTGCGATGATTTTCTCAACCTTAATACCTTGGTAGTTCGCCACTTTCTCAAGCTTGTCTGCTTGTGGTGGGTAATCACTTCGCTCACTTACCGCAACAAGCTTATTACCTAAACCTGCACTGTACGCGAGTTCAGTGGCGTGAGGAGCAAGGCTGACCACGCGTTGAGCTGGTTGTACTTTTTCTGGAGTCAGTGATGCTTCTTTTGCAAATGATAAAGGCAGCCATAAGCTGGAAGACAAAATAGTAAGGCTTGTAACAAGTGCTGAAGATTTCACTCTAAATCCCTTGGTGAATAAATAATAAGGCTAGGCTTTGTAAAAGTATCCAGATAGTGATGCGACCAAATAGCAGTTTCTGAACCTGAGATAGATGCAGAGTTGACGGTGCGATTCTGCCGCCTAATTTTGCGCGAATGGCTTTGGTGTTGTTGTAAATCGCAGGGCCACCCAATGATAGTTCAAGCTTGTTGCCAACGGCCGTGATTAACCAGGCAGGGCCGGGTAGTGGCCAAGAGCGACTTTGGACTAGCATCATCTTAAATGTGTGCGTTGCTTTATCACCACATACGATCATCAAAGCAAACAAACGCATCGGTATGAATTCGAGAATAGCGACTATCTTGATAGCGGTTGAGCCGAATGGAGAAAATTGCTTGCGACTTGGCGACCAAGCTCGAGCTAACTCGACCACAAGGCGATACATTAACGCGGCGATTCCACCACCAATGGCGTACCAGAACAACACACAAACTACGTTACGAGCGTAACCCATGATGATGGTTTCTGTGGCGGCTTTGCCTAGGCCAAGTGACGAAAGTGATTCGGTTTGACGATTGACTATTGGGGCCAGTAACTGACGAGCGGCCGCTTTATCTTCTCGGCCAATCGCTTTAATCAGTTGCTTAGTCAGCTTTTCATTATTGCGCCAATCAATCGCGAGTAATAACAGTGCCAATTCAAACAGTTGAGCTTGCCAAACCAATGGTTGCAGTGCCAAGAGAATAACCAGAGTCGGCAGTACCATTAACCCCCAGGCTAATGTGCCTGAGATTAAACTTTGGGAATAGTTGTGGTTGTTATTAACCTTGCTTGCTAAAAGCTCAGCAAACTTATGCCATAAGGTCGTGGGGTGTGCGGCATGGGGGATAGGTAAAATTAAATGAAAAAGCAGTGCTCCCCACATCACAAGGAGCACGCCATTTGCAAATACCTGATCAAACAGTGTTTGCATATCTAGTCGCTTACTTTAGTAGGGCAACCATCTTGATAACCATTTCAGAAGAGCTTTGCGCTGCTAGTGGCAGGAACTCTTCGAAGCTCATTGGTGATTCTTTGTCTGCAACGTCAGAGATTGCACGGACAACCACGAAGGGTACTTGGAATTGGTGACAAGCTTGAGCGATAGCCGATGCTTCCATCTCTACAGCAACAACTGACGGGAAGTGCTTGCGAATGAACTCTTGGCGTTCTGCCGTGCAAACAAATGCATCACCAGTACAGATAAGACCGCGAACGGCATGCTTATCTTCCATTTGTGCTAGTGCTTGTTCAGCAACAGCCATAAGTTTATCATCTGCTTTGAACGCAGCAGGTTGACCTGCCATTTGGCCGATTTCATAACCGAAAGCGGTTACGTCTGCATCGTGATGACGAACTTCAGTTGAGATAACGACATCGCCAAGGTTAAGTGTTGAGTCAAAACCGCCAGCTGAGCCTGTGTTTAGAACGACATCTGGTTGGTATTCGCTTAGAAGGATTGAAGTACCAACAGCTGCTGCTACTTTACCAATCCCTGATTGAAGCAAAACAACGTCAACACCATTTAGCTGACCAGAGAAAAAGGTACAACCGCCTTTATTCACTTCAGTGATATCTGAAATTGCTGCTTTTAGGATCGCAATTTCTTGCTCCATTGCGCCAATGATGCCGATTTTCATGTGTAGTCTCTTAATAAAAATATGTAAACAGTAGAACGAAATTGTAGCATGGAAGAGAAGCGTCGAGCGACTGCCCAGAAGCACTTCTCATCCTAATACCGACGATTTATCCACGTATTCTTTTATCTATTTGATTAGGCCTTCACTTTTTAGGCTTGTGCGAAGTTGTTCAGCACGTTTTCGGTTCACCCCAAAATCAGAGTAGCCAGTACGAGACTCGGAACGTACGATCAGCTTGCCACCAGTAACTCTGAGTTCTAAGTCATCGACAAAGCGCATGATGCGAGAAGTACATTCAATACGTAGGTAATTTTCGGTTCTGTTGGCTGTTTTCGAGCCCGGTAAGGTCAGCGCAACCTGTTCAATAGCATCGAGGTTTGCTGAATCTGATAATTCAAATGCGGCCAATGCATGCTGCTCACGATCATCTTGGGTCGATACACAGTTTGGTTTGTCGCCACAAGGTGATGAAGTTCTGTCTTCCATGTCAGTGATACCTTGGCTGCAAGCGGTTAAAGTCAAAAGAGAGAGAAAAAGGAGAGCTGTTTTTTCCATAGTGTTTCCTATGCGTTGTTTTAATTCTAATTCTAATTCTAATTGTCGTTTTCGGTATTGGCCATTTAGTGATTGTTTTACTCTTTATCGTTACCTTTTAATAAAGCGTATTTAATTCAAAAAGGATCCATCATTGGATCCTTTTTTTATAGTAACGAACTGAGTAATAAAGGAAACCTTAGATTAGTCACACTTCTAGGTAATCTAATATCCCTTCCGCGGCTTTACGGCCTTCATCGATAGCGGTCACCACCAAGTCTGAGCCTCGAACCGCATCACCACCTGCAAAAATCTTGCTGTTGGTGGTTTGGTATTGAAACTCTTGTTGTCCAGGAGCTTTGATGCGTCCCCACTGATCCAAATCAACACCGAAAGGTTCTAGCCATTCCATCGCATGAGGTTGAAAACCAAATGCCATTATAACGGCGTCTGCTTCAAGAATATGCTCACTGCCTTCAACGGGTTGAGGACGACGACGGCCAGCGTCATCAGGCTCACCCAAAGCGGTTTTCACGACTTTGACGCCAACGACATGACCAGAGTTGTTAAGCTCTAAGCCAATAGGCTGAAGGTTGAACATGAACTTCACGCCTTCTTCTTTGGCATTCTTCACTTCGCGACGAGATCCTGGCATGTTGGCTTCATCTCGGCGATAAGCACAAACGACGTTAGCTGCGTGTTGACGAATCGAAGTTCGGACACAGTCCATCGCGGTATCCCCCCCACCAAGCACGACCACTTTTTTGCCTTTCATGTCGATGAATGGCGTTGGGTTATCCAGTTCCATGACCTTGTAGGTATTGGAAACAAGGAAGGGTAGAGCATCATAAACGCCCGGTGCTTCTTCGTTGTCTAACCCTGCTCGCATGTTTTTATAGGTACCGACCCCTAAGAAAACGGCATCATAGTCATCGACCAGTTGTTGTAGTTGAACGTCTTTACCGACTTCGGTATTCATCTTAAATTCGACACCCATTCCGCTAAAGATACGGCGACGGTTTTCCATGATGCCTTTCTCTAGTTTGAACGATGGGATACCAAACGTGAGCAGGCCACCGATCTCTGGGTAGCGGTCAAATACCACGGCTTTTACACCATTTCGAACTAAGATGTCAGCTGCTGCAAGACCAGCGGGGCCTGCGCCGATGATCGCGACTTTTTTGTCGGTCCATTCAACGTGGGACATGTCTGGTTTCCAGCCCATCTCAAACGCTTTGTCGGTAATGTATCTTTCAATATTACCTATTGTTACTGCGCCAAAATCATCATTGAGGGTACAAGAACCCTCGCACAGTCGGTCCTGAGGACAAACGCGTCCACACACCTCTGGCAAGCTGTTGGTTTGGTGAGCCAGTTCGGCTGCTTCGATAATGCGCCCTTCATTGGCGAGCTTAAGCCATTGAGGGATATAGTTATGGACAGGGCACTTCCATTCACAATATGGGTTACCACAGTCTAAACAGCGGTCAGCTTGCGCTTTAGCTTGTTGTTTCGTGAAAGGTTCGTAGATCTCTACAAACTCAATCTTACGTATTTTGATTGGCTTCTTCGCTGGGTCTACGCGATTCACATCAATAAATTGGTATACATTCTGGCTCATGATTGGCTCCTTCCAATTATTGCGCTTGAACACGAAGTTCAGCAGAGCTACGGCTTTGGTGACCGAGCAAGGTGTTAAGATCTGCCGTCTTCGGCTTCACTAAGTAGAACTTCGGAATCCATTCATCAAAGTTCGCCAGAATCGCTTCAGCGTGCACTGAGCCTGTCTCTTCTAAGTGCTCAGCAATCAAGCCGCGCAGATGTTCTTGGTGGATAAATAGGTCCGACAAAGAAAGTGCTTCGACCGATTCGTTGTTCACTCGGCCTTGGAAGTCTTCATTCTTATCCATCACATAAGCAAAACCGCCTGTCATACCGGCGCCGAAGTTCACTCCGGTTGCGCCAAGAATGGCCACAATACCACCGGTCATGTATTCACAGGCATTGTCACCTGCGCCTTCAATCACAGCGACGGTACCTGAATTACGTACCCCAAATCGTTCACCTGCAGTGCCTGCAGCAAATAGCTTGCCTCCGGTTGCACCATACAAACAGGTGTTACCGATGATGGTCGCTTCGTTACAAACGAATGCAGTGCCTTGGTGAGGCTTGATAACCACTTTACCGCCCGCCATGCCTTTGCCGACATAGTCATTGGCATCGCCTGTCAGATATAGCTCGACGCCACCGGCGTTCCAAACTGCAAATGATTGGCCTGCTGTACCATCGAGGTACAATTTAATCGGTGCACCCGCCATACCTTGATTACCGTAACGCTTCGCTATTTCACCTGAGATACGAGCGCCAATCGAACGGTCGGTGTTGATCACGTTGTAGTAGAGGCTGGTGGACTGTCGCTTCTCAATTGCATCGA
Source organism: Vibrio sp. 5S239 (assembly GCF_041439575.1). Classification (NCBI taxonomy): domain Bacteria; kingdom Pseudomonadati; phylum Pseudomonadota; class Gammaproteobacteria; order Vibrionales; family Vibrionaceae; genus Vibrio; species Vibrio sp. 5S239. The sequence goes on along the minus strand of NZ_JBGOOM010000004.1, from coordinate 34,906 downwards.
GTGCATCATCAAGGATCTGCTGGTTGAGCTGAGCTTTATCAAACGGCGCGTTTGGTTCGGTCCAAAATAGCGGGTGACCTTCTGCAGATATCGGAGCTTCGAGTATTGAAGAAAGATCGAGCTTGCTCTGTTTCGCTGTGAGGCCTTGGACTGCTTCAAGTAAATCCGTGCGACCAATTAGGTCTGTTAGTTTTTCTACCCCAAGCTCTGCAAGGTATTGGCGTACTTCATCGGCTAGACCCGTAAAGTAGTTCATCACCATTTCAGGTAAGCCTTTGAAGTATTCACGACGTAGTGTTTCATCCTGAGTTGCCACACCAGTAGCACAATTGTTGAGGTGACAAATTCGTAAGAACTTACAACCCATTGCGACCATTGGCGCTGTTCCAAAACCAAAGCTTTCCGCACCGAGAATTGCGCCTTTGATAACATCGAGGCCGGTTTTTAAACCACCATCGACTTGTAGGCGGATTTTATGACGTAGACCGTTGGCAACCAAGGCTTGTTGAGTTTCTGCTAAGCCAAGCTCCCAAGGACAACCTGCGTATTTTACTGAGGTTAGTGGACTTGCTGCTGTACCTCCATCATAGCCAGAAATGGTGATCAGATCGGCGTAGGCTTTTGCTACACCTGTTGCAATGGTTCCTACACCCGGTTCAGACACTAACTTCACTGAAACCAAGGCTTTAGGGTTCACTTGTTTAAGGTCGAAAATCAGCTGCGCTAGATCCTCGATAGAGTAAATATCGTGATGTGGAGGAGGAGAAATCAGAGTGACACCCTGAACTGAATATCTCAGCTTAGCGATCTCTGCGGTGACCTTATGACCGGGCAGTTGACCACCTTCTCCGGGCTTCGCACCTTGTGCGACTTTGATTTGTAAAACATCCGCATTGGTTAAGTAATGTGGAGTTACGCCAAAACGACCGGAAGCTATCTGTTTAATGCGCGAGTTACGATCAGTCCCAAAGCGTCGTGGATCTTCACCGCCCTCACCAGAGTTGGAGTAGCCTCCTAATCGGTTCATCGCCATGGCCAGCGCTTCATGAGCTTCGGGGCTCAAGGCACCAATCGACATTGCCGCAGAGTCGAAGCGTTTAAATAGATCGCTATTAGGCTCGACTTGCTCTAGTGGCAGAGGCTGGTCGGCTTTTTTGAGGCTCATCAAGTCACGTAGCATCGCCACAGGACGAGCATTAACTTGCTTCGCAAAAGATTGATAATCTGATGTTTCGCCTGTCTTTACGGCTGTTTGTAAAGTACTGACTACGTCTGGGTTGTAGGCGTGATATTCGCCGCCATGTACATACTTGAGTAACCCACCATGCTCGATTGGTTTGCGTTTCGTCCACGCTTTACGAGAGAGGTTATAAAGATCTTGTTGGAAATCGCTAAAGCTTGCACCTTGGATTCGTGTGGCTACGCCACGGAAGCAGAGCTCAACGACGTCAGTATGTAAGCCAACGGCTTCGAATAGTTGTGAACAACGATAAGATGCAATGGTTGATATACCCATTTTCGACATGATCTTATATAGACCTTTGTTTATGCCGTTCTGGTAGTTTTGCATCGCGGTGCGGTAGTCTTTATCTAAAGAGCCGTCATCGAGCATTTTTCCTAGCGTTTCATAAGCAAGGTATGGGTAAACGGCGGTCACACCGAAGCCAAGCAGTACTGCAAACTGGTGTGGGTCACGTGCTGTTGCCGTTTCAACCACGATGTTGGCATCACATCGTAGGTCCGTGTCCGCAAGTCTCGTTTGTACCGCACCAACAACCATAGCGGCTGGGATGGGCAGTTTGCCTTTCTCTAAACCTTTATCCGATAGAATAATTAAAACTGCACCTTTACGGACTTCTTGCTCTGCACTATCACATACCGTCTTGATCGCTTGTTCAAGGTCTTGATGACTAGGAGCGTAGTGCATGCTGAGAATGACATGGCGGTAATGTTTTTGGCTTAATTGCAGAAGCTGCTGCATGTCTGAGTAAAGTAATACGGGAGAATCGAAAGTGACACGATAGGCATGACCGTCGGTCTCACAGAACACATTCATCTCTTTACCAATACTAGTAGCTAGAGACATCACGTGTTTCTCACGCAGTGGGTCGATTGGTGGGTTGGTCACCTGAGCAAATTTTTGACGGAAATAATCGGTGATGAGACGCTCTTTAGAAGACAGCACGGCCATCGGTGTATCATCGCCCATCGAGCCGACCGCTTCTTGCCCCATATCACCGAGCACGCGCAGTACTTGGTCTGATTCCTCGTTACTCATCGCAAACTGTTTTTGGTAAGTCTTTAGAGTGTCATCGTCAAAGCTACGCTTACCGACTTGATCATCTGACAATTTGGAAAACGGTGTGAGTTTGTGAACGTTCTTTTCCATCCACTCTTTATAGGGGTGGCGGCCTTTGAGGTCATTGTCGATCTCGTTGGATTGCCACAGCTTGCCACGACGAGTATCAATTACCAGTAATTCACCAGGCCCAACTCGACCTTTTTTTGCAACTTCATCCGGAGCGTAATTCCAGATACCAACCTCAGATGCCAGAGTGATCAGGTTGTCTTTAGTTATGACATAACGCGCAGGGCGTAATCCGTTTCTGTCGAGGTTACACGCGGCGTAACGACCATCAGAAAGGACGATACCTGCGGGGCCATCCCACGGTTCCATATGTTTGGAGTTGAAGTCGTAGAATGCACGCAGATCTGGGTCCATGTCTGGGTGGTTTTGCCAAGCGGGCGGTACAAGCATACGCATCGCTCGGAACACATCCATACCACCGGCAAGGAACAGGTCAAGCATGTTATCTAAGCTTGATGAATCTGAGCCTGTCTCATTCACAAAGGGTGCTGCGGTTTGTAAGTCTGGCAGCAAAGGCGAAGAGAACTTATAGGCACGAGCCTTAGCCCACTGACGGTTACCTTCGATGGTATTGATCTCACCATTATGTGCCAAATAGCGGAATGGTTGAGCCAGTGGCCAGCGTGGCTGAGTATTAGTTGAAAAGCGCTGGTGGAACAGACATATCGCCGATTCCATGCGTAAGTCTGCAAGATCGAGGTAAAATCGCGGAAGATCGGCCGGCATACACAGACCTTTGTAAACCATGACTTGTGTTGAAAGGCTACAAATATAGAAATCTTTGTCTTCGGTGATCTGTTTTTCAATTCTACGACGAGCGATATAAAGGCGTCGTTCAATATCGCGTTCACGCCAGCCAGCAGGAGCTGAGATAAACACTTGCTGAATATTGGGAACAGAATCTTTGGCAATCGGACCTAATACGTCAGTGTTGGTCGGCACTACGCGCCAACCTGCAACAGTTAAGGTCTCTTGAGCGAGCTCTTTATTGACGATGTCTTGCGCGGATTGCGCTTTGATTGGATCTTGGCTGAAGAAAATCATGCCGACAGCGTATTGCTTGCCGAGCTTGAAGTTATTCTCTTCTGCAATAATTCTGAGATAAGAGTCTGGCTTCTGAAGCAATAAGCCACAGCCATCTCCTGTTTTACCATCCGCAGCAATACCACCACGGTGTGTCATGCGATCGAGGGCTGAAATAGCAGTTCGTACCAACTTATGACTCGGTTGGCCTTCCATTTGCGCTATTAAACCAAATCCACAGTTGTCTTTTTCAAGACTAGGATCATATAGAGCCATTGCAATTCTCCCTTTTGCTTCTCTGTCATCCAGACAGTAAATGACTAACTATTCATGTACTTGTTATTTTTTATAAACTTATTATTTTTTAGCTAGTTAAAACGTATTGGTTGTATGAACAATACCGTTCGGTTTTGTTTTCACCAGATTTACAACGTATAGCTAATTGTGTTTAAGGTCAAGTTCATGGTTAATTATCATGCATAAACGCGATTAGCCACTTAATAATCTAAAATAGTCGATGGATATCAATGAGATATAAGAGGCTGGGTATTAACGATATTTAACGTATGCAACAAGGTGAAATGGAAAGCTACGGGCGGATAGAAAAAAGGCTAGCATCAAGTGCTAGCCAAACATAAAAGTTAGGAAGGGTGTTGCCTTTCCTCTAAGCTAGCGTCATCAACGCTAGCCCGAGAAATATTATGCGGAAAGCATGAGTGAATCCGCTTTCGCTTCTAAGTTTGAGTTACCCATTAAGAAATCATCAATGGCAATGGCACATTCACGACCTTCATTAATACAACGTACAACCAGAGATTGACCAGTACGCATATCACCAGCAGCGAAAACGCCTTTCTGGTTCGTCGCAAAACCTTCAGAAGCGACGTTACCGCGCTCGTCCAGTTTAATGTCTAGTTGAGCAAGTACGCCTGTTGGCTCTGGGTGTAAGAAGCCCATTGCTAGAAATGCCATGTCACAAGGAATAACACGTTCAGAGTTCGCTACTTCGTCAAAACCTGGACGTTCACCTGGTTTTGCATCTTGCCAAACGATGTCAGCAATACGTAGACCCGTCACTTGACCTTGTTCGTTACCGATGAACTCTTTGGTTAAGATGTTCCAGTGACGTTCACAACCTTCTTCGTGAGAAGTGGTGGTTTTCATGATCATTGGGTATTGAGGCCAAGGCATGTTTGCAGGGCGCTTCTCTGGTGGGATCGGCATGATCTCAACCTGAGTAATGCTTGCTGCCTTATGACGGTTTGATGTGCCCACACAGTCAGAACCTGTATCACCACCACCGATAACTACAATGTGCTTATCTTTAGCGTGAATCTCTTCTGTCTTAAGATCTAAGTCGTTAGCACGGCGGTTGTTTTGACCAAGGAATTCCATGGCAAAGTGAACGCCTTCCAGCTCACGACCTGGGATTGGTAAGTCGCGTGGCACCGTAGAACCACCCGTTAGCAATACTACATCAAACTCTTGGCGTAACTGTTGAGCATTAACATCAACACCGATGTGTTGGTTAACTTTAAATTCAACGCCAGCTTCAGCCATTAGGTTGATCTTACGATCAATCACGTCCATACCCAGTTTGAAATCTGGGATACCGAAGCGAAGTAGACCACCGACTTTCTCGTCACGTTCAAATACCGTCACCGAGTGACCAGCACTGTTTAGCTGCTCAGCGGCGGCTAAACCAGCAGGGCCAGAACCGATAACTGCGACAGTTTTACCTGTGCGAGAGCGTGGTGTTTTAGGTTTTGCGTACCCTTCACGGTACGCAGTTTCTACAATCGTTTTCTCGATATTACATATAGTGATTGGGTCTTGGTTGATACCAAGAACACAGGCACTTTCACAAGGAGCAGGGCAAACACGACCTGTAAACTCAGGGAAGTTGTTGGTAGAGCTTAGGATATTCCAAGCCTCTTCCCAGCTGTCACGGTAAACCGCATCATTGAATTCTGGGATGATGTTACCAATCGGACAGCCGTTGTGACAGAAAGGTACGCCACAGTCCATACAGCGAGAGGCTTGAGTATTGATCTTGTTACCAAACTCTTCGTTGAGTACGAACTCTTTGTTGTCTTCAATTCGAACTGACGGGTCGAGCTTCTTTGGAAGCTCACGACCGTGTTCTAAAAATCCAGTAGGCTTACCCATTATACTGCCTCCACTTCTTCCGTTTGTGCTTGTTGTGCTTCAGCTTTACGCTTTTCAAGAACCGCTTTGTAGTCGCGTGGCATTACTTTAACTAGCGATGCAACACTTGCTTCAAAGTTGTCTAGGAAAGATTGAGCAACTTCACTTCCTGTGAATTCAACATGCTTAGTTAGCATATCCAGTAGAAGATCTTTATCTTCTTGTTCAATTGGATCTAGGTCTACCAGTTCAGGGTTAAGCTTGGTTTCGAAGTCACCCGCTTTATCCCAAACATAAGCCACACCGCCACTCATACCAGCAGCAAAGTTACGACCTGTTGAGCCGAGGATAATTGCAACACCGCCAGTCATGTATTCACAACCGTGGTCACCAACGCCTTCAACAACAACCTTCGCACCAGAGTTACGAACACAGAAACGTTCGCCAGCCATACCGCGAATGAAAGATTCACCTGAAGTCGCACCGTAGAAACATACGTTACCTACAACGATGTTGTCTTCAGCAACGATCGTAGATTTCGCATCTGGGTACAGTACCAACGTACCGCCAGATAGACCTTTACCCCAGTAATCGTTCGCGTCGCCTTCTACTTCGAACTTAACGCCTTTCGCCAGGAATGCACCGAAAGATTGGCCCGCGCTACCGTGGAACTTAACGTTCATTGGTTGTGGTAAACCTTGGTCTTTGTAAACCTTCGAGATTTCGTTCGACAGCATGGTACCCGTAGAGCGGTCTGTGTTGATGATAGGGAAGCTCGCATTCACGGCTTCGCCTTTCTCAAGCGCTGGAATCGCAGCTTGAATCAACTTACGGTCTAGAACGTTCTCTAGGTTGTGATTTTGTTGTGTCTGGTTGTAGATACCATCTTCTTCACGAGCATGCTCAATATGCAGAACTGGTGTTAGGTCTAGGTTCTTGTACTTCCAGTGACCGATGTCATCACGAACTTTCAGTTTGTGAGATTGCCCAACCATTTCATCGATAGAACGGAAGCCAAGTTCCGCCATGACTTCACGTAGACCTTCAGCCATGTATTGGAAGAAAGTGACTACGTCTTCTACGCGGCCGTCGAAACGTTCACGTAGAGTCTTGTTCTGTGTTGCGATACCAACAGGACATGTATTCTTGTGACACTTACGCATCATGATACAGCCTTCAACAACAAGTGCTGCTGTTGCTACGCCCCATTCTTCAGCGCCAAGTAACGTTGCTACTGCAAGGTCACGTGGTGTTTTCATCTGACCATCAGACTGAACAACGATACGGTTACGTAGGCCGTTTTTCAGTAGTGTTTGGTGCGTTTCCGCTAGACCCAGCTCCCAAGGCAGACCGGTGTGACGGATAGAAGACATCGGAGATGCACCCGTACCACCATCAAAACCTGCGATAAGTACTACGTCAGCTTTCGCCTTCGCTACACCCGATGCAATCGTACCAACGCCTGCTTCCGATACTAGCTTCACGTTGACACGGCCGTTACGGTTCGCATTTTTCAGATCGTAGATCAGCTGAGCCAAATCTTCGATTGAGTAGATATCGTGGTGTGGCGGTGGAGAAATAAGACCTACGCCCGGAGTCGAGTGACGCGTTGCGCCGATCCAGTCATCAACCTTATCACCAGGTAGTTGACCACCCTCACCAGGTTTCGCACCTTGAGCCATCTTGATTTGTAGCTCATCAGCGTTAGATAGGTAGTAAGACGTTACACCAAAGCGACCAGAAGCCACCTGTTTGATTGCTGAACGTTCCCAGTCACCGTTTTCTTTGCGTTCGAAACGTACGGGATCTTCACCACCTTCACCTGAATTTGATTTAGCGCCAATGCGGTTCATTGCCACTGCCAGTGTTGAGTGAGCCTCATGCGAGATTGAACCAAAGCTCATTGCGCCTGTTGCGAAGCGCTTAAGGATGTTCTCGATGGGTTCTACTTCTGCAAGAGGAATAGAGCCAGCAGGGTTCTTGATGAAGTCCAGTTGGCTACGTAGCGTGGCTGCGTTGTCGCCTTGGTCATCAACGGCTTTTGCGTACTTCTTGAACTGACCGTAATCTTTATTACGCGTTGATTCTTGAAGTAGAGAAATCGTTTCTGGGTTGAATAAGTGTTTCTCACCACGCTGCTTCCACTGGTAAACACCGCCAACATCAAGAATTTGAGCTGGGATTTCACGAGCTGGGTAACCAACACGGTGGCGAACCAGAACTTCACGTGCGATATCGTCGATCGTTAGACCTTGGATACGAGACACAGTACCGGTGAAGTACTTTTCAACGACTGATTTACTAACACCAAGTGCTTCAAATATTTGTGCACCGTGGTAAGACTGCAGCGTAGAGATCCCCATCTTAGAGAAGATCTTCAGTAGACCGCCGTTAACGCCTTTACGGTAGTTCGCGAATAACTCACGTGGGTGTACGTTTGGATCGAGCTTCTTAGTACGTTGCAGATCAATAATCGTTTCGATAACTAGGTATGGGTTTACGGCGTTTGCACCGTACCCGATAAGCGTTGCAAAGTGGTGTGTCTCACGAGCATCGCCCGTTTCAACCACGATGTCACACTTAGCACGTAAACCTTTGCGGATTAGGTGGTGGTGAACCGCGCCAACTGCCAGCATCGCTGGGATAGCGGCGTGGTTTGAGTTAACCGCACGGTCTGTCAGTAGGATGATAGAGTAACCATCAATCACGGCATCTTCAGCATATTGGCAGATGCGTTTTAACGCACGTTCCAATTTCCCTTCACCACCGTTTGCCTGGAATACGATATCAAGTGTCTTTGATTGCAGGTGATCGTTATCGATTGCACGCAGTTTTTCTAACTCAGAGTTAGATAAAACTGGCGATTCAAGTTCTACTTTTTGACAGTGTTCTGGTGTTTCAGCAAGTAGGTTCTGATCTTTACCTAGGTAGGTGTTCAGAGACATAACCATACGCTCACGAATCGGGTCGATTGGCGGGTTAGTTACTTGAGCAAACAATTGTTTGAAGTAGTTTGAAAGGTGCTGCGATTGGTGAGAAAGAATCGCTAGCGGCCAGTCGGCACCCATTGCAGAAAGTGGCTCGTAGCCCGTTTTCGCAAGCGGTAGAATGATTTCGTTTACTTCTTCAGAGCTCACGCCAAACGATTGTTGTTTGTGCAGAAGTTTCTCTGGAGAAGGTTGGTTAGATTCGTTACTCGCATCTGGCAGCTTTTTCAAGCTCAGAAGGTTCTCTTCAACCCATTTCTCGTAAGGTTGCGCTTTCGCGATACCATCTTTTACTTCTTCATCAGAAATAATGCGGCCTTGCTCAAGGTCAGCAACAAAAATACGACCTGGTTGTAGACGACCGCGGTATTCAACGTTTTCTGGTGCGATTTCAACGACGCCAGACTCAGACGCCATGACTAGGAAGTCGTCTTTTGTCACTGTGTAACGAGAAGGGCGCAGACCGTTACGGTCAAGCGTTGCACCTACTTGAACACCATCGGTGAAACATACTGATGCAGGGCCATCCCATGGTTCCATTACGTTCGCATGGTATTGGTAGAACGCACGACGAGTTGAATCCATGTTTTTGTTTTCTTGCCATGCTTCCGGGATCATCATCATCAATGCGTGTGGCAGAGTACGACCTGAAAGAACAAGTAGCTCAAGTGCCATATCGAAGTTTGACGAATCCGAGCTACCTTCCTGACAGATAGGCAGTAGCATGTCGATTTCAGCTTGTGTAAACAGATCCGATTCGAGGATTGCTTCACGTGCTTTCATCCAGTTTAGGTTGCCGCGTACCGTATTGATTTCGCCATTATGCGCGATATAACGGAAAGGTTGAGCCAGACGCCAACGTGGGAATGTATTGGTAGAGAAGCGAGAGTGTACTAGTGCTAGAGCTGTCACCATGGTTGGGTTTTGCAGATCTAGGAAGTACTGAGGAACTTGTTCTGTTGTTAGCTGACCTTTGTACACCAATGTTTTGTAAGACATTGAGTTGATGTAGAAGTCATCACCAATGTTTGACACGCTTTCTAGGCATACACGAACCGTGTAGTTACGTAGAACATACAGTTTGCGTTCAAGCTCTTCTGGTGTAGTACCAGGGCCGCCAGAGATAAATACGTGTTCAAATTGAGGTTCAGTGCTTAATGGGTCAGCACCAATCATTGAATTGTCCGTTGGAAGTTCACGGTAACCGATAACTTCTAACTCTAGGCGCTGTGCATTGCGTTCTAGAATGTCACGACACTGTGCACGTTTGTGTTCATCTTTCGGGAAAAGTACAACACCAACGCCATATTTTTCAAAAGATGGCAGTTTAATTCCAAGTTTTACGGCTTCTTCTAGTAAGAATTCGTGTGGCTTCTGTAGCAGGATACCTGCACCATCACCAGAACACGGATCACAGCCTTGGCCGCCACGGTGTTCCATACGTGCAAGCATATCGAGTGCTTGAGTTACTACATCATGAGATTTGCGATTCTTTAGATGCGCAACAAAACCGATACCACAAGCGTCATGCTCCAGTTCAGGAGTATACAGACCCTGTGAGTTCTGCTCTTGATCTACCATAGATACATCCTTCCAGTTAAATCTAGGCGCAACTTATTTGTATAAAGTCAGCCTTGTCCTTTTATATTTATGGGTCTAAACCTGCCTATGCTGGCGGTTTGAATCCTTTCCGTATCTCGCAGGAAAAGTATTGCGAGAAAAACAATCCTTAGTGATATCCGTTTATTTTTAGCCACAAACTAGTGGTTTATATAGGTGGGATATGGATATCACCGACTTATTAACAAGTTTTCGTTGTAAGTAAATACACAAAAATAGCCAATATGTGTAAGTATCCTACAATTTTGTCTAGGCGAATTGCAATGAAAGTTGACCCATGTAGACCATTTTTTTCGTTTTATTTTGAATTTAATGTCTAACAAATGTGCAACATTAGGCAAATAGAGCCGAATTTTTGCATGTTTATTGATATTTGATAGGTTGCTCGCAAAAGTCCTTGAGTAAACTAATTGGTTTAATTTTGCAGGGATGTAATTTTTTTTCAGAAATAGACTGATATTCATTCTTATTTACTTGAGCACTTTCAAAATATGCAATTACACGAGTTGGTTAACACTATCGGCCAAGACCTTCAGCGCCGTTATGGCGAAAAGGTTCACAAACTGACACTGCACGGTGGCTTTAGCTGCCCAAACCGCGACGGAACAATCGGCCGTGGTGGGTGTACTTTCTGTAATGTCGCTTCATTTGCCGACGAACAAACTCAAATTCAAAGTATTGCTGATCAGCTAAAAGATCGTGCGGGTGAAATTGCCCGAGCTAAGAAGTACCTTGCCTATTTTCAGGCTTACACCAGTACTTATGCTGAGGTGCAAGTACTCAAGAATATGTACGAAGAAGCGCTTAGGACGCCAGGTGCTGATATTGTTGGTTTGTGTGTAGGAACAAGACCTGATTGTGTTCCCGATTCGGTGTTGGAACTGCTGGCGGGTTATGTGGAGCAAGGCTATGAAATATGGCTTGAGCTAGGCTTACAAACCGCAAACGATAAAACACTGAAGCGTATTAACCGTGGGCATGATTTTGCGGCGTATGAAACGATCACCCAACGTGCGCGTGTTTTAGGGATTAAAGTGTGTACCCACCTCATTGTTGGCCTACCGAAGGAAGCTAAAGCTGATAACCTTGAAACTTTAAACAAGGTACTCGCTGTTGGCACTGATGGTATCAAATTGCATGGCCTGCATATTGTCGAGGGCAGTACCATGGCTAAGGCGTGGAAAGCTGGCAAGATCGAGGCGCCAACCTTGGAGGAGTACATTGATATTGCCTGCACAATTATCCAACGCACACCTGCTCATGTGGTCTATCATCGAGTTTCTTCTGCCGCACGACGTCCAACTTTGCTTTCTCCTTTATGGTGTGAAAACCGATGGCTAGCGATGACTGAAATTGGCCGCTCGTTAGACAAGACGGGTGCCCAAGGCATTGAGACGGGCGCTGCATTTGAATACAGATTACCGGTATTAAACAGCGGGAATTGATAGATTTGAACAGAAAGTAGGTAACAGCAGATAATCCCTATAATTAGTGGTAACATTTCCCCCTTACAGAATTGATGGTATAGATTGAGAGTAAATGGAACTGGTTATGACTTGGTTGTGGGATAGAGCATATGGCTACGGCATCTATATCGTTATCGTATTGCTGACTATCCTCATCTGCTGGCACCTTTATTCACGTTATCAGTTACATATAGAAAAACTTCTAGTTGCTACTCCATCACCCCTCTATTTTGTTGATGTTCGAAGTGGTGAGATTTTATATGCCAATCGCCAAGCCATGCAGTTGCTTGGCATCCGCCAGCTTGGCGTTAACTTTCGTTTCCCTACCGTAGAAAGTGAAAACAGCTTCCGTCATCACCTAGCCAATCACATAAACTCTCAATCATTTGAACAACTCTCAATTTGGACACTTTCTGAATTTGAGCATTTTAAGATCAACTTGGTTGGTCGCAGGATCCTTTTTAGAGGCAAAAGGGCTTGGATGATTCATGCCTCGCCTTATAACAATACCAATGAAGAACTATCCCAAGAGGTTCGTGAGCTTAATGTCGCACGCACTGCTTTGGACTCTTTATCTGAGTTGATCTATGTGAAAAATCAGAAGGGTGAGTTGGTCGCTAGTAATCGTTCGTTTAAAAAATTTTGGTATGGTCGCCCTGAAGAGGGCACTTTGAGTGTTTCCAATGATGCACTAAAAGGCCGAGTGAGTGAGCGATCATGGACCACAGACCAAGATGGAAAGGGCTGTTTGCTGGAAACCTATCAAAGCGTTTTACTTTCTCAAGATGGGGAAGCGATTGGTACGCTTTCTATCAGTCATGATGTGACCGATTGGCATGATATGCAGCAAAAACTGCGTGGCGAAATGGAAAAGCGAAAAGACACTGAGGTTGCGCTTGCTCAACGTGACACCATTTTACAAAATATCTTAGAAGCAAGCCCTGACTCTATCGGTATCTTTAACGAAAATATGGTTTACCAAGCGTGTAACAAGCCGTTTGTTACAGCTCTTGGTATCTCTGAAGTGAGTGACTTAGTTGGTAAGCGCTTGCAAGATGTAGTGCCAAACAATATTTATATGCGCCTTTCTAATACTGATCACCAAGTGCTTCATCAAGGCAAATCATTACGCTATATCGATAAGGTTGTTTCTAGTGATGGTGAGTGCACTTGGTATGATGTGGTGAAATCACCGTTTAAGGATCCGGCATCGAGTACAAATGGTGTGTTGATTATGGCGCGTGATATTACCGAGCGCTATCTAGCAGAGCAAAAACTTGAAGAAGCCAACCTTGAGCTAGAACGTCTCAGTTTCATGGATAGCTTAACTTCGGTTTCGAACCGACGCCGTTTTGATGAGCAGCTGTCGGCATTGTGGTATTACCATGCTCGAGAAAAGTTGCCATTGACCATTATGCTGTGTGATATCGACTTTTTTAAGGGGTATAACGATTTTTACGGACATCAACAAGGTGATAATGCGTTGATTAAAGTTTCTCAGGCATTTAAGCAGGTACTCAATCGCTCTTCTGATTGCGTGGCTCGTTATGGTGGTGAAGAGTTCGGCTTTATTCTGCCAAACACGACAACCGAAGGTGCTCAGCTGGTGGCACAGCGTATCCATGATGAAGTCCTTAAATTGGAATTGGATCATGAGAAGTCGACAGTCTCTGAATTCATCACTGTCAGCATCGGTATCATCTCTTATATACCGATGCCCGGTGACGAAATGGAGTCGGCGGTTGCCTTAGCAGATAGTGCGCTTTACCAAGCTAAGTCTGAGGGTCGAAATCGTTCGATTGTGCACCCTTCTTCAACTCATTAACCTTATAAACTCTGTGATTTTGTTAACAGGTGCATTTTGGCTTCGTTAATATTTATATTGATTCATTAACCATGATATTGCGTTGGATCTCTTGCTGCATGTGATGTAGCTAGCTTACCTCCTACCTTCAAACAAGGTAGAATACTGCTAGTCTTATCGCATGGAGCGCTAAATGAAACCCATGAAAAATCTTGCTCAATATTACGTGGATCTACTCGTAAAATTGGGAATTGTCCGCTTTTCTATCTTGCTTGCCTTAGCGCTTGTTGCCCTCGCCGTAGTTGTGCAGGTCGGCATAACCCTCGCACTCAAAGGTAATGTTGATGATATCGACATTATTCGTTCTGCTTTCTTCGGTTTAGTCATTACACCATGGGCGGTTTATTTTCTTTCAGTGGTTGTTGATCAACTGGAAGAGTCTCGTCAAAGATTGGCGAAGCTGGTTTCTAAGCTTGGCGATATGCGTGAGCGAGACCAAGAGCTAAATAGCCAGTTACAACTTAATATCGAGAAGCTTAATCAAGAAATTGAAGAGCGAGAAAAAGCGGAAGAAGCACGTGCTGAAGCGATGCAGGATTTAGAAAATGAGGTGTTTCAGCGTGAACGAACTCAGCTTGAATTAGCAGAACGTACCGCACTCCTGCGCTCGTTTATCGACGCTTCACCCGACCTTATCTACTATCGTAATGAAGATGGTGTGTTTTCAGGTTGTAACCGCGCGGTTGAAGAACTCACTGGAAAAACAGAAAAAGATCTGGTTGGTTTGACACCTTGGGATGTATACAGCAAAGAGATCGCTCAACAAGTTGTTGAAACTGATAAAAAAGTGTTTGCTGATAATCAGGCCCTGACCTATGACCAATGGCTAGAATACCCTGATGGGCGAAAAAGCTATTTCGAGCTGCGTAAGGTGCCTTTTTACAGCAAAGATGGGCGTCACTTGGGCTTAGTGGGCTATGGACGTGATATTACTGAACGTAGAGAGCATCAAAAGTCGCTAGAGAAAGCCAGTCGGGACAAGACCACGTTCATTTCAACCATTAGTCACGAGTTAAGAACGCCGCTCAACGGTATTATTGGCTTGAGCCGCATGCTATTAGATAGCCAGCTGACTACCGAGCAGCGCAAGCACATGCAAACCATCAAGGTGAGTGCGGTGACTCTGGGTAATATTTTTAACGACATTATTGATATGGACAAATTCGATCGTCGTAAGCTTGAGTTATTCCCAACGCCGATCAACTTTGAAGACTTTGTTGTCGAGATCGAAAGTATTTCTGCATTGATGGCGGAGCAAAAAGGGTTGAGGTTTGATTTAGAAAGATTATCCGACCTTCCTGCTGCGGTTGAAGTGGATGGTACTCGCCTGAGACAAGTGCTGTGGAATCTCGTCAGCAACGCGATGAAATTCACCAAAGATGGTGGTGTGGTAATGACAGTTAGCGCCGATATTGATGGCGACTTTGCTAACATTACTATGGAAGTGGAAGACACCGGCATTGGTATACCTGAAAGTGAAATCGAGAAGATCTTCGCGATGTATTATCAGGTGAAATCTGGAACGGATAATCTGCATGCGGTGGGTACAGGTATTGGCCTCGCGGTATCTCAGCAGCTGATCAACATGATGGATGGTCACATCGAAGTAACCAGTGAAGAAGGCTTTGGCAGTACCTTTACCGTTTCGATTCGAGTTCCTGTTAATCACGACACTCAAGCACTCATTAAAGCACCACGAAAGCAATCGCATCTTAAGATCTTCATGGTCGAAGATATTGAACTTAATATCACGGTGGCTCGCTCTCTACTTGAAAGCCTAGGTCACGAAGTGACAGTGGTGATGACAGGTAAAGAGGCTCAAATCGTATTCAACCCACAAGACTACGATCTGGTGTTGTTAGATATTCAATTACCTGACATGACAGGCTTTGATATCGCCCAGTATTACCGAGAGAAATACAGTCAGTTACCTCCTTTGGTCGCATTAACCGCGAATGTTTTAAATAACAAGCAAGAATACCTACAAAAAGGCATGGATGAAGCGATCAGTAAACCACTATCTGTTCGTGCTATTCAAGATGTGATCAGCAAATTGATCGAAGGTGTTCCCGAGGTTATCGAGAAAGTAGCAGAGGATACGCCTACTATTTCATTGGTTGACACCGCTTTGCTTGATATTGATATGCTAGAGTCTTACGTTGATATTGTTGGGCCGAAACCGGTTTTAGATAGCATAGCGATGTTTGAAGATATGATGCCGGAGTATATGGAAATATTGAACTCCAATATGGTCGCGAAAGATCAAGCCAGCATCGTTTCTGAAGCGCATAAGATTAAAGGTGCGGCAGGTTCAATTGGCCTTAAACGCATACAGCAAGTCGCTCAGAAAGCGCAATCTCCCGATCTGCCTGCGTGGTGGGAGAATATTTCAGATTGGGTGGATGAAATTAATAATGAATATCAGAATGACATTGAAGTCCTAAAAAGTTGGTTAAACCAAAGGTAGAAGAATAATGAAAAAATTAGCATTTTCCGCATGTGTGTTGGCATTAGCGGGTTGTTCTACGCCACAAGTAGAATGGCAAAAAGGTACTCAGGTTGAAGTCTCAACCGCGATAGTCACAATGAAAAGCAACCTTTGGCTAAATAAAATGCCGATGATTGGAGAGGATCAAGATGAGACTTTGCATGGTGTTATTTATCTAGAGTCAACCTCTCAATTACCAGCAACGCTTGCTGTCGAGAGTGTTACAGTTAAGCAGGGGGCGGATACCTTACTGGTAACGGCTGACGATCTTGATTTGAGAATTCAAAGTGAAACTCAGTGGGAAGTCGCTTTTGTATGGCAGCTAGATATCGAAAGTGAGAAAGCTGTTGATGTTGCAGTACAACTTAGAGATGGCGAAATCGTAAAGTGGTTAGTGGAGAAAGATGTGAAGGTTGATACTGTCTACTAGACCTTTCGGATTCATGATCAATAAAAAAGGGAGAATGCGTTGGCATCTCCCTTTTTAATAACGATTGATTGTGCTTCTGATGTTAGAAGTGCTAACCGGTTAGAAGGACTAAACGGGCAGAAGCGTAATCAAATTAGTCTTCTAGGTCACCACAAAAGCGGTAGCCTTCACCGTGAATCGTTGCGATGATTTCTGGCGTACCAGAAATGGATTCAAAGTGCTTACGAATACGACGAATTGTCACGTCTACAGTACGATCGTGTGGCTTAAGCTCACGGCCAGTCATCTTCTTAAGAAGGTCTGCTCGTGTTTGGATCTTACCTGGGTTCTCACAGAAGTGAAGTAGAGCACGGAACTCTGAACGAGGTAGCTTGTAGCCTTCGCCATCTGGACTAACTAGAGAACGGCTATTGATATCTAGTACCCAACCGTTGAACTCGTACTTTTCAACGCTACGCTTTTCTTCTTGAATAGAGCTAGTGCTCATTGAACGGTTAAGAAGATTACGTGCACGAATAGTCAGTTCACGAGGGTTGAAAGGCTTAGTGATGTAATCATCTGCCCCTATCTCTAGGCCAAGAATTTTATCAACTTCGTTATCACGACCCGTTAAGAACATAAGTGCTACATTTGCTTGCTCACGTAGTTCACGCGCAAGTAGTAAGCCATTCTTACCTGGAAGGTTGATGTCCATAATTACAAGGTTAACTTGGTTGTCAGATAGCACTTGGTGCATCTCTTCACCGTCGCTAGCCTCAAAAACAGCATATCCCTCTGCTTCAAAAATACTCTTTAGAGTGTTACGAGTTACTTGCTCATCTTCAACGATCAGAATCTGCGGGGTTTGCATTTGGCGGTACCTAAATTTGTGACGAAACTGTGCTAATAGAATAAATTCTAGGCAAAAACATAACATACAGGTAATGTAATTTTGATGATAACTTAAAGTTTTCAAAAAAACACTTACTTCCAGTTATCTGCCTTCCTTGAAGTATTGCCCAATAACGTAGATCCAGTACGCCTTTTAATCATTCTCTTAGTGATTGTAGAGGATTCTATAATGTTAACAGCATGCTAACAACGTGAGAATGTTAATTCCATTCACTTTGTTGATTTACATCAATTGCCGAATCGCAACAAACTTTAATAGTATGGCTACAACTTAACCGATATTATGGTTGATTATTTAATAGCAAACCAGAATGGTTATTCGTGATTGTTCTCATATCTGACTTGTTTAAGACATGATAATGAACCAAGGAAGCCAAGCTGTTCCGATAGTCTAGTAGATAAATATGCTTAATCAAATTTTTATTCATTATTGAATTGAGCATAATATGATGAAAACAAAGGATTAAGTTCAATTACATATAAAAGCATAGAGGTTTACCTTGTTTTATAGGTAGTGCCTTACTCACGGAGGATATATGCACGATATAACACCAGACTTATGTGATGAGTTTGAAAGCAAAGTTACCCAACTGAACCTGCCGCTACAGAACTTTGGTCAACGTGGTGCGTTCTGGGGAAAAATTGTAACAGTTCGTTGTTATCACGATAATTCTAAGGTTCGCGAGGTTTTAGAAACCGACGGCAGCGGTAAAGTGCTGGTTGTTGACGGAAATGGCTCGTGCCAGAAAGCGCTGCTTGGTGACCAACTTGCTATTCTCGCGATAGAAAATGGCTGGGAAGGCGTGATTGTTAATGGTGCTGTGCGTGATGTTGGTATGATGTCGCAAATGGATTTGGGCGTTCAAGCTCTAGGTGCATCACCATTCAAAACTGAGAAGCGTGGTGTTGGCCAAGTGAACGTGACGCTGACAGTACATAACCAGTTGGTGCAGCCTGGTGATTACATTTATGCAGATTGGAATGGCGTGTTAATTTCGTCGGAGCTGTTGCTTGAATCATAACGGCGATTTGATTCGCAATTGTTAATGGGTAACAAGCTTATTGAATTAGAAGCGAAACCCTAATCCGACTTCAACACCTTGCTGCCACTCTTCATAATCAAGGGTGGCATGCAGATCTAAATTATCAGTCAGTTGTACTCGGCTTGAAATTTCTGCTGCTACCGAATTTTCGCTGTCCTCTTCTTCATCTTTATAGGTATGCAACGAACTGTTGAAAGAGACCTTTTCTGAGAATTGATAACTGACACCACTCAAGAATCCGCTTTCATATTTCAGTGAAGCACTGTTAATACGTGTACCGACATAAAGATCGACATCAGCAAACAAGCTATAAGAGTAGCCACTGTCGATCTTCCAAGTGTCAAAGCTTTCACTCGAGGCATTTTGAGTTGAAATAAAGAATTTATGAGAAGAGCGATCAACTTGAGCGGGTAGTAGAGGCAGATTGCTCAACAGAGGCAAGCTATTTGCTGAACAAACAACAGGCGCAGCAAAGATTAAAAGAATAAGCAATCTCTTCACTTCCCCACTCCTGATATCATTATTGTTGTTTTAAAAACGCTATCGGTTAATTAAAGCACAAAACCTGTATGTTCGCCGCCCAAGTGATATGTAAATTTGTCATGACTTTATATGATCCTAGTTACCTTTCTTGTTCTGAAGGGGAAACCCAGTATCTGAATTGAAGGTGTAAACGGGATGTTTTATCCCTTAAATGGCGGTTTGCTCTGAAAAGCGGTGTGAATGTAAAAAAAACGCAACTTTTCATTGACGTCTAGTGGTAAAAATTGATACACGTAGAGTAAAGCACAAGCAGAGAATTTGATATGCAGCACGTACGCCACCTAGTAATGACCACAACCATTATTATTACCGACATTAACATTGTTGGGGCAGGCTGCTAAGTAACGGATTTTAAAAAAAAGGCCTGTATCCAACAAGATACAGGCCTTTTTTTGTACCATTTTTATGACTTATGGAGAAAGGGATGCGCGTTTTAAAGTTTGGAGGTTCATCATTAGCTGATGCCGATCGTTTTTTACGAGCGGCTGATATCATCGCTAATAATGCCCAGCAAGAAGAGCTAGCTGTTGTACTGTCGGCTCCAGGAAAAACAACCAATAAGTTGGTCGCTGTTATTGAAGCTGCACTGAAACATGGTGAAGCCGATACGCAAATTGCAGAGATCGAATCATCATTTGTTTCACTGTTTACAGAGATCAAAGCCGTCGTTCCTTCTATCGATGGTTCGGCATTCCAAGAGCAGGTCGATACCTCTCTTGCTCAGTTGAAGCAGTTCGTGAACGGCATCAACTTACTTGGTATGTGCCCGAACCACGTCAATGCTCGCATCATCAGTAAAGGTGAGCGAATCTCTATCCAGTTGATGAAAGCGGTACTTGAAGCGAAAGGCCAACCAGCAAGCCTGATTGACCCAGTTCAATACCTATACGCTAAAGGTGATCACCTTGAAGCTATGGTGGATGTGGATGTGTCAACTCAGAACTTCCGTCAATCGCCACTTCCACAAGGTCACGTTAACATCATGCCGGGCTTCACTGCTGGTAATGATAAAGGCGAGTTAGTCACGCTTGGCCGTAATGGCTCTGACTATTCTGCAGCGGTATTGGCGGCGTGTCTTCGTGCCGATTACTGTGAGATTTGGACAGACGTAGATGGTGTTTACAATTGCGACCCGCGTTTAGTACACGATGCTCGTCTTCTTAAGTCATTAAGCTACCAAGAAGCGATGGAGCTTTCTTACTTTGGCGCTTCGGTTCTTCACCCGAAGACTATCGCGCCTATCGCACAATTCCACATTCCTTGTCTGATCAAAAACAGCTTTAACCCTCAGGGTGCAGGTACTTTGATTGGCCAAGACACTGGCGAAGATAACTTAGCAATCAAAGGTATTACTACGCTAAGTGACCTAACGATGGTTAACGTATCAGGCCCTGGCATGAAGGGCATGGTAGGCATGGCGAGCCGTGTATTCGGCGCGATGTCTTCTGCTGGCGTTTCTATTATCCTTATTACTCAATCTTCTTCTGAATACAGCATCAGCTTCTGTATTGAGTCAGCAGACAAAGTAAAAGCGAAGCAAGTACTGTCTGACGCATTTGAACTTGAACTCAAAGATGGCTTGTTAGAGCCGGTTGAATTCATGGACGACGTAGCGATAGTGACACTGGTGGGTGACGGTATGCGCACTTCACGCGGTGTTGCTTCTCAGTTTTTCTCTTCTTTAGCCGAAGTGAACGTTAACATTGTTGCTATTGCTCAAGGCTCTTCAGAGCGCGCTATCTCTGCGGTTATCCCTGAAGATAAAATCTCAGAAGCGATCAAAGCGTGTCACGAAAACCTATTTAACTCTAAGCACTTCCTTGACGTATTCGTTGTGGGTGTTGGTGGCGTTGGTGGTGAGCTTGTTGACCAGATTCAACGTCAGCAAGGCAAACTGGCTGAAAAAGGTATAGTTATTCGCGTATGTGGCTTGGCAAACAGCAAAGGTTTGTTGTTAGACAGCGATGGCCTACCGCTAGAGCAGTGGCGTGACCGCATGTCGAGCGCGACAGAAGAGTTCAGCCTAGCTCGCTTAGCGGCTCTGGTTCAACGTAACCACATCATCAACCCTGTATTGGTTGACTGTACGTCTAGCGAAGGTATTGCTGCGCAATATGCAGACTTCCTAGCGGCTGGTTTCCACGTGGTAACACCAAATAAGAAAGCGAACACTGCAAGCATGGCTTACTACCATCAGCTTCGTGAAGTGGCACGTAACTCACGTCGTAAGCTAATGTACGAGACAACGGTAGGCGCAGGTCTGCCGGTAATCGAAAACCTACAGAACTTAATCTCTGCAGGTGATGAACTTGAGAAGTTCAACGGTATCCTTTCTGGTTCACTGTCTTACATCTTCGGTAAACTTGATGAAGGCATGACGTTAAGCCAAGCGACAAACATTGCTAAAGACAACGGCTTTACTGAACCAGATCCTCGTGACGATTTATCAGGCATGGATGTCGCGCGTAAGCTACTTATCCTTGCTCGTGAAGCTGGCATGGCACTTGAACTTGAAGACGTTGAAGTTGACCAAGCATTGCCACCAGGTTTCGATGATTCGGGTACGGTTGACGAGTTTATGGCTCGCTTGCCAGAAGCGGATGCTTATTTCAAAGAGCAGTCAGCTATCGCAGCAGAAGAAGGCAAAGTACTTCGTTATGTGGGTGAGATCACCGATGGTAAATGTAAGGTTCGTATCGCTGCTGTTGATGGCGACGACCCGATGTTCAAGATTAAAGATGGCGAGAACGCTCTGGCATTCTACAGCCGTTACTACCAGCCAATCCCACTCGTTCTACGTGGCTACGGTGCAGGTACTGAAGTTACAGCAGCAGGCGTATTCTCTGATGTGATGCGTACTCTTGGTTGGAAATTAGGAGTTTAGGAATGAGTTCAAGTGATATGGATGTTGTCGTTTATGCTCCGGCATCAATCGGTAATGTCAGTGTAGGGTTTGATGTGCTGGGGGCCGCTGTGTCTCCAGTGGATGGCACATTGCTTGGTGACCGAGTAATGGTTAAAGCTGGCGATCAACCATTCTCACTAAAAACAGCAGGCAGCTTTGTTTCTAAGCTGCCAACTGAAGCAAAAGAAAACATCGTCTACGACTGCTGGGTGGTGTTCTCTAGAGAGCTAGATAAAAAAGGTGTTACGCTTAAGCCTTTGGAAATGACACTCGAAAAGAACATGCCTATTGGTTCTGGTTTAGGTTCAAGCGCATGTTCAATCGTAGCGGCGCTTGATGCGCTAAACCGTTTTCACGGTCAGCCTCTGAATGAAACTGAACTGCTTGCTCTGATGGGCGAAATGGAAGGTAAGATTTCAGGCGGTATTCACTACGATAACGTTGCGCCATGTTACCTTGGTGGTGTGCAATTAATGCTTGAGGAGCTAGGCATCATTAGCCAAGAAGTCCCGTGTTTTGATGACTGGTATTGGGTGATGGCTTATCCGGGCATTAAAGTATCTACGGCGGAAGCGAGAGAGATCCTACCATCTCAATATCGTCGTCAGGATATCATTGCTCATGGTCGCCACTTAGCGGGCTTTATCCACGCGTGTCACTCAGGCCAACCTGAACTGGCGGCGAAGATGATCAAAGACGTGATCGCTGAACCATATCGTGAGAAACTGCTTCCAGGGTTTGCTGACGCTCGTAAATACGCGTTATCGGCAGGTGCATTAGCTACTGGTATTTCTGGTAGTGGCCCAACTCTGTTTAGCATTTGCAAAGAACAAGATGTCGCCGAGCGTGTTGCGCGTTGGTTAGAACAAAATTACGTACAAAATGAAGAAGGATTCGTCCACGTTTGTCGCTTAGATAAGCAAGGTTCGATCGTTACAGGAAGTGAGTTATGAAGCTGTACAACATCAAAGAAAACGATGAGCAAGTCTCTTTTGGCCAAGCCGTTCGTCAAGGTCTAGGCTGTAATCAAGGTCTATTTTTCCCATCAGAGCTGCCTAAGTTCGATGACATCGATGCACTACTTGCAGAGGACTTTGTCCCTCGTAGTTCAAAGATTCTTTCTGCTCTCATTGGTGATGAGTTACCAAAAGAACAGATTGATCAACTAGTGGATGCGGCATTCCAATTCCCAGCTCCGATCAACCAAGTGAAAGACGGTGTTTACGCACTTGAACTGTTTCACGGTCCAACGTTAGCATTTAAAGATTTCGGTGGCCGTTTTATGGCTCAATCTTTGGCAGCGGTTTCTGATGGCGGTCAAATCACAATCTTAACGGCTACATCGGGTGATACTGGCGCTGCTGTTGCGCATGCTTTCTACGGCATGGAAAATATCAATGTTGTGATCCTTTACCCGAAAGGCAAGATCAGCCCACTGCAAGAAAAGCTATTCTGTACGCTAGGTAAGAATATCCACACTGTCGCGATTGATGGCGATTTTGATGCGTGTCAGGCACTAGTAAAAGACGCGTTTGACGACGCTGAACTGCGCAAAGAGATTGGCTTGAACTCAGCAAACTCTATTAACATCAGTCGCTTAATGGCTCAGATCTGTTACTACTTTGAAGCGGCTTCTCAGCTGACTAAAGATCAACGTGAAAATCTCGTTATCTCTGTGCCAAGTGGTAACTTTGGTAACCTAACGGCTGGTCTGTTAGCGAAAGCGCTTGGCCTACCAGTGAAGCGTTTCATTGCTGCAACCAACGAAAATGACACGGTTCCTCGTTACTTAGAAACAGGTCAATGGGATCCAAAACCAACGGTTGCGACAACATCGAACGCGATGGATGTGAGCCAACCAAACAACTGGCCACGTATCGAAGAGCTTTGCCAATTGAAAGGTTGGGGCTTAGATACACTAGGTAAAGGTAAGGTATCTGACGAGCAGAGCGCTGAATCAGTACGTGACCTGAAAGCACAGGGTTACCTATGTGAACCACATGGTGCGATTGCTTACCGTCTATTGGAAGAGCAACTGCAAGAGAACGAAACTGGCTTGTTCCTATGTACAGCGCACCCAGCGAAGTTCAAAGAAGTGGTTGATGATATTTTAGGTACAGATATTGAACTGCCAGGCCCGCTAGCAAAACACGCGGCGATGGAGCTGTTGTCTGAAGATCTTGATAATGATTTTGAAGCGCTAAAAGCAGTACTTCGTCGAGTTCAACCTTAACGTACATCTGTATTGCTGAACAAATAAAAACGGCGCTCAATGAGCGCCGTTTTTGTATTCTAATTCAGGCTCTAAAAAATTATAGAGACTCAGTGAACGTACGTGCGATAACGTCACGTTGCTGTTCAGTTGTTAGAGAGTTGAAACGTACAGCGTAACCCGAAACACGGATTGTTAGCTGTGGGTAGTTCTCTGGGTGAGCAACGGCATCTTCTAGTGTTTCACGTTTAAGAACGTTAACATTTAGGTGTAATGTTGGAACTCCAAAGTGACTTATAATGTTGTGATTAAATTGGTGTGAAAATATGACTTAAATGTTTTTCAAGATATATTAAAAAAGTGGATTGAGACTCTACTCATCTAAACCACACCTGTCTGCGAAGTTTTTCCAAAACATCGGTATTGAGTGCCGATTTTGCTCCAGAGCATTTGAAATGCAGCCCGTGAACTTTGGTGTTATATCTACCAGAGCTTTCAGAACGGGTTGTATGTCTTCGATTTGTTGTTGATAGAAATCTAGAAGTAAAGGGACAGGTAACAAATAAATTAAGGCATCGGTAGTAGTATCTGTGATTGATTCAGCCTTGGTTAACATGGCAATCAACCTGATAAGGAGCTGCTCAACGACTTCAGTTTTGTCAGAGCAAAGCTCTTCAATAGCCATTCTTTGCAAGCACGAAATGATCATGCTGAGTATATTTTGTTCTTCCCAGTCAAATTGAGCAAATTTGACCAGTACTGCTAATTGTTCGTTACTCCCACAACGTATCAACTCCATCATGCTCTCGAATGACATTGAACTAATGTTAGAGTGATAATTTAACCAAAGTAAGTTCTCGATAGTCTCATGACTTTTATTTGAAACAATGACTTCTTGGAAGTCTTCAGGCATCAATGATTCTAAATTAGGTGCAAAATTTTTCAGGATATTCCTAGTCCCTGCATCGATGCAGAAGAAGCCAATTTCAAGTTTTTCGGCTAATGCAATGCCTAGTAGGAAGCTTTCGGTACATAGATCTCTAAATTTAAGCTTTAGATCAAGAGGTATATCCAAGTTGCTGTCGCTATGTGACTCTGTCCTTTGAAGGATGTTTGATAGGTTCTCAATGACGTTTGACGGTACGTCACTGTTTTTTCGCTCTCCTTCGCTTTCAAAGTACACAGTGTCATGTGATTCATGGTAAAACGGCAATTGATCTTTGTGAAAGTCACAATATTGTGATAATGCCTCATACACAGCCTTTGTCATATGCCATGTGCAATCACTAAAAGCTTGGTTTCCAATATATGCTAAATATATGGCTGTGATTTCATCTATAACGAAATCCCTGCAACCAACTTTATAGTGATCCTCATTGATGGGAGTTGTGTGGATTGTGACACCTTCGCAGAGTATTGCTAGCATTGCTTTCTCTACGTTACTCTGACCATTTAGATACTTGTATTTTATGTCTATAGGGAGAGGTTGCTTCATTTGTGGAGCTAATCGCTCTCTCTGCTCCCTGAAAGTGGATGTTAGCTTATCTATTTCTGCTAATATCTCTTCACCTGTAGCATTTTCTGGAAGGCTTAGCATATGAAACACTTCATTTTCATCATCATCCATGATGTTCTGTGCTATGCGGTAGGCAGCAATTATAGGGTATAGCTTCTCTGCTATTGCTCCTTTATTATCAATTAGATACTGTGGGTTGCTTTTTACGGAATGCGTGGGAACCGCTATCTTTATATGCGATTTATGACTTTCTTTGTAATGGTATGCACTTGTATATTTCGCTGAGTTAAAAGACCAATTTTGTTCATAAAAATTTTGGTTGGCGTGCATAATTAACTTGAAATAGTGCTTCGCATTTGAATACGGGTCATCAAAGAACCAATCGAGAACTTTATTCGCAATGTCTTCAATGCGATGTGAATGATAAAACATTAGTCGCCATGAATAGTCCCCAAAGAATTCATCAAAAATATTTGAGGGCAACTCATTTGTTAGCTCATGAGCTTTGTTAGGATCTTCTTGATAGACGGTCTCTAAGTACTGTCCCCATAAATAGATGAGATTCCTCTTTTCATATGCCTCTAGAGTGCGACCCTCATATCGTTCTATGTTCTTTCGAAGTAAGGTTGCTGCAAGCTCGTAGTCTTTTTCTTCATTGGCTAATAAAGAGTAGATTGTTGTTATTTCTTCTTGCTGTTTTTCCTCTTCACTCAAATGAGACAAGCGTTGAATGACGGTATTGTACTGTCTGGCTTGATATGAAAAGTTTAGATATGAAAAATAAGCTTCTGAGAGCCAAGGAAAGTGTTCGCTAAAGCCTACTTGATAAAGCTTTACTGCTACTTCTACATGTCCATTGTGTGCAAAGTGAAACGCAATACTGTCGATAAAGGAGATATTTAAATCTGCGTCTTTAAAGTAGTTGTCTATGCTGTCTTCAATTTGAATATGAGGAAATTCTTGAGCTGATAAAATTGGACAGCTTATAGCAGCCAGAGCTAGTAGGTTAGCCTTTGCCCCTATAGAGTCTTGTTCAGATAACCTATCGAGAGTTCCTATTATTAGCTCGGTATCTTCACTTTTGTAGAGCAATTGAACAACAGGTAAGTTACAGAAGTTTTTATCGGTTTGATTTATTAGTTTTAGAGAAAGTTCTTCTGGTGACAGCGATTGTATATTTTCAAACTCCTTTAGAGGAGTTTTGGTCAGCACAGACTTCAACATTTCGTTATTGAAGTAGTCTTTTTTTTCTATGTTGGGCTGGTTCTTTTCTAGACAATCTCTCGCTATTGCACAGGTATATTGAGTGTAGTGAAATAGCTGGCTAAGGATATTAATTAGCTTAAAGTCAGGCGTTTTACTGTTGTCAATCAGTTCAATGAGAGAGTCTCGTAAGTTATCAAACCTAGACTTAGCTTCAGATGATAGACAGAAATAATCTTTATTAAGAAAGTCATTAGCATTAACACACTCTAGAATGATTCTTTCTCGTTTGAAATCAGCTAGAGGTTTTAAGCTTTGTAATAGGTCAAGGATACCTTGGCTTTCGGCTAGCATTGAATATTCGAGCGTTTTTTCAAATAAAGCACCAAGAATAAACTCAGGTAACTCTGATTGTCTGTCTACAAGGTTACCTACATAGTCCTCGGTAGCAAGCCTTTGTAAATAGATATACTGAGGTATTGTTTGCTCAGGGATTCTTTCAAAGTATGCTTTGGCTGCTTCTTTACCGCTTCGAATTTCGATTAGTTTAAGTATTGCAGCGTTTGCAAGCTCCTGTGCAAATGCGGAGTAGTTTTCGGATTGAGAGTAACCTTCGACTCGTTGTTCATCATCTTTAAGGCTTTCCTCACTCATTAGGATTCTAAGGGATGCAATAGCCAACTTTGCTTCTTCATCTAACATCCCCATCATGCTGAGAAAGCTAAGTTTTTGTATCCCACTATGATTGTCGTTTTGCCTGAAATCATCTAGAGCATCAATGATAGGTCTACTTATAGCACTTAATGATACGTTATCATTGATCTGGACTTGAAGCTTATCTATAAAAACTTCAGCATCAATAACTTTGTTACCGCCAAATGCGTCACCTGTACCGTTACTGGTTATATTGTAGGTGTTCATTGATACCTCGAAGTCTGCTTAGGGGATTGATAAGGCTCACATTCTAGCTGAGCCTTGATTGACTAGTATGCGATGGTGTTAGGTTTTACTGGAAGGGCTGATTACTTGTCGCTGATGTTGATTTTGTCGCCCATTATTTTATCGCCATTAAATGCGTCACCACTACCGTATGCATTAATGTTGATTACAGTTTGAGGTTTTTCGTTTAACTGGGCTATTATCTCCTGAAGGACTTTTGATGATTCAATTAGCCCCGCTAGCTCTTCTGGAGATGCTGACTTCTTGTATTCTTCTTTAGATAGTTCTTCTGCAATTACATTGGCGATCTTATCGTCAAGGTGAACCACATTTTCCAAACCAGCTTTGATGTAGCTAGCCGTTAGTTTAATTGGAGATGATACCAAGTCATATAAAACTCCCCCGATGATCGCCCCGTTTACAAAATCCATACTTTTCTCTCTTTATGACATTGAAGTGAAGAGCATTATACAATCCATTACACTGAAACTGTAAACACATTCCTCTATCTCAACTACATGTACTCTCTATTTTTTTGATTTAATTTGCTAATTTTTAGTTATAAATCTATGTTGTATAGTGTTTTTTTGATTTGTCTTGCGGGTTTTTATGACTAATGGTGCAGTCGTGACTAGTGATGAAGTTGTTCGTGGAACTAGAGGGAATGATGCTTATGTTCTTACTACTCTCAAGTGTGACTTATACCCTGAACTAAAGGTTAGAGTTAATGATGATGGCGAGATAGAGCCTTATGGCTCATCTCGCTCCAAGAAGAAAGAAAAGGAGCTTCTTCAGATAGTCACCGCAGAAGGTAAATTGGTATACCCACAAAATCTTTATCTGACAATCTGCGCTCGAAAAACCCAGTCTATTGGGACTCGTGCTCAAGCCCTGTTGATGTTTACTCGGTGGCTCGAATTAACAGGTAAATCTTACAGAGATATCTTCGCAGACCCTTCCGACGGTGTCGGGCATGAATTTGCTGATTTTCTTGTTCGGTGTGTAATTGGTGAGCATGATGAAGGATTAAATCTCGCCTTGTCTACAGCGAAAACGTACATGAGATTTGTTATCGATTTTTACAAATGGATGAACCGAGAAGGTGTACTAGTTTGGTCTGATAAAGTAAGACCGTTTGAATTCACATTGAAGCGAATACCTCGTAAATCAAAACAGAACGTCGATATGTTGAGTCACACAAAAAGAAACCATGAGATTTTGGTTCAAACAAGTAGCGTCATGAATAAGTTCCCTCGCTCTGCAAAAATCCCACCTCATAAGAAGCTGAAACCATTGTCAGAGCATGAATTAGAGGTGCTCGATAGTTATATTCATCGAGCTGAGTTTCCAGTACGTAACCGACTAATGATTGAGCTGGCTTACAAGGGAGGGGTTCGAGTTGAAGAAGTTGCCTCATTAAATGAAGGAGCAATCTATCAACCATCGTTAGGCGAGGTCGAGTGCGAACTAGCGCTAAAGACATCAAATGGTGTCCAAACTAAGAATGACCTTTCAAGAGTTACTAAAATTCCAGCTTCTCTAATGACAGCACTCTATGACTATAAGATTTCAGAAGGTAGACAAAGTATAGTTGACTCGTTAAGCACGCTGTCTGAGGGGAGCCAGTTTGAGCCTCGCTTATTTCTCAGCAAGAGCACCCTTCTAGGTTCAATTAGCCCAAATACTATACAAGGAATATGGTCAGATCTGAGAGCTGGAATTCGACTTGTTCACACAACTTGGTACTACAAGTTCCATGACTTACGAGCAACTTTTGCAACAGACTTTCTACTGCAAAAAGTGAGAGATTCTGACTTGCCATTGGACTTCTTTTTCAGCGAGCTGAAAAGCTTGATGGGACACAGTGATTCGACAGATACAATGGTTTATATCGATTTTTTAAAAGACTTAAGGCTCAGCATGGAAGCAGCCTTGAGAAGGAATCAAGAAACACAAGAGGCTTCTCGTGGCGAAAAGTAATATCTCGGATTTATACATCTCTGACCTTGAGAATAGAAAAGAATCTCCATACGACAATGATGTCATTGCTTTCACAAGGCAAGGCTTCAATGCGAAAATTGACCTTGCATGTTTAGACCATCTATTTGCTGATGTTAAGCAGCCTAAGATTGAGTGCGGCACAAGGTTGACTGTGATCGATAAACTGAAGCAGTGTATAAAAAGTCACTTTGAGTTAGATAGAACCAGCTACGCTCGGCATTTGTTTATATCTTTACGTTCATTCATCAATAATGCTGATAAGCATCAATTGGCAGTATTTAGCAAGGAGTCATGGAAGTCATATTTTGGTGCAAAGGGTAACATGTGGCGGTTGGTAGAGTGTGCAGAACGACAGTATGCACACTATTACATGTACGACGACAAACAGATTGTAGGTGTTTCCGAGAAATCTGCTGCTACTAAGAAGAGAATGATTAAAAATTTGTTCTCTCAAGTGGGCTTAGATGTTTTTGAGTGGGACAAAGGCTCAAAAGATTTCTCTGTTACAGGTAAAAACAAAAAGGCACTTGAAAATTACAGTAAGGTTGAGCATGACATTGTGCTTAGACGTTTGCATGACAAGTTTTTCTTGCTTGCACCTATCTTAATTGCAGAACAAGAGGCGGGGCGTTTTTCAGATGACTCAAAAGGTATCGCCTATAGCCTAGCTCAGGCGGCACTAAGCTCGAAAAAACAAACTCTTGATGTGGAACTACTGTTCCTAGAAGGAATGACTCTAAATCAAGCATTTAATTTTTCGATGGAAATTGGTTATCACCTTTTTTGCCATTATACGGCCTTCAATGACTCTGTAGTTACATCTGTTCGAAGACCAATTGAATTCATAAAGGAAAAATCCGAAGGAAAAGTTTCAAAATACGCCATTATCAAAGGCTTTAAAGGTCGAGCTGCGAAGGAAGTTACAGGGGTTATTGGCGAATCTGAATTAGAGGAAGTCTCTGCACGAGTAGATAAACGTACAGGAGCAGCATTTCTGAACATGCTGCTGAAGCTATCATCTACTTTTAACCCTGATGAGCACGGCTTGTTGCTATATCAGCTAGATAATGAAGGTTTGCCTATAGAACTTAAAACTGACTTTAAAAATGATAACGTTCCACGAAAGTTAGAGCTATTTGCGGATAAGCGTGTCGGGTTAGCGGAAAGGTTGGCGGAGAGCATTAATTCGCTTTGTGAGCACAGTTATGTTGAGCAGGTAAAAAGGGTTGTTGATGATGAGGGTGTTCGGCGTATTTCAAAGTCTAAAGAGTATTACCAGCCTACCAGTAATCAACATACTTCATTGATGCTTCGTCTTTCAGTTGCGTTCATGCAATGCTTCACGGCTCAATCATTAAGACATGCTCAGTTGCCACTGTTTTATTCAGCACCTGATGAGAATGGGAAGATCACAGTGACATGTACCTCAGCATTGATAAGCTCAGAATCAGAAGATGCTCAGAACGCTGTGATTACCTTTTACCTTGATGAGGCATTTTTACCAGTTGTTCAGAAAATAGAAGACTGGGCAACAGCAAGAAACCCTCTGTTTAGAAAACGTAAAAAGGGCAATCAGTACACTTCTAAATCAAGTATTGATGACTCGAAGTATAATATTGAGCCTACCAAGGGTGCGTCTTATCTATTTCCACAAGGACGGAGCGGTGAAACTAGCTTCTTTAACTCGTACCCCGTTACTGCTCCTTTTCTATCGAGGATAGGGCTTACACCTAGCCATTTCTTTTGCACGTTAAATTCTACACGATTCCGCAAAACCGTAGCGGATAACGAGTATCGACATGGTTCTGAACTCACAGCTATGACTGTCCTCCAGAACTCTAAAAAAGTGTTCGAAGAACATTATGCCAACGGTCATCAGGGGCTAAATAATGAGATTATTGCACAAGCATTAGATGTAATTGAGCTGGTTATTAAAGGTGTGGAGCTTGAAGAGGCAAAGCAAAAGGTTAGGGATACTTGGAAGGTTGAAGTGCTCTCTTTTGACGAATACAAGAAAAGAGGCAAGCCTAGTAATCCCAATGGCACATGTTGTGATGGTAAGCCAGAGTTCGAAGGTCAAGAGGATAGGCTAGCTCAGGCAGCAGCAAAAAAAATGGGAGTCATAGATGATTCATCAAAACTCCATTGCTACCAATTTGATAAATGCCATGAGTGCCTCAATGCCAAACTGGTCGATGAACCTAATCAGGTATATAAACTTTTGTCATTTATAGAGTCACTAATTGATACTGCTGATCTTCATCCTGAAAATGAGGAGTTGGAAGAGCGAATCGAGGCATTTGAAGAAATCGTATCTCAAAACATATCAGAAAATGTTCTGAAAGAAGCAGAGGCTTTGCTTGAGGCGAATGGTCGCTATTTTTTGTATGCGTAGATTGACAGGGGAGCTCTATGAAAACTATTAAAACAGCGAGTGGCGCAAAAGTTAGCTTTGAAGAGTTTGTTGAAGATATCGATACTGATTATGTTGATGATGTACTTTTGCCAGCAATTGAGCGTGGTAATTGGGATGAGTTGGAGTCTCTTGCTGTAATTAATGACTCTGAATTTCCTGTGCTGTTTGAGCAAAATATATGGGAGTTAAGCCAGATAGGTGACGGCTATCAAACAAATCGCCTGCTATTCAACCATTCAACAAAGAAAGGCTTTGATGGTTATATTTTACCAAGAAATATACGTAATGAAATCAAGTGTTTTGCTGCTGTGGAGCTGCTGACAGAATATGGTAAATACTCATATTTATCGATTGTTGATACGGTTAGCAAGCTCACAGTGATAGCCAAACACGCTACAGAAATTGGAATTACTAGCTTTTCTGATATCGATGAAGATGCCATATTTCAACTGCAAGAGAACGGTCTGAACATTAACGATAAGGGTAATAAAGTATTATCTGCGATTAACAGGTTAGTTCAGTGCCAAGAGCCATTACCTATCCAGATCGAGATAAATAAATCGTTGGAGCCGAAGCATTTTAGCTTGCCATCGGCGGAGCCTGATCAACACTTTGCTATCCCATTCAGAATTTACTTTGAAATGGTTAATTGTGCTATTTCTGAAATCAGTGAAGCATACAAAAATAGATTAGATCTTGAGGAATCGATTGAAACTTACCTTGAGCATTCTGAGCGGATTAAAGATGATTTAACGGCGAAGGTTCGTTCAGGAGCAATAGATCTATCGACAGTAATAGCTGATAAATCTAGAGTTGGAGTAATAGAGAGGTACTTTAAGTCTCATGGGGTTTTATTAGTTGATAATCAGGAAGATGACCGTTGGGGCGACACTTGGCTGGGTTGTGTTAGTGGCAGCTACAATGGTAATAAGTCTGCTGTGTGGAACGATTTCGCTGTAAAAGTTGGTTCTCGGTATTTCAATAAGCGATCTATTTTTATTGAGTATATTCGTAATTTACAGGCTTCTGCTGCTTTTCTAGTGATGGCATTAAGCGGTATGAGGATTAGTGAGCTTTATGGATTGTCTCCCGTATATGGTGCTCAGGATCACATAAAAATAGGAGCAAATACCATTTATGCACTCACAACAAAGCAGGAAAAGTTGACTCTAGATTCTCAAACCGCTGATGACGTCTTTATAACAAATCGGACAGGTTTTCGGGCTTTTCATGTTCTCAACGCTATTCACCGACCTTATCGTAAGCGCTTTAAGGAAGGCTCTAACAGTATATTCTTTGCTGCCTTAACAGAGGTGTACCACCCAAGACCTATTGAGAAAGTTGGATTAGGAAAAACAATTAGAGATACTGTAAAGCGTGTACATAAAGATATATTTGTTTTGAACTCTCATGATTTAGACGCCCTCAGAGCATCTAACCCAGAACATAGCAGACTTCCTGAAGTCGGTGATAGCTTTCCTTATACAAACCACCAATGTCGAAGAAGTTTCGCATACTACCTGATTGGTCTTGAGTTAATGGACTTCCCACAGTTAAAGCAACAGTTGGGTCACATATCCATAGCTATGACACGTTGGTACGCAAGAAATGCACACTCACTTAAGAAAATTTATGGTGAGATTGAAGAAGAAAGAGTAGAGCGTTCGGCTAAGATTCTGTCTCGTACCTATAACAAATTAGCAAACAAAGAACGCTTGGCAGGGGGATTAGGTAAAAGTCTTTTGAAGGAAGTTATTGAGAATGAAAATTACTTTGTTCAAGGGGTCAATAATAGGAAGCTTGCGGCTAGATTTTGGAAAGAGGAAATAAAAACTGGCAAGGTACATGTCCATGCCGTTGGAAAGGGTATGTACTGTACAAAGAGGCAGTGCGCAATGAGAGCTGCTATTGATCTTTCAGAATGTACTGATTGTGGCTGGGATATTATTGAAGATGCAAGCGAAGCGGAGTCTATACGAATGACAGCAATGAGAAATCTATTAACTTTGCAGGCATCAGGGGAGTTAAATGGTAGCTCAGCTTCGAAGTTTGTGATGGATATACGCTCAGCAGAGAAAATTATGTCTGATTTACACTTCCCATTTGAAGCCTTTGAGATACCTGATGATGTCGTTCAGTTGATCCCAGTAAAAAACATATAGAGGTAAGTATGGCACGTAATAAGGATGCTTCTCGTAAATCGCTGCTCGATGCAATCTCTAGAATTAAAGAGCAAACCTACACGCACAAAGAATTGAGAAACAAAACAGTTGTAAAACTAAATAAGTCAAATGTTGAAAAGGAAGCAGGACTATCTGCTGGTGCTCTTCGTCATCACCCTGATATTGTGAAGGTGATAGAGGGAGCTAGTTCTAACAACAACCATAGTGCAGATGATGTGGCGAGCTTGACTGAAAAGGTTGATAAACTGGAGGCTTCAAATAGAGAGCTAAAAGCCGAGGGTGCCCGTTATAAGAAGGATGCAGATCAAGCAAAAAAGACCCTAAAAGAATATCAGTCTGAGTATCATCAAACAGTAACAGCTTTGTTCTTTAAAATACCGATTAATGAAAGAGAGGAGGTAATCAAGTCACTTGATGACTCCTCTTTGAACGGAGATGTCACGAATATAAGTGAATATAGGCGTAAGTCGGATTAGTCAGGTCAGGATGTGATCTGCCAGTTCTCTAACATCGATGTAATCAGATCTGAAAGAATACTCTAGCTCACTTTTGTCCAAAAGCTTCTCGGATTAAATTTTTACCTGTGGCACTTTCTAACTCGAAAGTGTCGGGTGGACGACACTTGTTACCAAGTGCCGTCTCCCTAAGAACCCAGCGTGC